>JAVSMP010000001.1:1709179-2051015 GCA_032027145.1 Ignavibacterium sp. | reverse complement strand
GTCAGATCAGGTTCCCAGTTGGATGAGCTTGGCGCAAGATATATGTTTGTCAGATAAAAATTTATCTGCAGATAATTTTTTAAGCCTTCAATTATTTGAAGGCTTTTTTTTTATTTTCACATATAAAAATATTTTAATTTTTATTCAGACAATTTCATGAAAATTTTTCACCTTCTTCTTGCTGTTGTTTTAACTTTTATAGCCTATCCTCAAGTTGATACTAAAATTGCAATTATAATTAAAGATAAGTACGAGCTGATTAATGCGGAAAATCACTCTGGAATTATCTATTTATCATTAAATGATTTGTTGAAGAAAATAGATATTCCATTTGAGTTTTCTGAAGATAAAAGAAATCTGGATGTTAAATTTTCTGACCAATCTTTTAGAATAACAATTCAAAATTCCTTTGTAAATATTCTGGATAGCCAGCTAAAAACTAAAAAGATATATCAATTACCAAATGCACCATACTTGAAAAATAACTATGTGTTTATTTCTTCACTCTCTGCCATTGAATTAATTAATTTAATATGGGATAAGCAGCTTGTTCAATTAGCACCGAATAGGATAAAAGTAATTGAGAAAATTCAGGAACAAAAATTTGACACAAGTCCGGTACTTAAAATCTTAAAGCTGGAAGTTGAATCTGAAGATGACGCTGTAAAAGTTAAGTTATTTTTTTCGGGAGAAATAACTAATTATTATAATTTTTACCGGTCACAAAACCTGCATTTGATCCTTTGGGATGTTATCGGTGTTAATGATTCTATCCTTGACTCCCCTGCTCAGGACATTCTTGACAAGATCGAAATGAAATCTTTAGAACAATTTTCCGAACTGATTTTTTATCTCAATGAAGAGGAAACTATTACTGAAGTTTTTAAAGGTGATAACGACAATGAACTAGTAATCAGAATTTCTGAAAGGGATTTTGGAGACTGGTACGTGAAGGAAAGTGAACACTTCAAGGTCATTTATAGAGATTCTCATTCTCATTTGGTAAACCATTTGCTGAATTCAGCAGAAAATTCTTTAAGGCAGTTAATGAAAATTTTCAATTATAAGCCTAAAGAAAAAATTATTATCAATACATACGATGTAAGTGATTATGGATTTGGCGGTACAACAACAATACCGGAAAACTATGTTCGTATTGAAATTGAACCATTGGAAACTGGTTATGAAGCGATTCCATATTCAGAAAGATTTCAATGGTTATTAAGTCATGAATTAGTGCACATTGTTGTTAATGATATGGCAGGCGGATTTGAATCATCTTTACGAAGCATATTTGGTAAAGTATTACCCGAAAGAAATCAACCATTGAGTATATTCTACAGTCTGCTTACAAATCATAATAGATATACACCCAGATGGTTTCAGGAGGCTATTGCTGTTTTTATTGAAACCTGGTTTAGCGGCGGCTATGGCAGAATGCTTGGCAGTTTTGATGAAATGTATTTCAGAACTCTTGTTAATGAAGGATTAAACTTTGCATCAGATAATGAAATAGAAAACTATACTTCTCATACTTCAATGTTTCTTGAAAATATACTTTATCTGTACGGAACCAGATTTGTTGGACATCTAGTTGATAAATATGGTGTTGAAAAACTTATAGAATGGTTCTCGCTTGAATCAGATGATTTTTATCCATCACTTCTTTCTAAATTTGAAAAAATATACGGATTAGAATTTGACGATGAGTGGAATGAGTTTATAAAAGATGAAACTGATTTTCAAAATCAAAATATCTTAACATTAAAAACTGCTCCTCAAACACAAATTAAAAAACTGACTGAAGAAACTTTTGGATGGATTACAAAACCTAACTTTGACTCCAAAAGCAAAACACTATTTTTTGGATATCACAAACCAAGTAATCTAGCTCAGATTACTAAATTTGATCTTAAGACAAATTTATATGAGCAGCTGATTACTCTTCCTACTCCGAGTATCATACAAGTTGCATCCATTGCTTATGATGAAGCATATAAGCAGATGTTTTATACAACAAATAATAATCAGTTGTTTAGAGATTTGTTAATGTATGATTTCAATTCAAAAAAAGAAAAGTTACTTTTTGAGAATATCCGCATCGGCAGTTTAACTATTTCGCCTGAAAAACATGAATTATGGGGTGTTCAACATCAAAGCGGTAAAGCAGTTCTGATAAGATCAAAGTATCCTTACACAGAAGCTCAATCTCTTTCTGCTTTTTTAGTCGGTGACGAATTACAAGACTTATCAATAAACAGAAAAGGAGATTTATTAGCAGCAACGATGCATTTTAGTAACGGTCAGCAGAGTATTACTATTGCTGATATAAGAGATATTGATAAAGGGAATCCTATAACCTTTAAACCAATAAGTTCTAACGGCACACCTGAAAATCCATCGTGGTCTTTGGATGGAAATTATTTATACTGGAATGCTTATGTTAATGGTGTTGCAAATATTTACCGATACGATATATCTACTGAAGAAATTATACCGCTGACACATACAATTCAGGGTTTATTCCGGCCAATCGAAATCAGTTCTGATAGCCTTTTAGCATTTGAATTCACAACAAATGGTTTTATTCCGGTTGTTTTCAAAATCCAAAAGACTGAGCGCTTACCTGCAATTCAATATTTTGGGCAAAGGATACTAAATAAATCTTCTGAACTACTGAAATGGAATTTGAAATCAGCAAAGGAAATTGCTGACTCTATCAATATTAGCAAAGAAGATTCTTACGGTTCTTTTAACAGTATATCTTTAAAAACATTTATTCCGACTATTTCAGGTTTTCAATCAAGGATTGTTCTCGGTTTTTATTCGCAGTTTAATGATCCGTTATTAACACATGATTTAACTTTAGATGCAGGTATATCTCCATTTAAGGAAACTACCAATGATATAAAATATCATCTAAGATTAAAATATTCTTTCCACCAAAAACTTATTATTGCTGCAGAACATAATGCAACCGATTTTTATGATCTGTTTAATAAAAGAAAGCGCGGGATGTTAGGAAGCAGATTTGCTTTAGGATATAATTATTTTTTGGTCTATGACAATCCATTAAAAATAAAACACTCTACTGAATTATCACTTTATAAAGATATTAAATACATAAACGATAATCAGACCGAAGTAAGCATACCGGATTATTTAATCTTAAAATCGGAACTTGATATTAAAGATCTCCGAAAAACCATTGGAAGTATTGAATGGGAATCTGGTGACTGGATTAGATTATCAGTACTTGGTTATACCTCTGACCCGGATAATCCCAAATACTCTGGACAGATTATGGGTGAATGGGATAAATATTTTATTATGCTTTTTGATCATAATGTTTTGCAATTTAAAATTGCTGGCGGCTATCATTTTGAAAAAGAAGTAATTCCAGAAACAAAATTTTATTTTGGTGGATTTGGAAACCGTGCGATTGAAAATGAACCTGTAAAGCAATACACTAAGATGTTCAGATTTCCTGGTGTTCCTATTTATAATATTGTTGCAGATAAATTTGTTAAAATTATGATTTCAAATTCTCTGCCTCCTATCAGAATTCCCGGTGCATCTTTATTTGGTATTGATTTAAAAAATATTAATCTATCAGTGTTTTCGCAGGGTCTATATTCAGACTCAAGGTTTGTAGAAAAGGCAATTGATGCAGGTGCTCAAATAAATTTTGTTTTGCAGCATTGGTACAATCTTGAGACAACTTTTTCAGCTGGAATTGCTAAAGCCTGGTGGAATGGCGGCAATGATCACGAATGGTTTATTTCGTTTAAATTGCTAAAAGATTAACAGTTTTAACTGTACTTTTTACTTACTAACTTTGATTATATTACTTTAATAATTTAATTAAGCGGTATAATATTTGTAGCTTTTATCTGTTAATAATCTAAAATATCTCAAGAAATGAAGTTTTCGGAATTTAAAAAGAATATTGATAGTGGTTTAAAATCAACTCTGGATGCCGAATCTGGATCTGAAAAAACTAAAAATCTTGAAGTAATTCTGAATATACTTAACAGTATTAATCGAACTTTAATTTTAGATGATGTTCTTGAACTTGTTCTTAAAAATGCAATCAGGTTAACTAATTCTGAAAGAGGATTTATTGTATTAAAAGGCAATTTAGGAAAACTTGATTTTAAATTAGGACTTGATTCAAATGGCAAAGAGCTTCCGGAAAATCTATTTCATATAAGCAATTCGGTTGTTGAAGATGTTTTTTATAACGGTCAATCACGTTTTATCGAAGGCGCTCAGAGTGATCTTACTCTTGAATCAAGTAAAAGCATTTTAAGATTAGACCTTCAGACAATTTTATGTTCGCCATTAATTTCTGATGGAAATAAAATAGGGGTAATATATGTTGATAGTAAAAGACTCCATAGAATTAAAGAAAAAGATATTACAAATACTTTTGAAATCTTAGCCGGACAGGCTGCGGCTGCAATTCGTAACGCACAACTTTATCAGAGCCAATTAATTTCAAATGCTGCTCTTCAGGAGGCAAATAATCAACTGATTCAGGCTGAAAGAAAAGCTCTGAAGGCTGGTATTGACTCAGAAATCGGTCAATCATTACAAGGATTAGTACATTTAGCTTTGCTAGAAAATGAAAGTTTACTTCGTCTAATCGAAAAGCTTAAAACTGATATTGGAGATAAACGAAGCAACAGAGAGTCACTGTTTTTTGATAGACTGAAATTGAAATCAAAAGTTGCTATTGATAGTATAAGAAGGATTCAGAAATACGCTCAGGTGTTGATGGAAACTGCAGCAATGAATCTAAATAAAGACAGCGGTGATTTGAATAAAACCATACAATCTGTTATCAAATATATTTCTCCGATGAAGAAATTTCAGTTTGTAACTTTTAAAACCCAGCTTAATAATATTCCTGTATGCAGTTATGATTCAGAGCAGATACAGCATTTGTTAGTTCATTTATTTACTAATTCTGTAAATGCAAAGAAAGATGCAACAATAAGTATTCAATCTAATGCTGATGAAAAGTTTATTTATATAATAATTGATGATAATGGACCGGGCATTCCTGATGAAATAAGAAAAAATCTTTTTCAATCATTTGCTCCAAAAGACAACAGTTATGGTTTGTTTTTGTGCAAAAATATTGTAGATAGACATAAAGGTCAGATTAAACTTTTAGATTCAATGATTGGCACAAAATTAGAAATTTCACTACCAGTAGCAGTGTAATGGTTATAACAGATTTTTTTAAATATGTTAGTTTGTTGTATGACAAAGTCCGCTTTCCCGTTCAGGTATTTGAACAAAGCGGTAAGATCGTTTATGTAAATGAAGCATTTACAATTTTATGGGGCTATCATCTCGATGAATTAGTTGAATACTCAATTTTTAATGATAGTGTATTAAAGGCAAACAAAATATTAGACCGGGTATTCGAAGTTATTAATGGAAAATCATATACCACTATAGACTATTTTGAAGATTCTCTTCTTCGTGCCCGCGATTATGCTGTGCCGATTTTAAGAACAAATGTATTCACAATCAAGTATGAAGATGATCTTTATATTGTAATGTATCACGAAGATCAAACTGAAATGCTTTTAACTGAAGAAGAAGTTAAAAAAGCCCGCGATGCTAACTTTGAGGCAGAAAGATTAAAAAATACTTTTTTAAATGTTTTGTCTCACGAGTTGAGAACACCCTTAAATATTATACTCGGTTACTCATCTTTAATTAAAGAAAACCTTAGCGATAAAATTAATGCAGAAGATAAAATATATCTTGATAATCTTCACAGCGGAAGTGAAAGATTATTTAAAGGTATAACACAAATGCTGGAATTTGCACAGATTGAAGCAGGAAATTTTTCACTTAATATTGAAACAGTGGATCTCGTTAGTATAATTCAGAATTGCATCCCTAATCATAAAAAACTTGCTGTAGAAAAAAATCTGGATCTGAGAACTAATTTTTCACATAAAAAGATATTCGTTGATGCAGATATTCAATGTGTGGAAAATGCTTTGAACAATCTTATAAGTAATGCAGTTAAGTTTACACATCAGGGATATGTAGAGGTTGAGGTAAATCTTCTTGAAGAAAAGAATCTTGCTGTATGCAAAGTAAGAGATACCGGTATTGGAATTTCAACAAAATATCTGGATCATCTTTATCAGCCATTTAGCCAGGAAGATCTTAATGTAGGCAGAAATTATGAGGGCAATGGATTGGGGCTTGCACTTACAAAAAGATATATTGAGAAACTCGGCGGATCATTGCTTGTGGATAGTATCAAAGGCGTTGGTTCAACTTTTACATTTACGCTTCCGTTAAATCAGTCGAAGTATCTTACTACTTTTATTGAGACAGACCAATCAGCAAAATCAAATAAAATATTAATGATTGATAACAGTGGTGAGACTTATCAGCTTATTAAGGCATTTTTAAAAAATTCTTTTACATTGTCGCATCATACGATCAGAGATTTTAAACTCGAATATGTACAGGATAGTTCATTTAGCCATTTTATTTTTGATGTTGATAAAAATTACTGGCAGCAGGGAATCTTAATTTGTAAAGATATTAAAAGACACGATCCGTTTAAGCGACCAATTATAATTATCTCAAGCGAATTTATTGAAGAGAAGATCAAAGAGTTCTATCAAGCCGGTGCATCAAAGTTTCTTGTAAAACCCTTTGGTAAAAGTGAGCTGACAAATATTATTAACCAAACGAAAGAGCAATAACAGATTCTCCTATCTTATCAGATTTAATTTCAGTCATCTAATTGCCTATATGCAATTATTATATTGATAATCATTATCCCTATCTTTCCTTAAAATAATTTAATTCTGTTCAAACAAATTATCTATGATTCAGTACTTCAATAAAGAAAATACTTTAATTGGTAAATTATAAACTTAGTGTAAGTTATTAATGATTACCGCTTATCTATTTGCTTCTTTCAAATACAAAACAATTATATTTTTACTTTCAAAATATTTAAGTTAAAGTAAAAGTGTTTTATGCAAGGAGCAGGAATAATACTTCTTAATAACGATAATAACGTCTTAATGATATTACGTGATGATAAAGCTGATATCCCATTCCCAAATATGTGGGATATTCCAGGTGGAAAAGTTGAACAAAATGAGAGCCCTGAATTTACTGTAAGAAGAGAAATGTTTGAGGAACTTGGAATTGCTGATCTTGGTGATATAGATTTATTTAAAATATATACCTCAAATAATCTTACCGATTTTATCTTCTGGAAAAGAATTGACTTAAATCCAGTTGAAATTAATTTGAGGGAAGGACAAAGAATTGAGTATTTTGATCTGTCAAGAATTCGCAGTACAAAACTCGCTTTCGGATATAATAATGTTTTAGAGGATTTCTTTTTAATGCTTTCAGAAAATGAATAACATTCAAAAAATAATAATAATTATCGGAGTAGTAATTGTTTTTGTCGGATTAACCTGGCAGTGGATCTCAAAATTGCCATTTGGCAAATTGCCAGGTGATATTATAGTTGATAAGCCAAGTTTTAAACTATTCTTCCCAATCACATCAATGATTATATTAAGCATACTTGTATCTTTAATTATATGGATAATCAAAAAATTTTTTTAATAAAAACCGTTATAGTTTTATGAAATATTTAATAAAAACATTCTTATTTATTTTTTTGTCATTACAAGCACTTGCACAACAGAATCTTAGCGGAATTTGGAGCGGTAAACTTGAACTTCCAAATTCAGCAACCTTAACAATTGTATTTAACCTGAAAGTTGATTCAAACGGAATATACACTACCACGCTTGATAGTCCTGATCAACAAGCATTTGGAATACAAACTGAAAGCACTATAATAAAAGAAGATTCTATATTTATTAACATTCCGGTTATAAAAGGTACCTATAAAGGTAAAATAATCTTTGAAGAAAAAAAGATAGATGGTAAATGGAGTCAGGGTGGAATGAATATGGATCTTAAGGTAACGAAAACTGAAAAAATTGAAATGCCCAAAAGACCACAAGAACCGAGGGAGCCTTTCCCGTATAATACAGAAGATGTACTATTTGAAAATGAAGTTGACAATGTAGTTCTTGCAGGCACATTAACTTTTCCTAAGAATGGTAATTTATTTCCTGCTGTTATTTTAATCACTGGCTCAGGCGGACAGAATCGAGATGAAGAGATATTTAATCATAAACCATTCTTAGTTATTGCTGATTATCTGACTAGAAATGGAATTGCAGTTTTAAGGTTTGATGACCGCGGTGTCGGACAATCAACTGGAAAGCAAGAAAATTCAACCACCGAAGACTTTGCAAAAGATGTTTTAGCAGGAGTAAATTTTCTTAAAGAAAGAAAAGAAATTGATAAGACTAAAATTGGATTGATAGGACACAGCGAGGGTGGATTAATCGCACCATTAGCAGCAGTGCAAAGTAATGATATTTCTTTCATTATACTGATGGCTGGCCCTGGCGTTTCAGGTTATTCTATTCTGGCACTTCAGAATGAATTAATTATGCGAAGTGAAGGAGCAAGCGAAGATGAAATCCAGAAAACATTAAAAGCCCAGCAGGAAGTTTTTTCGATTCTGAAAAACAGCTCTAAAGATAATTTAGAAAAAGAACTCAGAGATAAATTAAGTATAGAATATCAATCACTAACTGATGATGAGAAAGCTAAGCTCGGTGATTCTGAGACTTATATTAATATGCAGACTAATATTTTAACAAGTCCTTGGTTTAAATATTTTTTAAACCATGATCCAGCTTCTGTTCTGGAAAAAGTAAATTGTCCGGTTCTTGCAATAAACGGAGAAAATGATTTACAGGTTCCACCAAAAGAAAATTTATCAGCAATTAAAAAAGCTCTTGAAAAAGGAGGCAATAGGAATTTTGAAGTAATAGAGTTAAAAGGATTGAATCATTTGTTTCAAACCTCTGAAACAGGAAAAATATCAGAGTATGGGCAAATTGAAGAAACGATTTCTCCTTTAGCATTACAGACAATGTTAGATTGGATCAAAAAAGTTTTAAAGTAATTTTATTCCTATTTCAATTAAAGAGTGAAACTGTAAATGAATTTGTTAGAAATTAGACGGACAATAAAAAAACAGGCAAACCCTAAACAGGCTGTTATTCTTCAAAAGTTTTTTAAAACAGCAAAAGGAGAGTATGGCGAAGGTGATATTTTTTATGGAATAAAAGTACCTATTCAGCGAACCATTGCAAAACAATTCAGGGATTTATCATTTACTGACTTGAAATCACTTATCAATTCCAAAATTCATGAAGAAAGATTGATTGCTGCTTTTATTCTTGTTGATCAGTATAAGAATGGTGATGAGAAAAAGAGAAAACTGGTTTTTAATTTTTATCTTAAAAACAGAAAAGGAATAAACAACTGGGATCTTGTTGACCTTTCTGCTCCGCAAATTATTGGAGAACACTTGTTGGATAAAGAGAAAAGCTTGTTATATAAATTTGCACTTTCAAAAGATCTTTGGGAAAAAAGGATAGCTGTTTTATCTACTTTTACATTTATCCGCAATCACTTTTTTGAAGACACTTTAAATATTTGTGAAATTTTACTTAATGATAAACACGATCTGATACATAAAGCTGCCGGATGGATGCTGAGAGAGGTTGGAAAAAGAGATTTAGCTGCTGAAGAAGAATTTTTGAAGAAATATTATAAAGATATGCCAAGAACAATGCTTCGTTATGCAATAGAAAAATTTCCTGAGAAGAAACGTAAAGCTTATCTTGAAGGAAATATTTAAATCAAATAGAGATATCCTTTACAACAATTGAATAGAGAAATATGATTAAAAAAATCTTGTTGATTACTGTTATCGTTAGTGTAAACATTTGTTCTCAAGTCTATGTAAATCCTGAAGCAATTGTCTTTTCGCAAGTTACTGTTTCAACTGCAGACAGCACATCTTTTTATGTTATCAATTACAACGATTATCCTGTAACCGTCAGTTTAAACAATCTGAAAACAATCTATACTTTATCAGATACTTTATTATCAATACCTTCTGAGGATAGCATTATTGTCTGGATTAAATATCACCCGAATCAAAATGTTGTTGATGATGATGTGGTTTTGATTACAAGTGCTGACAGCACTATAGGCGCTGCTATTGATGTGACTGGCACAGCTAAATATGGTGATATTTATGATAATGCTACATTCAACAAATTTGATATTGAATTGAAAAATGCATTAAATAGTTTGGTTATAAATCATACATCATTGGGGTATAATTTAGCCCGAGATAAAATGTTTATGGAAATTGATAATCAGAAAGTTAATGGACAAGGAGCTTCTCAGAATACTCTGGAATGTGTTTATACCGGCAGAAAAGCAGTTGGTTATACCAGCAGAACAAATGCACAGAGCAATTATAACTTTAATACCGAACACACCTGGCCTCAATCAAACTTTGGGGATAACGAACCTATGAAATCTGATCTTTTTCATCTGTTCCCAACTGATAATCCTGCAAATTCAGTTCGTGCAAATTTTCCTTTTGGAAAAGTTGTTTCTAACATTACTTGGGATTCAGCTGGAAGTAAGCTTGGTAAAAACTATTTAAATCAGACTGTGTTTGAACCAAGAGATGTTCATAAAGGAGATGTCAGCAGATCAATGTTTTACTTCATTATCCGTTATCCGGTTAATTATGGAGATTTCTTTACACAGATACAAGAAAATGTTTTCAGAGAATGGAATAAACTTGATACGGTTGGTATTGTTGAATCAAATCGTAATAATGCAATTGCAAGTTATCAGCTTAAAAGAAATCCGTTTATAGATCACCCGGAATTTGCGGACAGAATATATAGCTTCGCTACAAATAATATAAGACCAACTGCTGCAGCGCTTGATATATTACCATTCTCCCTGCTCTTTGATTCAACATTGATTAATCAAACAACAGCAAAATATATATATCTGATTAATACAGGAAGCGCAGTACTGATTATTGATTCGATAAATATTTCTGATCAAAGATTTTATGTTTCTGACCCAATTACAAATATTGATCCGTACTCTGTAAAAAAGTTTGCTGTAAATTTTTCACCGGACAGCATTAAGACTTTTTTCGCATCACTTGATGTATTTTCAAATACAGGTAATCAACAAATCCATTTAACTGGAATCGGAAAAGATAATACAGTAAACATTACTGATAAACTACATCAGCCATCAGCTTTTATGTTATCACAGAATTATCCAAATCCTTTTAACCCATCTACCAGAATACAATATGCTATAAGCAGCAAACAACTTGTATCAATCAAAGTTTACGATGTTCTTGGAAACGAGGTTGCGAGATTGGTTAATGAAGAACAAACTGCCGGAAGTTATGAAGTTGATTTCAATGCTTCAGGAATATCGAGCGGAATTTACATATACAAATTTCAGGCTGGTTCCTTTATTCAAGCTAAAAAAATGATTTTAACGAAATAAAACCAATTGATAAATGATGGTTGAATAGTCTTTTTAGATTTTATGAAAGCAAACAAAAATAAAGAAAAGTGCTTTACTCAATGTTAATTACAATTATACTTTGGAATAGTTATGAAGAAAGTTGTCCCTTCATTGGGCACACTCTCAAACCAAATTTTCCCTTTTTGCATATCTATAAATTCCTTACATAGTATTAAACCTAACCCTGTACCCTTCTCATCTTTTGTTCCAACAGAAACTGGTGTTTTTCCTAAATTAAACATCTTGCTTTTATTCTTATCTTCAATACCGATTCCATAGTCTTTCACACTCATTACAATATATTCATTAAGTTCCTCTGCTCTGACAATTACTTTACTATTTTGGTAAGAAAATTTGATAGCATTCCCCATTAAATTTCTGTAAACTGTAACTAACATATTCCTGTCTGCAATTACTTTTATATTATGATCAACGAAAACATCAAGAGTAATATGCTTATCTTCAGCCAGGTTATTCAGTAAAGATATATTCGTTTCAACTATTTCAAACAAATTTATCGTCTCAGGGACAAATTGAATTTTTCCAGTTTGAGTTCGTGACCATTGTAATAAATTTTCGAGAAGTTCATAAGTGCTTCTTGTAGTCTGAGCTATTTTAACTAAAAACTCTTTTTTAGTATCCTCAGGTATATCAATTTCCTGATCCAAAAAAATAGAGCTTAGTGAAATTAAAGTGTGAAAAGGATTTTTCAAATCGTGAGCGATAATCGAAAAGAATTTATCTTTTGTTGCATTTAATTCTGTTAGTTTATCAGCTAATTTTTCTATTTCCTGTTTTTGCTGGATTAGGATTTTATTTGTTTTCTTTTTATTTGAGTACAAATAAATCAACAGCAACACAACAGCTACTAACAACACTAACCCGCCACTAATAAAATAAATAAACAAATACTGGCGTTTAACTGTTTCCTCTGTCAGTTCTTTCTGCTTTTTAAGTATTGCGTTTTGGTGAACTTTCTTTTCAGTTTCATACATTGTCTGGAACTCAGAAAGTTGAGTAACAACCGATTTATTATAAATGCTGTCGTTTGCGGCTTTAAATATTTTGTAATATTCTAAACTTTTTGGATAGTTACCCTTCTTTTCGTAAATATCAGAAAGAACTTCATAAGCCTCTACTCTGAACAGAACATTCTCAGGTTTACTAGCAATCTCCAAGCAAAGATTTGCATATTTTATTGCCTCATCCAATCTGTTAAAATGAGAGTAAATTCGTGCCGCAACAGTAGTAGCTACAGCAGAGAATAAGAACTCACTTCTTTCTTCTCTATAAGTAAGAGCTGTTTCTATATTTTTTAATGCTGCATCATAATTCTTGGTATAATAATATACACTTGCTAAGCCAGTATAACTGCTGCCAAGATATGACTTATTCTTTGTTTTTTTAGCATAGTATAATGCTTGCTGATAGTATCGTAAAGCATTTGAGTAATCTTTTTCTTGTTCATAATTATTAGCAATATCATACGATATAATCCATTTTGTAACATCGTTGTTAACATTCTTTAGATAATCCCATGCTTCAAATAAGTATTGATTAGCTTTGTTGTATTCTTTTATGGCAATGTAAGTTATTGCAAGGTTAATTAAGGCATTTGATATGGCAAGTGAGTCTTTTAATTCTGTGAAAATTTTTATAGCCTCTTTTGTTGCATCTGTTGAAAGCAGAATCTTATTTGCATAATAAGCAGCAGATCCATAAAGAAGCAAAGCATTGCCTTTCATTTTAAAGTTTTTTGCTTCCTCAAAATATTTGGGTGCCTTATCGTAGTACGAAGCTGCTATAAGATGCTGCTGCCTGAGATTATAGTGTGTAGCCAAATAGTAATATGCATTTCCAATTTCATTTGGATAATTATTCTCTTTTGCCAGTTCAAGTGAATTTTTAAAATATGCTAAAGCTTTTGTTGTATCGTTTTTTAAATCATAGTATATGCCCATTGTTATATAAGCATCCATGATACCTTTCAAATAGCTTATTTTTTGAGATAGGTCTAAGGCTTGTTTAGCAAATAAAAAAGCAGAATCTAGGTTTTGACCGATAAATCTACTTGCTACATCGTTTAAGATGTTAACTTTTTGACTATCTTCTTTTACTTCAAATAATGATGGCTGTTCAATTTTTTTTTGATTTTGTGCTAAATAATTATTTGAACAAAATAAAAGTAAACCTAATGTTATTAAAATTCTTTTTAACAAGATAAAACCATATAATTATCCATACTATTGTCGTATAAAAACTTAAAAAGTTTAGCAGCCTAATTAAAAATGATAGAACTTTTAAATCTTTAATTATAAAATAGTACTATTACATAAGGTTCTGATAATTCCTGTTAAAGTCATTGCAAATTAAGCAGGTGTCACCCTTCGACTGTGCTCAGGATGGCAAAGAGAAACTGTTACACTTAGTTTATCGAAGTGTGAACAATAAAGAAAAAGTAAAACCCAGAATCACATTGAGCAAAGTCGAAACGTGAATTTAAGATGAGTATAATTAGTATCAGTCTTCGACTCCGCTCAGGATGTAATAAGTTTAATTTTTCACGATTCGTCTGTCGAAGCGTGATCAAACTTTAGCTATAGATTAAAAAGGAGCAGTAGTTAAAATATTAAGTATTCAAGTGATTATATCTTTAGTCTATCTTAACAACACCATTTTTTTTGTCTCAAAAAAATCACCTGCACTCAATTGATAAAAATAAACTCCGCTGGATAAACCAATAGCATTAAATGAAACTGAATAATACCCTGCGGGCTTTTCTTCATCAACAAGTGTTGCAACTTCGTTTCCTAAAACATCATAAACTCTTAATGTAACTAAACACTCTTCGACTTCGCTCAGGGTGACACTGGGAATTGTAAATTTTATTTCTGTAGTTGGATTAAAAGGATTAGGATAATTTTGTTCTAATAAATATCCTGTTACTGCATTGACAGAAACATCGATAATATCTGAAAACACAAAACTTCCATCGAAGTCCATTTGTTTTAATCTGTATTTATATTTTCCAGATAAAACATCTTCATCAGTAAAGGAATAAGATTTTGGTTCAGTGGTTGTGCCAAAACCTGGAATAAAACCAACGATTTCCCATTCAAGTGATTTATCATTTTTGTGGTCTTGTGATCTTTGTATTTCAAATCCGTTGTTATTCGTTTCTGCTGCTGTTGTCCAACTCAATTCAACATTATTTTCATAAACAGAAGCATAAAAAGAAATTAATTCCACAGGAATTATATTTTCCATTTTTATTAACCAAACATCATGGATTCCTGCTCCAAATGATAAAGTATGACCAACCAGAATTAGTCCTCCATCGTTTGTTTGTCTTACAAAATATCCGACATCTGAATAAACCCCTCCAAGAGTTTTAAACCATTCAGTATTGCCGTTCACATCAGTTTTAATAAGATAGAAATCATCTCCGCCCGCACCAAAAGACAAAGTATATCCAAGAATAATAAAGCCGCCATCTGCTGTCTGTTGAATTGAATTACTATAATCTCTGCCAGATCCGCCAAAAGTTTTTATCCACTGCTGATTTCCTAAACTATCAGTTTTAACTAATAGTACATCATAAAGCCCAGCACCAAAAGAGCCTGTATAACCAGTTAGAATATATCCGCCATCTGTGGTTTGTTGAACACTATAACCACGATCTGCATCATTCCCTCCGAAGTAATTATACCATTGTTGATTTCCAAGTGAGTCTGTTTTAACTAGAAATGCATTTCCAACAGCACCAGGACCAAACGAAAAAGTCCAACCTGTAATAATAAACCCATTATCCATAGTATGTGCTACATTCATCGCACCATCTGAACTTATACCACCAAAAGTTTTTTGCCAGATCAAATTACCATTTGAATTAGTTTTTATCATCAACATATCACCGCCAGTACCAAACGAAAAAGAAGAACCGGTTATAAGAAAACCACCATCACTTGTTTGAAGAACTGAGAAAGCCAGATCATCCTGTGTGCCGCCAAATACTTTGTCCCACAATTGATTTCCTGAATAGTCAGTTTTAACAAGATAGACATCATTTGCACCAGCTCCGTATGATTTGGTATATCCGGCAATAATAAATCCGCCATCAGTAGTTTGTTGCACCGAATATCCTTCATCATCATTGTTGCCCCCATAAGCATTAATCCATTCCTGATTTCCGCTTTTATCAGTTTTAATCAGCAGCACATTTCTACCGCTCATACTTCCATAAGAGCGTGTGTATCCGGTAATTATATACCCGCTGTCCGATGTCTGCTGAACACAATATCCCACATCAATATTACTTCCGCCGAAAGTTTTTGTCCAAACTGTATCAGGAATTTGTGAAAAAGTAAAAACTGGAATTAAAAACTGAGATAAAAAAAGAACAGTAAAAAGAAATGTATTTGATAGCTTCATCTTATACTCCTTCCTAAGAATTAAGCGCCGGCTTAAATTAAAAATATTTGAGAAGATAAACGAAATACAATTTTACATTTGTTTAAGACAAATATTTGAAAGTCTGAATTTCTATGATAAAGTATTAAAAAGAATCCCTCTGATTAATTACTAACCAGAGGGATTACAATAGCACAAAAAGATTATTCTTACTTGAGCAGCATCATTTTTTTGGATGCTGTAAAATTACCAGCTTGTAATCTTAAGAAATAAACACCACTGGCATATTTAGTACCTTCCCATTGATGTTTATAATAACCAGGTTCAAGAACTTTATCGTAGATAGTTTCAACTTCGCTTCCTAAAGCATCATAAACTTTAAGAGTTACTTTTACTTCCTTTGGAATTCCGAACTGGACTGTCGTCGTCGGATTAAACGGATTCGGATAATTCTGAGATAAACTAAATGATGAAGGAATAGCAGAGTAATCAACTTCAATAACACTTGAATAACTTTCCTTGCCATCAAAGTCTAATTGTTTAAGTCTGTAGTAATACTTCCCTTTACCAGTTAATCCTCCATCAATATAAGAATATTGATGTTTATCAGTTGTCGTACCTATTCCTTTTATAAATCCGATTTTCCCAAATACTTTTCCATCGCTGCTTCTTTCAACATCAAATCCTGAATTGTTTAGCTCAGTTGCTGTTTCCCAGGTTAATCTTATCAACTGCTCTTCAACAGTTGCTTCAAATGAAACTAATTCCACCGGTATTATTCCAAGTCCAAAGAAATCAGTGTATTTTCCCATCAGTGCTTTCTTAGTTGCTTCATTTGGAGAATCAGTCAATCCGCCAAATTCAAAAGAAGCGCCGATAGTTTTATAGGTGTTATTTTCATAAGCAACTGCACACGCATAACTTGGGCTTTGATTTCTAAATATTACCTGAGCAGGAGCAACATTATTTAATCGATCAATCCAATTATTATCACCACTGTAAGTAAATGTCATTCCTTCAGTAAAGGTACCTGCTTGTCCTAAAATTGTTCCGAGATCACTGCTTCCATCACCAGTTCCCACAATATTAAACATAGCATGTACTGCTGTCTGTGGATCATAATACCAGGTATCGCCGCCTTCCATATAAAGCATTCCGCCGCTGTTTAAGAAATCTGCTAATAATTGCCCTTCGGTAGTTGTAAGCTGATGGTTGTTTGAGTACACACCTAAACAAACAAATACAGATTGATATAAACTCAAATCCGTTGGAAAATCTGTTTGATAAACATAAGCAATATTTAAAGCTTCCAGTGCAGTCCTCATTGCCGGACTTGAATTATGGTTTTTATCTTTACAAACAATTAAAACCGGTATTTTACCAACAATTAAAGATATACTGCTGCTTGATGCAATTCCCAATGAAGCAGTCATATTAAAATCAAAGAGAGCCTGATGACCAGTTACTATTGTTGAGCTTGCAGTAACACTAAATGATTTTGCTACTTTTCCAGCAGGAAGTAGATTACCATAATTCTGCTGCCCGCTGTTTATAGTAATCAGAGCATCAGTTGTTGTAAGAGTACCCTGAACATTAATTGCCTCCGAATGTCCTGTATTAGTTATTTCAACAAATACATCTGCGGTTTCGCCCGGGTCCAGAATACCATTATTGTTTCCGCTAGGATCAGAAACATATGTATTAGACTGAACAAGCACCGGAGCCTGTACTTTAAGTGTAAAGTAACTTACCCAGTTATTATTACCGTCTGTTGCAATTACGTTAAATGAAATAATTTCCTGATCCGGAGTTAAAGGATCAACTTCAATTTTAAATCCATTTGCTTTAAATAATCTGCCACCAGCTGGTATTGTTCCATAAAATTCAGTTGAATCAGTAACTGTAACATAGCTGCTGTTGCTTCTTAAAATAAGTGTTACATTTTCTGCCTGTGAAACTCCGACATTATAAGCTCTTAATGAAATCAATGGTGATTCACCATAATCTAACAGAGCATTATTATTGCCCAAAGAATCATTAACAACGGTTGAATCTGAAATCACATAAGCACCTTCGCTAGGTACTACCGGGATGTTGGCTGAATATCTATAATAATTCTGTTTAGTTACTGTTAGTTTAACCGTATTGCCCGGTACAATAAATGGGATATTTAATGCAACAGGATTTCCAGTTCCTTCAGCAACAGCGATAATTTCTCCATTACAAGTTAAAGCAATCAGTGAACTATTATCTGCAGTAACATTATACTGAGGAACACCTGCAATAATCACTGGGTTGTGTACAACATTAAGAGTCTGAGGCATTTCTGAATATACTGTTGTAAAAGCATCCCCATGATGATGGAATAAATGATATGTAACCATTTTATCGCCGGTATTATAGGGCCAGTTAGAATACTGAAGGAAGTACTTACCAACAACATTTCCAAATGCCGGTAAAATTCTATCGGGTCCTGTAATGCCATAATCAGGCATAAAATCAGGCCACATACCATCGAACATTCCCCAAACATAGGCATCATTAACAAATGAATATGAAACCTCAGAAGCTGCAATTAGTCCGAGCGCACCTTTTTGATGTCTGTGAAAAGCTTCTGCAAAACACTCGCTTGACCAGTTATACTTTCCTGTTAAACAATTAATTGAGAGAACAAAAACCAAATCATCATTATTTAATCCTGAAAGATTTGAATTACCATAGGCTGGTTCGCCCCATCCGGTCTCAAGTCCGTGATCGCGATGCTGCAACATAAATGCACCGCTGTTAATATCATTATTAATTCTTGTTGCATTACCGCCCCAATCTGTTAAGTGCTGTGCAGTTGCCGGAATATATCCTCTGCCATTTGGACCAAAATAGTTTACTACTAAACTTGTATTTTGATTAGATGACCAGTTAGTAAACGGCGGTGTTCCGGAATAAATAGCATTTTCTCTTTTGGGCGATTTACCAAGTTTATATTGCCAGAATCCATTAATAGTTTCTGAACATATCTGAAACCATCTTTCCGTTTGCCAACCCATAGCAGTAATTGGATTATTATAAAAGTTTGGATTTGTTGGAGGGTTTCTTTCATATTTTAAAAATTTAGTTATCATCGTCTGTAAATGTGCAGCATTCTGTGCAGTTATCCTTGCTAAAACAATATCAGCCATATTGTTATTGTTTACATCAGCATAAATATGATCTGATACGCAATAGTTATTCCAGGTAGGGCTATGAATAGTATTACCCGAAGTACCATAATCACCAAGCAGTAAAACCGCAACAGGAGGAATAGCCCAGGTATTATAGGCATTATTAATAAAATTTTCTATTGCAGTTGAGTTATTACCACCTGTCTGAACAGTTGTAAATATGCCTGTTTTAATACCCTGCAATGTTCTGAACTGTTTAATCGAATCTGCCCATGCAAGAAATACAGGATCATTTGGACAAATTATTACATATTCAAAATCCTGATCTTCCTTATTGGAGGTATAATTGTATTGCACCTTTGATAATGAATTATAATTTATAAGAACATTATTCAAAATCGGATCAAACCATCTACTGCGAAGTCTGTCTTCACCAAAGTGACCATTGCCGCCGTTAAATTTTACAGCAACTTTTAAATCTCTGTAAACTATTAGCTGTTTGGTAACAGGATTATATTGAAATGGTGTAATACCAAGCTGAACAACATCAACTCCTCTTATCTCTGTTGGTTTTGATAATATTACCGGTTCAGCTGGATAAAAATCATTTTGACTATAAATACTGTTATTCTTTGCATAAACCAACGGACCTTTATCTGTGTCTTTTGGAATTTTAAATGCCGGAGCTACTTCAACATTTTCAATAGTTTCTGTTCTGTAACTTGTAATTTCAAATGTTGCATTTGCACCTTCAGGTATTGCAATAAATCTGGATGTTCCAGGTAAATCAGGTGCTCCTTCGTCGTTTGGAAGGAAAATGCCCGGTAAATGAATTGATTTGTAACTTAATTCTTCAATGTTAACATCCAGCATCTCAAATTCAGAAATGGAAAAATTTATTTGTATGCCAGAAGCACTCTCTGTTTCCAGAGTAAATCCCGACTTACCCCAGGAATCTGAGTAACTAATTACCTGCGCTCGAACCTTAATCGACAGGAATAAACAAAGGAAAGCAATTACATACATCCCTTTATTTGAAAAAAGAGTAAATTTTGTCTTCACTATAATCTCCCTTGAATTTCAAATTATCTTCTGTATAGTAAAAGATAAAATGTGGTTTATAGAATAGTTGGTTAATTAATAAATTGAAATGTCTTGAATAAGAAAACTCATGTTGGTTTTTTTGTGAATAACATTCAAAAACTCCAAACACTAATGGAATTATAACAAATAGTATCATTAGTTGTTGATAAAGCAAGTGCTGCTAACAATTATTGTATTTGCCTTGTAAAGTTAGATACAATAATAATTAAAGTAAACAGTTTATCATATATAATATTTGGAATAGATAATAACGAGGCGTCTTTAAGAAATCGTCAAAACAGCATATTGACTTGGTAATATTGATTAAAACTAAACAATTTTAAGTTCTATGATTACCTATTTCATCTTGAAATTGATTGGATTAGATCCTTTTTTATAAATAATTCATTTCCACTATTTGGAATTATATCTTTACTAAATCCGTAATCGTTGTAGTTGATCAAAAAGTTTTTAAAAGTCGAATCAGAATTAAACTTTTTGTTCCCGAGTAATTTACCACTTAAGATAATTAAATTGATTTCATACTTCTCTAAATATTCATTGAAATCCATTTTTTTATCGCTAGCCGTTATCCAGGAGTAATTGGGAGTTAAATATGTATAGTATCCACCATTATCCTCCAACATATTTACTTTAGATTTTATATTTAATGATTTTAAGAATTTAACTGTTTCAACATTATTCTGAGAATAATTTGAATAGAATTTTTTTGGATTGGGTGTTACCATTAATAATAAAATTGCAAATAATACAAGGGCTGATGATGTTAAATTTCTTTCCAGCCTTGATTTGTCGAGATTAACTTTAATCAAAGGGACAAAAACCATTATTACAAAGAATAGCAGAAACAGTAAATAATGTTGACGTGGATATATTATTATTATCGAGCTAAAGATTGGAATTAGATAAATAATTGAAATAATAATAATATGTTTAGAATCATTAAAATTGCTTTTTAGTAGTTGCAATATTGCCAGCTTACTACGATAAATATTTACTATTGAAGAAATGCTAATTATAAATAATAATAAATAAAGCCCGATATACTCCAGTCTGTAATTATCTACGGTAAAAACGGTATAACTCGTCAATCTAGAGAATTCTGAAAAAATTATTGACGTATTTGTTAATAAATGTTTAAAGAATAAATCAGTATTTGAAAACAATGCTTCAGGAATGTTAGTAATATTTCCAAAATTTTCCTGAACAATAAAATCCGAATCTCTCCATGGATTTAAATTACTATGGTTCCAAGCAACCCAATTCAATGAGAAATGCTGTTTAAAAGCATCCAATGCTCTACCACCGCCTCCCAATGGAGCCCCAAGTATAATTACTAAAGCCAATGTAATAATACCAATTATTAAAATACTCCACCGGTTTATTAAAAAAGATTTTGTTTTAATTATTCTATAAAGAAATAAAACGATAATAAGAATAAAAGAGATGAAGAGTTCAGGTCTGACATACGCAGATAATAAAGAGCCAATAATAATAAAACTCCAACTAAGTACAGTTCTTTTTGTAAAGGCAAATAAAAGAAAAGAACATACAATAAGTAATAGAGCAAAATGGGTTACTTTGGGGTGAACTAATATATTTCCTGAACTAATCAGAAAGAAAAACCCAATCAGAAAAGCTATAATTTGAGACACCTGCCTTGTTCTCAAATAAACATACAGCAATAGGGGTAACAGTAGAGTAAGAATTTGAAAATTTAAAAAGTATAAAGTAATACTATCAGAATTAAATATTGATAAAAGAAAATACCATATTGAGTAAACAGGAGCCCATTGAGAACTTTGTAATCCTTGTCTTAGAAGAAAAATACCATTCCGCAAATAAAGGGTTTCATCCTGTAATTCTATATCTAAATATGAACCAATATCATGAACATATTTAATCCCAATACATAAAAGAAGCAGAGATAATATTAAATCTTCTTTGTTTTCAAATATTTTTTCAATTATTTTTTTTGCCAATCCAATACTAATTTTATTTAAAAATAATTTCCTTTGATAATAATAAGAATAAAACTAAATGAGGTCTAACAGAAGTTGAAAAATATTTATCTGGATTTTTTATGATGAGCAGATAATATCACTTAACAAAGATTAACTTGTTGTTAAGTTTCAACCATACTTAATAGCATTACACCACCTTCACAATCACCATTGTCATATCGTCATTAGGAGGTGCAGTACCGCGGAAATTTTTTACAGCATCCCAAATATTCTGCATAAGTTTTGCTGAAGTATATTCAGAGCTCCCCTTAATCAGCTCAGAAAGTTTTGCATCTCCGAACAACTCATTTTTTTCATTCATTGCTTCTGTTATGCCATCCGAAAAGAATGCAAAAATCTGATTTGGTTTTATAGTAATCTCTTCTTCTTTAAGTGTCCGTTCAAATACATCACCTCTTTCCAATCCAAGTCCAATCCCTTCACTTTTAATTGCTTCTACTTTTCCGTTATTAGCTGTTATAAGTGGTAAATGCCCAGCTCTGCAAAATTTTACAGTGCGTTTTTTAATATCAAATAAAGCAAGAGTTAAAGTAACAAACCAGTTCCTTTCCATAGATTCATACATTTTTTTATTCACTTCAACAAGTATGTCTCTTGGTGACAGGCTGTTAACAGTTGCAAGTTGTATCATCGTTTGTACCTTTGTCATATAAAATGATGCCGGCAGCCCTTTACCGGATACATCACCAACGGCAACAAATAATTCAGTATCTGATTTCTGAATAAGGTCGAAATAATCTCCACCAACCTGCATTGCAGGTATCATCTCTCCACAAATGTCAATACCCTGCATATCAGGGATACATCTTGGTAAAAGACTTTGTTGAATCTGTCTTGCAAGATTAAGGTCGCGCTCAATTTTTATCTTTTCAGTTTCTAATTGATATAATCTTGCATTTTCAAGTGATACCGCTATTTGGTTAGCAGCAGCATTCAGAAGTTCGATATCTTTTCCGCCAAATCTTGAGCCTGAATATTTTAGACCAAACAGCAAAGCTCCAACAACCTTAGATTTTATTATCATTGGAATTACAGAATACACCCCTTCAGCAATTAATTTTTCAGACTTATCAAAAAAGACAGTTGGAAAATCCTGCTGTTCGATTACCGGATGCTGAGTATAGATTAATTGTTCATTGACCACTGAAATAAAATTTGATTTTTCAATAACACAATCTGAATTTGAAAAGCCAACTCCGCGCGCAAGAGTTAATACATCTTTCTGATAATCTTTAATAAGAATACCAAACTTGTTTATCTTAAGCGCTTCAACAAATGTGGCAGCAGTAAGATCAAGTATTTTTTCACTGCCAACTACAGTAGCTACATCATTACTAAATTGAATTAACACTTTTTGATAAGCAAATTGTTCCGGATAAAACTTTCTTGTTAAAAAATCCTGAAACTTGTCTTTTGTTGATTGAAATACAAAAGCAAAAATCAGGAACAGAATGCCTGCAACAAATCCCTGAGTTTCTTTACCAAAGAGATTACCTATTCCCTGTCCAAGCAGATAAATTACAACAAAATAAATTCCTGCTATTGTTGCCATAGCTGCACCATAGATAATTGTATTTCTTAAAACAATACTAACATCAAGAAGCTGATATTTAAATATTGCGTAGGCAAATGCTATCGGAACAAATACATACAATATTATAGGCATGTAATATTCGGGTGAATTAAAAACAATATCTGAGATTGCAGGAGCTATTGCTTTAAAATATACATTTATAAAAAAGCCAAAGGTGAAAGCCAGAATAAAAATCAGTATCGGTTTTCTGTTGTTTTTATTTTTCTCTCTCTTGTATTGCACAATCAATGAAACCAAGGAGGTATTATAAATTATTATCAATAGCACTTGTGCAATTATTTTCCAAAGGTTATACCATATTTGAGATTTAAAATCTGAGAAGTATAACGAAAAAGCCAGTAATACTCCGATTAAGCTGAATATCAGGGTAAAATAAAACAAAGATAACTTAACTGCTCTTGCTTCAGCAAATTTAAACTGTTTAGGAAATGACCATACAAAATAAAGCAGTAATATCGGACCAAAGATCTGACTAATAATAACAACAGTTGTTGCAATCAAAGCAGTAATTGGCTGCTCTTTAATAAACTGTATAAAAAACAGATCGAATGGAAAGAGTACGTGCGCAGCAGAAAAGACGCTGGTTATGCCAACAGCAAAAAATAATTTTTGAGCTAATCCATCTGGTTTTGCACTGTAAACTATAAAACCTATCAGTAAAAATATTAAACCACTGATTGATTCTGCTAATGATTCAAACTTAATAAGTTTTTTCACTTGCACCTTTGTAACAAAAACATCGCCTGATTTTTTCTTTACCTTGTATTCTGCAAATTCGCCGTCTTTATATTTATCAAGAATATTTTGAGCCTGCGTTGTATTCTTAAGCAGTATATTATTTATTTCCAGAAGCTGATCACCATCCCGGATACCTGCCTTCCAGCTTACACCATTAACTTTAACCTTATCAAAGATAATGGCAACAGAATCTTTTCCTTCCTTCTGTGGAACCCATAAACATTCATCATTTGATTGGACTCTTATATTTAATGCGTAATAAATAGACAGGACTGCAACGAAGGCAAGTATTATAGTTGCACCGGAAGCGATATTTAATCTGTATTTTCGAAAAAAATTTTTAATGCTGCTCATTTTGATTATTATAATATTTATTTTGCCTTTAAAACCATTAATGTAATATCATCTGATTGAGTTGTTCCCTTGGCAAATTTTTGAACCTCATTTTTTATCTCATTCAGTATTTCATTGGCAGTGTAACCCGCTGATTTAATACAAATTGATTCCAGAAACGAATCAGAAAACTCTTCACCCTTTTTATTCATAGCTTCAGAAATTCCATCTGTAAACATGATAAGAACATCATCTTTTTGCAATTGAATTAATTCTGAGTCATACGGCATAACTGTTTTCATTACACCCAATATCATTCCTCCCACTTCCAGCTTAATAATTGAACCATTTCTGATAAGCAAAGGAGGATTATGACCGGCGTTTATATAGTTAAGTGTTCGTTTTTCATCATTTAACATTCCCCAGAAAAACGTTATAAATCTTCCATCAGCAGTATTTTCGGTTATAAGATTATTCAACAAACTTGTAGCATCGGCAAGTGGAACATTTTGTCTGCAGATAACCTGCAAAAATGCCTGAAGGTTTGCCATAAGTAAGGAAGCAGGAACTCCTTTACCGGAAACATCAGCAATTGCAATACAATAATCTTCATTATTTAGTTTTATTATATCGTAATAATCACCTCCGACCTGCTGCGAAGTAATATTTAATGCAGCAATCTCAAAATTTTTATAAACAGGAATAGTTTGCGGCAATAAGTTTTTTTGGATGTCTCTTGCAAGTTCTAGTTCTTCTTCAAGTTTCTGTTTTTCTATTGCTTCTCTAAACAGTCTTCTGTTTTCAAGTGATATAATTGCAAGACTGCCGGTTGAAAAAATAAACTCAATATCCGAATCAGTGTATTCTGCATTGTTAAATCTTTTACCGAGTATTATAAGTCCCTTGGTTTTTCCCTGAAGCTGCATTGGAATAATTACTTCAATGCCCATTGAATAAATATCGGGATAAAGTAATGCCACCTGGGTTTTATTAAGAGAAGACTCAATTTTATAATAATCATATTTTCGAAGATGAGTTAACAATTCTTCAACAGGAATTTTTGGTTCGATAACTTCAATGTCATCACCATCAAATCTTAACAGCGCATATTTCTGAACCATAAATTGACCAATCAAAGAAAACATAAGTAGCCTTGTTACTTTAGTTGATTCAGAAAACAACCCGAATTCTTTACTTAATTCAAAAAGCGAGCTAAGTCTTTGAATTCTTGAATCAAGTTCGCGGTTTACAATTTTTAACTCTTCAACAATTAAGGAATTTTGTATTGCTGAAGAGGCAATATTAAGGATAGTTTTTAAAAAATTGAGATCATCTTTACTATAAGGTTGTTTATTTAATTTTTCACCAAGCGATACAATTCCAAGGCATTCATTTGATGAAATGATTTTTTCGGCAGCAATCAGATTATTAGTGATAAAATATTCATTAAGCTCTTCATTGATGATACAATTTTCATCCATAGTTATTTCTGGAAAATCTTTTATCCCCTTTTCTGAAATTCCCTTTTGTGCTTTTAATAAAAGTTTTCCGTTTAGTTTCAGAGCAACAACACCTTTTGTTGCTAAAAACTTTCCAAGGCAGGTTAATAGCACGTTATTTAAAATAAACGATAAATCAAGACTTGAGTTTATAACTCTGCTGAATTCAACAAGTGCAGTAAGATTTCTTTTAACTTTTAAACTTTCAGTGTCTGACATTGCTTTTATCCACTTTAATATTTTTGGAAAGCAATACTTCGTTGTATTTACCGGGTACAGAATGATATTCAACATCATCCATAAGAGTTTTCATCAGATACATACCAAGTCCGCCAACTTTTTTCTGTCTGTAATATTTTTGCAGATCAGGTTCAGGAATTTTTTCGGGCGAAAATGAATTGCCATAATCTGTAATAGTAACAATAAACTTTTTACCTGATAGTTTAAGCTTGATAATAATTTCTCCATCAGGTACAGAATGATATGCGTGTTTAATAATATTTGTACAGGCTTCATCAACTGCAAGGATAATATTCTCAATTATGTTCTGTTCTATCCTTGCTTCAGCTGCGTAAGAGCTGACAAAATCTCTTATAACCGATAAATTTTCAGTTTTACTTTTAACTTTTAATTTATTTGTTTTCACGATATTATTTTTCTGAAAATTTCTTAACTGCTTCTTCTTCTGAATCAAATATTTCATAAAGCAAGGGAAAACCCAGAAGGTCGAAGATATTATAAACCTTTGCGCTCATACCTGATAATTTAATATCACCTTTATTCTGCCTTATCTCTTCTACATAAGCCATAAAGACCCCAAGTCCTGCACTGCTTATGTATGCAAGGTCTTTGAAATCAACAACAATCTGAAATCTGTTTTTGCCAATCAGGTTTACAAAATTATTTTCGAGCACCGGTGCAGTATGAGCATCCAGATAACCAATAAGATTTATAATACTAACATCACCTTGTTCTTTAATCGAGGTGTTGAAATCTGCCATTGTTAAACTCCGTTTGAATTATTTTTTTTATTCCACTTTAATATAATTAAAGTTATGTCATCATACTGATGATGACTGCTTGAAAATAATGACACTTCCTTTATCACTTGGTCAGCTATTTCATTAACATTTTTATCAGAATATTCAACAAGAATATTTGCAAATTGTTCTTCACCAAAATCTTCAAGCTTATCATTCTTTGCTTCAGTTATCCCATCTGTGTAAAATACAAAAGTATCAGAATCTCTAAGATTTATCTTTATCTCTTCAAGATGATTATTAAAATCAAAACAATTTGTAAGACCTAAACCTATACCGGATGTTTTAAATGATTGTATTTTGTTTTGTCTTATCAGTATAGCAGGACAGTGACCGGCACGGGCAAACGTTAATTCCTCTTTTTCAGAATCAATAATCCCATACAAGGCGCTTACAAAATCTTTTTTTCTCAATCTGTGAATCAATATCTCATTTGCTTTTTCTAAAATCTGTTTAGGTTTATCGATCATTTTGCTTAATGAATTAAAAATTCCTTTTACTTCTGCCATAATAAAAGCAGCAGAAATTCCTTTTCCTGAAACATCTGCTATAATAAAGCCAAGTTTGGTTTTACTAATCTCAAAAAAATCATAATAATCACCGCCAACCTCAAAAGCCGGAATAAAAAAAGAAGAGATGGAAAGATTTTCTAATTCCGGATTTTCTTTCGGCAGTATTCTCTTTTGAATATCGCGGGCAACATCAAGTTCCTTTTCGAGTCTTTGTTTTTCAATTGATTGTTCAAGCAATAATGAGTTTTCAATCGCAACAGAAGCATAATCAGCAAATGTATTGATAGCGGTTTTATCTTCTTCAAAAAATATCAGATCATTTTTGCGGGCGGCGATTAAGTATCTTTTCTGATTGTCTATGCTTTTTAAATTCGAAATTGCAATACTGCCAAATTTTTCTGATAATCTTGTTCTGTCAGCGTACTTAGATAATGAACAGATTTTTGTTTCAGCAATTTTTTCACAAACACCGCTTTCTAATAAATACCGGTTTATAAGATCTGCATCTACATAAGCAATATTTTTATTGGCAATAGTTTTAAGTTCATTGCTATTTTCCTGTATTATCCACGCTGAATCTGCACTGCTGACTTTTGTAACAATATCAGTAATTGTGTCTGCCAGATCATCAAAATCCAAAACCTGATTAATTAGTTTGCTGAAATATTGAAGTGATGAAACTTCTTTTGCCTTTCTGTCATAAGCTTCTGCTGTCGGGATATGGAATAAAGTAGTAAAAAATAAAACTGTAAAATAAATTCCGCCATATAATAATATCAAAGAGTAAAAAGAATAAAACGACATTGAAAAATCAGCGAGTATTTTACCGCTAAAACTATTTATGCTGCTGGTTGCATAACTTAAACTGAATAAAATGGCAATAATAATTGATTGAATAAGCAGAGTAATTTTTTCTTTCTTTGATATGAAAGCTATCCAGGAAATTTTTAATGAATTGAAAATGATAAGGATCAAAGTAACAATTTGAAAAGTATCGTTTATGTAAACATATTGTTTATCTTTTAATGCAATGCTTGTAGCTGAAGTGAGTACAATAAAGATAATCATCAAATAAAAGTATGTGTGTTCTGAACGATATCTTTTAAAAAAATATAATTCTTTTAGGGTGGCAAACCAATAAGATGTTAAAGCAAGGAACATCAGCGAATATAAACTAAGTGAGATACTCTGATAGAAATTTAGGTTTGAAGTTAAAGTTTTTGAATCCAATGATAAACTGTTAAGAACTGGTTCAGAAAAAAGTAAGACCAAAAAGACAAACGCAACAATTATACCTGAATTTAAAACCAACACTGAAGGATGGGCACCCGAGCGTTTAATCTTTCGGATGATTACTAGTATTGTTATAACAGTTAAGGGAATTACGATCAAATCGTTTATTATATAATAAAGCTGAGACTCCCTTGAAAAAAATAAAAGTCTATAGAGAATAATTGAAAAGGCTAATACTCCAATTATCCACCAGCTTAAGTTTGCATTTATTTTGTATTTGTTAAGAAGCAAAAAAACTTTCAGTTATCCAATTAAATGTAGTTCTTTGGGCTAAAATAAATGTTTTTGTCGATGGTTTAAAGTAAAGAATTATAGAAGGATTATTGCTGGAAAAGCGGTAAAATAGATTGATTGACGGATGCCAATAGAGTAATTACCAGATATCTTTAAGTATCCTTGACATCAAAATTATTGATATTTTTTATACTATCCTGACTTTGTTTTGGTTTATCCCTTTTTGGTTCGGATAAATCATTCCTGAATTGCTGAAGTTCTTTTTTAAGATTATCCATTTCTCTTTTCAGTTCTTCATTCTGCTTCAGCATAATACTATCGATTAAACCAGAATTTATCTTTGATTGTGTTTGAGATTTTTTCTTTATTTCATTGCTCTTCAATTCATTTTCTGTATTTCGCCGATGCATCAATGAATCTAAACTTACTCCGCCTTTTTTATTTTGACGCGGCTTAACAATATTATAATTATAATTGTAGTTATTCTTTCCTACCACAGTTGGTACATTTGGCGGAAGAACTACATTTAAATTTTTAGTAGCTTCATCAATCACGATTGCAATACTGTCAAAATCGGGTAAATTAATTTCAGGAAAACCAACTGCAATATCCGGCATATTAACCTTAATCTGATCCTTATTTATAAAAATCTCATATCGTTTTAATTTATCAAAATTCTTTTTGTGAGCCTTATAAGTTGAATCAAAATTGATCTTAAACTCTTTTAATTCAATTTTATTTTCATTCAGCTCAGCCAGATTTTCTTTTAATTCATCCATCTGCACTTTAAACTTATCTATATCAAACACAAAATTATCTTCAAAGATAGAATCTGGTGTAAAGAAAATGTACTGATTTGTTTTCATTGTTTTTGTATCAGCAACATACTTTTTAATCGAATTATTATCAATCTCTGCAACAGTCGAAGGAAGAATTTTCAGATAATTGTTTCCAGCATGTTTTTTTGCAAATGCTAGAATATCAGCAAGAATTACTTTTCTTGTATTCCAAATATTTGGATTGATAGCAACAGCATTCTTATCATTTACCAAAACTAATGCAGAAAGCTGATCTGAATAAGAACTGATAATCGAATCCATCATTTCCCTTTCAGAATCGTTAAGGTCCAATGCTGTAGCAAAACTCTTTAAATTATTTGAATTAGAAACACCGTTAGTATTTTTAATTTCAAAATATTCCTTACCGGCTGAGTCATTATCTAATCTTAAGATTTGCTTATTCGAGGCATCAAGAGGAAGCTCTTTATAAACCGCAAAGTTAAAAATATCTTCGTTGGTAAGATCAGCAGCATATAGTAAAGGCTGAAGATTTTCTTTGTAAAATCCAGCTAAGTTTGATTTCTGCTGCTCAATAATGTTTTCAATAAGATTTGGATTAAACTTTAATACTATCATCAAAGCAATTGTGATTGAAGTTAAAGAGCCAATGGGAATCCATTTCTTTAGGTTTACTTTGTTGGTTTTTTCTGAGTTTAGATCAGCAAATAATCTTGTTTCAAAATACACCGACTCAGGAATTTTATCAAACGAAGAATTGGTCAGTTCTTTAAGTCTTTTAACATCATCCAGTTCTTTCTGAAGTTCTAATGAACTTTTAATCTTTTCTTCTATATACTGTTTTTCAGTAGAAGAAAGCTCACCATCCAGATAAGCTGAAATCAACTCTTTGTCTTTATCTAATCTTTTCATAGCATTAATTCTTTTTCAATCGGTTTAAGAATATTTTTCAATGTCTCACGTCCTCTGAAAATTCTCGATTTTATTGTTCCAATCTCGCAATTCATTGTGTCAGCAATTTCCTGATAACTGAATCCTTCAAGATCTTTTAACATAATAGGCAAACGAAGTTTATCTGGAAGTGAAGCAATTGCATTTCTTACAATTTGCTTAACATCAGTATTTTCATTTATAGATCCTAAAACATTATACTCTTCATCGTCTTTTAGTGGTAAAAAAATCTTTCGGATTTTAGTCTTACGTAAATGATCCTTGCATTTATTTATTGTAATCCGGTAAAGCCAGGTTGTAAACTGCGATTCAAATCTGAAGGATTTGAGATTTTTAAAAACAGTTATAAATACTTCCTGTGCAATGTCATCAATAGCATCAGTATTAGATAAAGTTAGATAAATAATATTTCTAACCTTTTCTTTGTGTCTTTTTACAAGTTCATTGAAAGCTGAATCATCACCATCGATAAAGTTTTTAATCAATGAAAAATCATCATCAAGACTTAAAATCTGAGGTTGCGGCATATTTTCTTTTTCTTCAAAATCCATAGTTTAGACGCCATAATTATATTTTGGTTCCATAAAATAATCAATACTAAAAAACCTTTATTTCTTTTAATGACAAGCGGTAAATTCTCTTTATAATAAGTAAAATGCTGCTTGCATGAGTTAATAAGCTTACTTAAATTCACAATGAAATTTTTGGAGATTCCCAATGAAAACTAAAGTTTTTGAGAAGTATAACGCCGTTATCATAGAATTAAAAGGTGATGTAATGGGCGGCGATGATACAAAAGAATTTAATCAATTACTTCATAAGCTTATTGATGAGGGCAAAAAAAATGTAGTCGTAGACCTTGGCGAAGTTAAGTTTATGAATAGTTCAGGACTTGGAATGCTTATTAGCGGTTTAACAACAGTTAAAAGAGAAAACGGAAGTTTGAAACTTGCTAATGTTACTGAAAAAATTGAGAGTTTACTTATTATAACAAAACTCATTACAATTTTTGAATCTTTTGATTCGGTTGATGATGCTGTAAAAAGTTTTAGTTAGTCTTTTTTTAGATAATTGTTTAATAAAAACTCCGTATTGTAAAATGCGGAGTTTTTATTTTGCTTAAACTATTAATTAAACAGAGGAGTTCAAATGGGTGCAACTGTTCTTGTTGGCTCGCAATGGGGCGACGAAGGCAAAGGAAAGATTGTTGACCTAATCAGCAAAGAATATGATGTTGTTGCCAGATATCAGGGAGGTGCAAACGCAGGACATACTGTTGAAATTGGTGATAAAAAATATATACTGCATTTAATTCCCTCCGGAATACTAAGAGAAAAAGTAGTCTGCGTAATTGGCAATGGAGTGGTCATAGATCCAACTGCTTTACTTGAAGAAATTGATCTGTTAAAAGCAAATAATATTGATGTTGATAACAGATTATTTATCAGTCATAACGCACATCTTATTATGCCATATCATAAATTATTAGATTCAATCAGTGAAAACAGTGAAATTAAAATTGGTACTACCGGACGTGGAATTGGACCTTGCTACATTGATAAATATGGCAGAAAAGGAATTAGAATTGTTGATCTGCTTGACAGAGTTGAACTAGAAAAAAAGATCAGAATTAATCTGAAAGAAAAAAATGAATTTCTGCAGAAAGTTCATGGTCACGCGGGACTGGATGTAGAAGCTATTGTTAAAGAATATCTTGAGTTTGATCAGATAATTGACAAATATATTAAAGATGCACCGGCATACTTGAATCGTGCTCTTGATGAAGGCAAATCCGTTTTACTTGAAGGAGCACAAGGAACTTTCCTGGATATTGATCACGGAACCTATCCCTTTGTCACTTCTTCAAATCCAACATCTGGCGGCGCATGTACAGGCAGCGGAATTGCACCAACCAGGATCGATAGCGTTATTGGCATAGTAAAAGCTTACACCACAAGAGTAGGTAATGGACCCTTCCCTACTGAGCTGCTTGATGAAGAAGGAAATAAATTAAGAGAATTTGGTGCTGAGTTTGGTGCAACAACCGGGAGACCAAGACGCTGCGGCTGGTTTGATGCTTATCTTCTTTCCTATTCAAGAATGATTAACGGAATCACTTCTGTTGCATTAACTAAACTTGATGTATTAAGTAATTTTAATCAAATAAAAGTATGTGTTGGTTATGAAATAAATGGTAAACGATTAAAAAGTTTTCCTACAAATGTTAATCAGCTAAATAGCGTAACTCCGGTATACGAAACTCTTGATGGCTGGAACACAGATATATCCAATTGTGAGAGTTACGACGATCTGCCTGCTAAAACTTTAGATTATTTGGATTTTATTTCCAGACACTCTGGTATCAAAATAAATATAATCTCGGTTGGACCGAAGAGAAAACAGACTTTTTTTGTTGATCATTAGAGCTGGTACAGTTTTTTAACGTGTTTTTATTTTTTTAATTGCTAATCTTGTTTTGTAAAAATAAGGTATTTGTTTTATGAAAATGTCAGGTGGTCCGACATCAATTAATCTAAAATTATTTTTACTTGTAATTGCATTGGCAATAGCTGCCGGTACGCTTTATTATACCCAAACTCTTGTACAAAAATTGCATCAGCGGGAAAGAAGTATTGTCGAATTGTATGCAAAGGGTTTTGAATATATAGCTAACAGTGATTCCCCTGATGCTGACCTTACATTTTTATTTGACAACATTATTAAGCCCATTGACTTTCCGATAATTCTTACTGATAAAGACAATAACTTTAATCCTGAAAGTAATACAGAGATTAAAAATGTAAATATTGATTCAACTCTAAGTAACGAGGAAAGAAAAAAAGCACTCGCTGAGATGATTATTGAAATGGATGCTATCCATAAACCAATAAATATTACTTATGCCGATACTATAATTCTACAGCGCATTCATTTTGGGGAATCTAATCTTGTTAGACAGTTAAAGTTTTATCCATACATCCAAATCATAATTGCAGCGTTATTCATACTTATTGGCTATATCGGGTTCAGTCAGATAAAACGCAGTGAACAAAGTAACATTTGGGTCGGAATGGCTAAAGAAACTGCACATCAGTTCGGTACACCGATATCAAGTTTGATGGGCTGGATAGAAATGATGAAACTGAACTACGAAAAGCCCGATGCAGTTCTGGATATAACAGAAGAAATTTCAAGCGATGTAGAAAAACTTAATAAAATTACTTATCGTTTTTCTAAAATTGGTTCAAAGCCTGAAATTAGAAATCATGTAGTATATGAAGAGGCAAAAAAAGTTACTGAGTATTTTAACAGAAGATTACCACAGACTGGCAAAACTGTCGAATTAGTTGTTGATGGAAATAAAAATTGCAGTGCTCTGATAAATCAGGAACTTTTTGAGTGGGTACTTGAGAACCTGATTAAAAATGCTTTAGATGCTATCGAGAATAAAAATGGTCTGATCCGGATACATATTACAGAAAACAAAAAGGATGTTGAGATAGAAGTATCTGATAATGGTAAAGGTATTGACCTGCATAGAAGAAAAGATGTTTTCAGACCAGGATATAGCACGAAAAAAAGAGGCTGGGGTTTAGGATTAAGTTTATCTAAAAGAATCATCGAAGGTTATCACGGAGGTAAAATATCAGTAAAAAGCTCAACGCCATTAGAAGGAACAATCTTTAAAATAATTCTTAAAAGGCAATATTAACTTAGTAATAACCTTTGCTTTTAGTTTATAAAATTATCATTCCCAAAAACAATAAGATACTTCTTCAATTCTCTTTGATTACCCTCTAAAACAAAAGCAGCTCATCATTATTCTAAAAAAGTAGTTACAGTAGTTAATTTGGAATATTTTCTAAGTTTATAGATTTCTATAGTCGTTTTTCAATCCTGATGATAATATTCAGGCATTTATTCAAAATAACAGGCTGTAAATACTACTTAAATGAAATTTTTACCGACAAAAAGAAGGTCAATTATGGCATTCCTGTCGAATTTTAATGGCACTAGTCTTGAAAGAGAAAAGTCGAAATAGTTTAAGCATAGCATCCCTCCAAATATGACACACAAACTGTCAGGTTTCGCCCTCAAAACCTGACAGTTTTCCTCTTTTAAAGCGAATCTTATTTTAAGCTGATAGTTTTCATTTTTCTGATTGCCTCCAAAACTGACGGTTTATCAGCAATTGCATCTACGATAATATTGCCAATATCCTGAAGCAAAACAAATCTGATTTTTTCATTTATTAATTTCTTATCGCTCTGCATTAAATAAAACAACTCCTCATCATCCATTTTTTTGATAATAGGATTGATGGTTAAAAGCTTAAAGCCATTTAATAACCTGTTCATTTTCTTTTTGGTGAGATAACCAAGCTCTTCTGACAAGTAAAGAGCACAGATTACTCCGGCAATAACAGATTCACCATGTGTTACTTTGTATTTTGAGGCTGCCTCAAAAGCATGTGCAAAAGTATGACCGAGATTAAGAATTTTTCTAATACCTGTTAATTCTCTTTCATCATTGATGACAATATTTTTTTTAATTGTAAGAGATTTATAAACAATATCCACATAATCAATTTCACTTTTATTACATATTTTCTGAATGTATTGATTAAACACTTTATAATTTTTTTCATTTGTCAAAAAAGAATACTTGACAAGTTCACCAGTTCCGGATAAAATTTCTCTTTTAGGCAGAGTCTTCAGAAACTCCGTATCAATAAAAACTGAATCTGGCTGATAAAAGCTGCCGATCAAATTTTTTCTATTTAAAAAATTGATTCCTGTTTTACCGCCAACAGAACTATCTACCATTGAAAGCAGTGTAGTTGGAAGATGGATTATTTTAATACCACGCATAAAAGTGCTTGCTGCAAAACCTGCAATATCACCTGTAATACCGCCGCCAATTGCCAGAATTAAAGAACCACGACTAAAATTATTCTCAACTAAGTAATTTTGAATTTTTATTACTTCTTCATAGGATTTGTTTTTCTCATTTGCTAAAAACAAATAAGTAAACAATTTGCTATTAACTTTTACAAATGTTTTTCGAATTTTTATGTTATGCAGGTTATATACTTTTTGATCAATAATAAAAAGACATTTGTCAGGTTTTAAATTATTAATTCTGATTACTGCTTTATCAAGAATGTTTGAGCCTATTACGATTGAATAACTTTGATCAGCTAAATTGATTTTAATTTGTTTTGTCATAAAACTCTTTTTTTATTATCTCAGCAAGTCTATCTACTGTTTTACCAACTGGTAAATTATCTGTGTTTATTTTAATATCAGCGGAATTATAGTATTGCAGCCGACTTTTTAACAATGATTTTATTCTATTAATAAATTCAGCTTCAGTAGGTTCATCTTCTCCATCAAAAAGCAGTGCTGGGCGATCTCTTTTAAACCTTAATCTTTTGTATGCTGCTTCAGGAGAGGATTCAAGATAAATCAGAAACCCTGATTTCTTAATAATTTGTAAATTCTCCTTGCTTGCAATAGTTCCGCCCCCAAGTGAAATGACAAATTCATTTAATGAGCATACTTTTTTAAGCACATCAGTTTCAATTTTTCGGAAATAAGATTCTCCGTAAACATTAAATATTTCTTTGATACTAAGAGATGTTTCACCTTCAATTAATTTATCCAGATCATAAAAACCCCATCCGATAGTATTTGCAAGAATAGGTCCTACTGTGCTTTTTCCCGAAGCCATGAATCCCGTCAAAAAAATCAGTTTATTTTTCATTTGCTATATGAGGCTATATAATCAGTTTAATGCTGTTAAATGCTCAAAGTTAAAAATAATAAACAGCACCAATAAAAAATGCTATACCATTCAGATTAATTTTTGAGTTAAAAGTATCCTGCAGCAAAGTGATCTCATTGCCGTTGTAACTAATTACTTTACTTTTGTACTTATTAGTTAATTTTATTTCCGGATCACGAAACTTAAGGTCTATACGCAGCCCAAGTTCAGGTAAAATCAAATACTCCATACCCATTGAAACCAGCAAGCCAAGTGAAATTTTTCTATCAATCATTTCAATTTCAGTGTTGCCAAATTTTCTGGTCTGTTCACCGATATAATATCCGACTCCCCCGCCCATCGTAAACTTAAAATGCTCTGTTGAAAAAGGCAGATGATAATAAACAGACAGCTCAATAGGAATAAATTTTACTCCATCCTCAACTTTCAGTTTAACAATTTGCGAACCGGCTATTACATTAAGATTATATGCTTCTTCACTTCTATTAACATATTCCGTTCCGATCCCTAATATTAAAGATTCGTTCAACTTATATCGCAAATCAATGTATGGTGAAAATAAATCTAACAATGTAAAAGATCTATTTCTAATCATGATATCAGATGAATTAGGATTCAGGAAAATTTGTGCAGAAGTTGTATAATCCATTCCAATACTAAAATAAAACCTCTTAGAACCTGTTTGAGGGCTGATTTCAATTACAGCTAATAATAGAATAATTATTAAATATTTTTTATACATCTCAACTGTAAATTACTAATTCAATTTGATAAAGTTAGTTTAAAAAAGAAAACCCCCAAATACTATGAGAATAGTAAATGGGGGTAAAAGCATAATAAAGAAATTACTGCCGGAAGAATAAATGTCTGTTATCAACAATCTTGGCATTTTCTTTAATTTCATTAACCCATTGATTCAAAAATCTGCCTCTTCTTTCCTGCATCAGTGAGTTTCTGATTGCAGTACTTTGAGAATCAAATGCATCTTTATTAAAGTCACTTCGTTTAGTTACTTTTAAGATATAATAACCGCGCGTTGCTTTTATCGGCTCAGATACTATGTTTAATTTTAATTTTAATGCTGTATTAATGAAAGCATAATCTCTTCCTATAGATGGGATTGTACCCTGAGGGGTAAAATTCCCTGTTTGTTGAACTTTATAGTTAGAGTCGATTGCAGCAGCTTTTGTCAAATCACCGTTAATCTTATTATAAACATCGTTGACAGTAGTTTTAAGAATTTCGAATTTTTTTTCTCTGATAACGGCAGGTTTAATTTGTTCCTTCAATTCATCAAAAGGTCTAAATTTTTCATTTTCAACTTCTGATATTTTTGTAACAACATAACCGTTTGTAACTTTGAAAACATCACTTACTGTGTTAACGCTATTTTCGAAAGCAAATATTACTAATCTCTTATTGTTACCTAAAGATGGAATTGATGGAGCTTGTTCTGTAAACAAAGGAGTTTCGCGAACTGTATAATTCATAATCTTCGCTTCGGTATCAAAATCATTTTTTTGAGCAAGATATGAAAAATCATTAGCTGCATTAAAATTCCGGTCTCTGCTGCTTGCAGATTGTTTTACAGAATTTATAATTCTTTCAACAATATATTTTCTATCAGCTCTATCAGTAACCTTAATAATATGATAGCCATAAGTAGTTTTAACCGGTTTTTGTACAACTCCCACAGCACCAGAAAAACTTGCATCTTCAAATTCCTTAACCATCATACCTTTACTAAAATAGCCAAGATCTCCACCATTACTTCCACTTCCCGGATCTTTTGAAAATTCTTTAGCAAGTTTTTCAAAACTTTCACCTGCAATTAATCTCTGATATATTTTATTAGCCTCTGCCAGATTATTTTCATCACTACCATATTGGTTAATCAGAATATGTGAAACTTTAACAGAAACATCGTTTGTTGGAACAGAACCATAATATTTATACAAAACATAACCCTGCGGAGAAGTGAAAGGACCAACAACCTCGCCAACAACAGATTTTTTAAAAGCTGAAACAGCTTCCGGAGTAAGCATATTAACCGCTAAAGTATCCTTAGAATACGGTGTTTCAGAATAAATACTAACTAGCTGAGAGAAATTAGCAGTATCACCAGCAATAATTGAGTTTTTAACATTTAATAGATTCTTGTAAACCATTTGAGAATCTTCGGCAGAAGCAACATTTTGAAATAAGACAAACTTTAATTTTCTCTGAGGAGGAATTTTGTAATTATTTAAATTCTTGTCATAATAGGTTTTTAAATCCTCATCAGAAATACTAACATCAGAGTCCTTAATTTTATTTACATCAAAAAGGATATATTCTGCTTCAATATTTGTATTCTGATCAATAAATCTTTTTTCAACTTCATCTTCTCCTACATTAACAGAAGCAAGAACCAGACTTTGCAGTTTCTGAGTAAGTTTTGATTGTCTGATGTATTCTTCAGCCTGAATTAGCGCAGCTTTATTCTGAGGATCAAAAATTGCCTGCTGATATAATTGATGATTAAAATTTCCCAGAGAATCAATAAAGTTCTGTTTCAAAAATTCTGGTGGATTTTCACCAAGGATAGCGTCTTTTATTTCCTGATCAGTAACAGTAATACCATATTTTTTAATCAGTTGTGAAAATACTTTTTGAGTAACAATTGCATCCCACACTTGATCTCTTATCTGGTCAACTTGTGTTTCATCAGGATCTTGCCCTGTTTGTTTTTTTTGATTTTCTATTTGCTGATCAACTGCTGTCTGAAATTCCTGATAAGTTATCTCTTCACCATTTACACTACCAATATTATTACTTCTTCCACCGCCAAGTGCTTCAAGAACGTTTGAATCAGAAATAACCATAAAAAGAACGAATAAACCGCCTACAGTAAGAATAAAGGCTGGAGCCAAACTCCTCATTTTGGCCATCATACCCATAATTAAAAAATCTCCGTATTATTTAACTTGAAAAATTAAGCGGGGTAAAATAGATACATCGGGCTAAAAAAACAATTAAATTAGAAGACTATCTTTTTATCTGCTGGAGACTCACCAAAAACTGTTATGATGTTTATTAGAAACAAGTTTCGGAATCAGAACAAATAAATTAAAAATAATCGTCTGATATGGACCAAATGACATTCTCCAGTCTATAATTCTTAGTGTAATTTTTCAGAAGTTTGAATTTAATACTTCTGCTTGTATTCTACTTTACCTTATTAAGTCAGGTAATTATTTGACTTTATGAATCATCAAAGGTATTTTTTGCAATGTATATTTTAAGAAAGAGGTAAAAACTTGTTAAGTAATATAGAATTCCTATCAAATGTCCCAATCTTTTCAGAATTAGAAGAAGAAACACTTGAAAAGATTGCTAAATCAGGTGTTATCCAATCATTTAAAAAGAACTCCATTATTCTTAATGAAGAGGATACAGGATCAGCTTTCTTTGTGATTGCAGAAGGAAAAGTGAAAATTTCCAGATCAAGTAATGATGATAAGGAAGTAATCCTGGCTATGCTGAATGAATCAGATTTTTTTGGTGAAATGTCTCTGCTTGATGGTATGGCAAGATCAGCAACTGTAACAGCTGTAGAAGATTCAAAGATATTTATTATTCAAAGAGCTGAATTTTTAGATTTGCTTTTTAAGTATCCGGATGTATCAGTTGCACTTTTAACTGAATTAACCAAAAGGCTGCGGGCTGCAACTTTGAAGATTAAAGCACTTTCATTAAAAGATGCCGAAGGTAAAGTTGCAACTGTTCTTCTTCAGATTGCTGATGAAGTTGGTAAAATTAGACAAGGTATTGTTGAAATTGACCATCTGCCTTATCAACAGGAATTGGCTAATATGGCTGGTACATCAAGAGAAACGATTTCCAGAACTTTACATTCTTTTGCCAAGAAAGGCTTGGTTGAATTGGATGGTTCCAGATTAAGAATTATCGATTATGAAAAATTTAAAGAACTGTTTCACTGATTTATGAGTGTAAAAGCTGATCTACATATGCATTCAAAATATTCTGATGGACAGCATACACCTGAAGAATTAATTTTGAAAGTTAAAGATGCAGGAATTGATGTAATCAGTATTACCGACCATGATACAGTTGATGGTATTTTTGAAGCTATTGAAATTGGAAAAATATCCGGGGTTGAGGTAATACCAGGTTTAGAAATCAGCTCAGATATCAGAGACCGTGAAGTTCATATACTTGCATATTTTTTTGATCCGGCAAATAAAGAACTTGGCGAATATCTTAAATTTTTCAGAGCCGAAAGAATTAAACGTGCTATCAGGATAATTGAAAAACTTAATACTCTTGGCTTGCATCTAACAATTGATGATGTTATGAGCATCGCAAAGAACTCAGTAGTTGGCAGACCGCATATTGCAAAAGCAATGGTATTAAATGGATTAGTAGGCAATTACTTTGAGGCTTTTAGTAAATACATCGGCAATGGATGCCCTGCTTATGAAAGAAAAGTCCATGTATCACCCAGAAGTGCATTTAAGATAATCAGCGATGCCGGTGGTTTATCTTTTATTGCTCATCCCGGTCCTTTACCAGATAATATTATGGTTGAATTAATTGATGCCGGTTTAGATGGAATTGAAGTTATTCATCCCTCACACTTGCCGCATCAAATTAAACATTACAGAGGAATTGTGAATGAGTATTTTTTACTCGAAAGTGGTGGTTCAGATTTTCATGGCGGAGATAGAAACGATTATAATAATCTAGGTAAATATTGTGTACCTTATTCAAGAGTTGAAGCAATGCGCAAACAAATATTAAGAAATACTGCATAATGTTATTGTCATTTACTTATTTCAGTGAAGAATTTGATTAGATAAACAGTTTTGCTTGTCGAAATAAAGAATGGACATAAAGGTTCTGATTCAGTTATATCTTCATTTAACAAAGCTGATCTTTTCACTTACAGTGTATGATTTTTCCACTTTAAATAAATCCAAATAGTTATATTTTAACATCAACAATATTTAATCGGATATAGATGTTACAGCAAATGCGTAAAAAACTCTGGGAATTAAAATGAAAAGAATCTTATCAATTGTTGTTTTGTTAATTCTATCTTCAATTGCTTTTGCACAACAACAAACTAATTGGCAAAATTATGCTAATATGGAAAACGTCAATTGTATAACAATTGTTGAAAACGGAGTATGGGCAGCAACAAGCGGCGGAGCATTTTATTACGATTTTGCTGAGAGCGGTTACAAGACTTATCATAAGTCTCAAGGTTTGCTTGGCAGAAATTTATTTTCGGTTGCTATTGATCATAATAATAAAGTATGGTTTGGAAGTGCAAACGGAACCATAGACGTTTATAATCCGCAAAGCAACAGCTTCAAAGCTATACTGGATATCTTCAACTCTGATAAGACTAATAAAGCAATTAATAGCATAACTGCACATGGTGATAGCATTTTTATCTCAACTGATTTCGGAATTTCTGTTATTGATGCAAACAATTTTTTCTTTTATGATACTTACTTTAAGTTCGGGTCCTTTACATCAAATATAAAAGTTAATCATATTCTGATTACAGACTTGATTTATGCGGCTACTCAAGAAGGTATTGCAATACAGAAACCCGGAGCTGTTAATCTTTCTGCTCCTGAATCATGGAATGTTTACAATCAAAACAATGGATTACCTGCTGGTGCTGTAAACAAATTAGCTTTTTATAATGGAAATCTTATAGCAGCAACAAGTTTAGGATTATCCATATTTAACGGAAGTGTATGGCAAACATATCTCGGGCTGACAAGTATTAATATTCTTGATATGATTGTTGAAGGTTCAGATTTATATCTGCTTACTTCAACTAAAGTTTTTTTATATGATGGAAACAATTTAAGTGAGATTAAGAGTGTAAGCGGAAATCCAACCGGGTTAGCTTATTCAACTACAAATGGTTTAATTATATCATCCAAGATAGGAATACAAACAGATTCAGGAATACTTGTTCCGAATGGACCGGCAGCTAATCAATTTCCTGATATGATCGTTGACAAGACAGGAAACTTATGGTCTGCAAGCGGAAAGGATGTTTCGGGTAAGGGCTTGTATAATTTTGATGGATCAATCTGGGAAACATATAACACAGCAAATCACCCTGAGCTTTTCACAAATGCTTACTATTCTGTTTTTTGTTCGAGTGATAATACTATTTATGCAGGCAGCTGGGGACAAGGTTTTGTTAAAATTAATTCTAATGGAATATTTAGATATCACTCAGATAATACCCCAATGGTTGGCATAAACCAAAATAATAAATTTGTTGTTATCCCGGCATTTGCTGAGGATTCAAAAAATAATTTATGGATTTTAAACTTAAGACCAGCTGATAAAAAATCACTTTATCTTCTAACTAAGGACAGTGTTTGGTATAGCTTTCAGAATCCTACTGAACAATATGGAGAATTTAGTGAGTTCAAAAATCTCGTTATCGATAATTTTGGAACCAAATGGTATCTGATGACAAACGGCGGAGGCTTGGGTTTATATTACTTTAATGAAAAAGGGACCTACAATAATGAATCAGATGATAGTTTTGGTTTTGTAAGCACTGTAAAAGGATTAACAAGCAACAATGTATTAAGTCTTGTAGTTGATAGGCGTGGTGATGTTTGGGTAGGAACAAATCTGGGAGTTAATATAATTACAAATCCCAGTATTGTATTAAACTCAAATAACCCTCAATTTAAAATCAGTACATCTTTTTCTGTCAGACAGCAAACAATAAACGCAATGGTAGTTGATCCACTAAATCAAAAATGGCTTGGAACAAATCAAGGGCTTATGCTTTTAAATTCGGATGGAACACAGCTCTTGAAAACTCTTGATTCTAGAAACAGTCCGCTTCCGTCTGATGTAATTACCAGTTTAGCTATTGATGAAAAGACCGGTAGAATATTTGTAGGTACCGATGAAGGTTTAACTTTCTTCGATACACCATCTATTTTACCTGTTGAAAGTTTTGACGGCTTAACAATTTTCCCAAATCCACTAAGGTTAAACAATGAATCCAAACTTGTTACCATTGATGGGTTGATAAGAAATTCTGATATAAAAATTATTTCAGTTTCAGGAGTACTTATCAGACAGTTTTCATCACCAGGCGGCAGAACTGCTTTTTGGGATGGAAGAGATGAAAATGGAAATCTTGTAAACAGCGGAGTTTATATTGTTATCGCCTACGATCAGGAAGGTAATAGTGTAGAAACCGGAAAAATAGCAGTTATCAGAGAGTAGTTGTTTCTGTAATGATTGATCTTGTAAATATCTCTTTACAATTCAATGGTAATTATCTCTTTAAAGATGTCAATTATAAAATCGCATCCGGAGATAAAATCTCACTTGTCGGGGCAAACGGTACTGGTAAATCATCACTTCTTAAAATCATAAATGGCTCTCTTCAACCAGAATCAGGTGAAGTATTAAAACAAAAAAGAATCACCATTGGATATCTTCCTCAGGAACATGTTACACACTCCGGTAATTCTTTACTTGAAGAAGCTTCTTCAGCATTAAGTGATATCGTTGAGCTTAACAATAAAGAGAAAGAAATAACAAATGCACTTAATGCGCCGGAACTTTCTGATGAAGAGAAAATGGACCTTGCTCACCAACTTGGCGAAGTACATCATATTCTTGAAGGAATGGATTCTTATTCTGTACAATCAAAAGTTGAAAAGATTTTAATAGGACTGGGTTTTGAAGAGTCGGATTTTAACCGCTTAACCGATGAGTTTTCTGGCGGATGGCAAATGAGAATTGCTTTAGCAAAAATTCTTATTTCACAAAATGACATACTTTTATTGGATGAACCGACTAATCACCTTGATATTGATTCGCTTGAATGGCTGATCAGTTACTTAAAAGCATATAAAGGCGGTTTACTGATTGTATCACACGATAAAAATTTTGTCAATCAGGTAACTAACAGAACTTTGGAAATTTTTCTGGGTAAGTTTTATACTTTCAAGGGTGATTACGATGCCTATCTGCGCTATAAAGCTGAACGGGATGAATTAGCAGTTCAACAATTTGAACAACAGCAAAATAAAATAAAAGAAACTGAAAAATTCATTGAACGCTTCAGATATAAGGCTACAAAAGCACGACAAGTTCAAAGCAGAATAAAACAACTTGAAAAGATTGAATTGATTGAGCTGCCTGAATCTAATTCAAAAATTAATATTAAATTCACTCAGCCTGCTTTGAGTGGAAGAACCCCTGTAAAATTGAACAGTATTTTCAAATCATACGGCGATATAAAAGTTTTTGAAGGAATTGATTTTGAAATTGGGAGAGGTGAAAAAATTGCTTTCGTAGGACCTAATGGAGCTGGTAAATCAACACTTGCAAAAATTATTGCAGGTGTAATTGGTTTTGATTCCGGCGATAGAATTGTTGGACACAATACTATCATATCATATTATGCACAGGATGTTGCAGATAACCTTGATCCTGAGCTGGAAATTATTGAAACCGTTGATGGAATTGATGAAGAAAAGACTCTTGGTCAGTTAAGATCATTGCTTGGTTCTTTTTTATTTACAGGTGATGATGTTTTTAAAAAAGTCGGGGTTCTCTCAGGCGGTGAAAAAAGCCGAGTTGCGCTTTGCAAAATCCTTCTTACAAAATCTAATTTTATCATTCTTGATGAACCAACAAACCATCTGGACTATAACTCAAAACTCATATTGCAAAAGGCATTAATTGATTTTACCGGAACATTGGTTCTCGTTTCACACGATATAGATTTTTTAAGACCAATTGTTACAAAGGTAATTGACATCAGAAAAGGTAATCTTAAAACTTACTATGGCGGGATTGATTACTTTATTGAAAAAAGAGAACATTCCACCTTTGAAAGAGATGATATAGTTAAGACAAGAAAGGATAAAAAAGAATTAACAATTACAAATCGAAAAGATCAAAAAAGGATTGAAGCTGAACTGCGTCAGCAAAAGCATAAGGCAACCAAAGATTTAGTGATAGAAATTTCTAAAGTTGAAAGTATGATTGATACTTATGAAACCAAAATAAAAGAATTAGAAATAAAACTTGCTGATCCGGTTATCTATTCAAAAGGAGAAATTGCTAAAGAGACAACCAAATACTTAAACCAGACAAAGTCTGATCTGGAACTTGCGATGAAAAAGTGGGAAGAACTTAATGAGAAATTAATTAAGATTGAATCTCAATTCACTTAAAACTTTCTACCAAAATATTCTTCTGCTAAAGCCAGCCCGCCATAAATAGCAGCATCATCACCCAGTTTAGAAGTAACAATTTTTACTCCTTTACCGGAAACACTAAAAACTTGTTTTTTAAATTCCACCTTTATTATTGGAAGCATAAAATCACCCAATGCCTCAACTACCCCGCCGCCCAAAACTATCATATCGAAATTCATTAAACTGCAGACACTCCCAAGTACTTCTCCAATTACTTTGCAGGCGTCAGTCATTCGTTTTATTGTAACTCTATCTCCTTTTAAAACTGCATTTTGTAATTCACTGCTTTTAATTCTTTGCTTTGACCTAATAAGTTCTGAAAGGATGCTTTTCTTTTTTAATTTTTTAATATCATATTCTATCTGATTAACAATTGCGGTTCTGCTTGCCATTGCTTCAAAACAGCCTTTCTTTCCGCAGCCGCACATTGGTCCGTTTTTCTGAACAAGAATATGTCCTATTTCGCCAGCAACAAAAGTGGAACCGCGGTATAATTTGTTATTGATAACAATACCTCCGCCTATACCGGTGCCGATAAAAACCGCGAGCATATTATTTGATTTTTTTCCAATCCCAAAATTTTTAATGCCAAGGGCACCAAGATTAACATCATTTTCTAGTAAAACCGGATATGGAATTAATTTCTGCAGCTCTGCTTTCATCCTGAAATTTTTTATCCCAAGATTTGGTGCTAATCCAATTACCCCGGTATTCGGATTTACTGATCCGGGAACACCGAGACATACTGCAGCGATATTATGTTTTTTTAATCCTGATGATTTAACCACTTTATGGATAAGTTCTGCAGTGTCTTTAACATACTCTTTTGTTCCACTGTTAATATTAGTAGGTTTTTTGTGTCTGGCAACAATCCCCTTGTTTGAATTAATCACTGATGCAAGGATTTTTGTGCCTCCCATATCTATACTTACTACAAATTTTTCCGGCATTAAAACTCCTGTTAATTGTTAAAAAGTCTCTACAAAAACTATTTGATATTTATTTCTTATACAAACCGCTTTACGGGATTAAAAAATAAATCCTTATTTTTTACCACACAGTAATTGAAATTATGAGTAGAATAATACCATTAAAACGCTTCGGTCAAAACTATCTGCAGGATCAAAATATAATCAGGAAGATCATTTCTGAAATTGAACCAAAAGAAAATGATGTTATCATAGAAATAGGTCCTGGGCAAGGAGCACTTACTCAATATTTAGTTAACTTTAATTCAACTTTTTATGCAGTAGAAATTGATAAAAGAGTAATTGAGGATCTGATAAACCGCTTTAAGGTTATGAAGATCATTCAGCAGGATTTTCTTGAAATTGATTTGTCAGAAATTTTTCAGAAGAATAAAAATAAAATCAGAGTTGTTGGAAATATCCCCTATAACATTACATCACCGATACTCTTTAAGCTTTTTGATAATAACAGAATTATTAAAGATGCAGTTTTAATGGTTCAGTTTGAAGTTGCTAAAAGAATGACTGCAAAAATCGGGACTAAAGATTACGGAATTCTTTCAGTATTACTGAATTATTTCGGTAAAGCAGAATTAGTATTTAAAGTATCCAGAAATGTGTTTTACCCGAAACCAAATGTTGATTCTGCAATAGTGCATATTTATTTTGATGAGAAAAGAACGGACACTGAGTTTAATTCAATATTTAAATCTGTAGTAAAATCATCATTCGGAAACAGAAGAAAAATATTAAAAAATTCCCTGAGCAATAGTATATTTGCCGATATAGATTTTAGCGGGTGCGGTATAGACTTATCAAATCGTGCAGAGCAGTTTAATGTTGATGACTTTATTAATCTCGCAGAGTTTGTAAAACAAAACAAATCCAGGTGATAATAGACTGAGAGATGGATAAAGTAAAATCCTTAATAAAAACCCTTAAAGCTTTTGATATTGTTGTTATCAGCTTTTCTGTTTTTTTGATAACTCTTCATATAATTTTTTATCAGAGAATTGAAAATTCCCTTAACTGGATTTTTATAAATCTATTCGTTATCGGATTAGCATTTACAATTTCTTTTCTTGAAGCAAAAACACAAAAAAAAGTTTGGCGAATTACTCATTACTGGTACATTGCTCCTTTAATTCTTCTTACTTTCAAACAACTATTCTTTATGGTAAAACCAATCCGAGGGCAGGATTATGATGACTTGTTTATTGCAATAGATAGATGGTTGTTCGGAACCGACCCGACACATTTGATATATCATATTTCTTTTCCTTTACTAACTGAGATATTACAAATCGTTTACGGATCATTTTATCTCCTTCCGATTATTCTTGGACTGTCACTTCTCAAAAAAGATAGATTTATTGCTTTAGATTTTGCATTGTTCTCGGTCATCTATGGTTTTTTTCTTTCTTATTTAGGATACTTTGCTTTACCAGGCATCGGTCCAAGATTTACACTTCACGATTTTAATTCTATCAACGAAGTACTACCAGGTTTGTATTTTACAAATTTCTTGAGAGAAATGACTAACACCGGTGAAGGAATTCCATTTGGAACACCAAACCCTGCCGAGGTTGTTCAGCGTGATGTATTCCCGAGTGGGCATACTATGATAACTCTTATTGTAATGTACTTATCAGTTAAATTGAGAAGCAGAAGCAGATACTTTTTTATTCCTGTCGGGACTTTGCTAATCATTGCTACAGTTTATTTGTGGTATCACTATGTTATTGATTTAATTGGCGGATTGGTTTTTGCAATAGTTTCTATGTGGAGCGGAAAGATCTTTTTCAACTGGTGGCATAAAAAAATCGGAAAAGATAAATTTGAATATGAAAATCATTAATTGAGATGAGCGATAAAAAAACTCAAGTAAAAAAAATGTTTGATAACATTGCCGGCAGATATGATTTTCTAAATCATCTGCTGAGTTTTGGACTGGATTTTTACTGGCGGAAAAAAGCATTAAAACTTAGCGGATTTAATTCTGATTCCATTTTACTTGATGTTGCCTGCGGAACCGGTGATGTTGCAATTCAAGCAAATAAAATGGGAGTGCAAAAAATCTTTGGAGCTGATTTTTCTTATAATATGCTAAACTTGTTCAATAAAAAAGCAAACTGGATTGATGGCAAACTGGTCCAAATGGTTGCTGAAAAAATTCCTTTTAAGGATGAATCTGTTACAAATATAACAGTAGCCTTTGGAGTTAGAAATTTCTATGATATTCAGCAAGGATTTAATTCTTTCTACCGCATTTTGAAGCCTAATGGGAAAGCTACGATAATTGAGTTTAGAATGCCTACCAATAAAATAATAAGATCTATTTATAAATTTTACTTCAAAAATATTTTACCTGTACTCGGCGGGATAATTTCAGGAGATAAGGCTGCATACACTTATCTGCCCGATTCTGTTGAAGAGTTTGATGAAAAAGTCAATCTTGAAAAACTTTTGAGGAACTCAGGATTTGGTAAAATCAAAACATATAATTTTACTTTCGGAACAGTTCAGGCTGTAATAGCACAGAAGTAACTAAAAGAGCATCAAATTATCTTTCTCATAATAGTTTTTTCAATTGCTTAAAAGCATTGAACCTATGACTTATTTTATTTTTTTCCTGGTGCGGCATTTCAGCAGTAGTTACATCATAACCATTTGGAACAAACAGCGGATCATATCCAAATCCATTTTTACCACGCGGAATTTTTATAATGTTTCCTTGTATTTCTCCAATAGCAGATTTAATCTCTTTGCCATCATAATAAACTGCAGCACAAACAAATCTGCCAGGATGTGGCTCCGGAAATTCCGAAAGTTTTTTTATTAACAATAAATTATTTTTTTCATCATCAGCATTTTCACCTGCGTATCTTGCAGAATAGATGCCGGGTTCACCATTTAATTGAAATGCTTCTAAACCGGAATCATCTCCGATACTTGGAATCCTGTATTTATCAAACGCAGCACGTGCTTTTATTATTGCATTTTCTAAAAATGTATTACCGTTTTCTTCAACTTCAGGATGATTTTCAAAATCCAGAAATGATAAAATTTCTACATCCAAATCCTTAAGGATTTCTTTAACATCGTTTAGTTTGCCTTTGTTTGTAGTTGCTAATAATATTTTTTTCAATCTTATTTCTCTTTTAGTGTTATTAAGTGCTTTTATGTTTTTGTGGCAATTCAGTTTTTGCAACTAAACTGCCTGTGGCAGGCAGGAACTCCAAAACACAGAAGCTCGCAAATTAATTTTTTACTCTATTTAATAATTTTTTCAATTCTTCTTTAGATGTTTGCTTCAATTCTTTTTTATCATAAAGAAGTGATTTTCTATTGAGAACTTTCCATTCACCTTCTATCATAACAGAATGAACTGAATCCGCTGAAGATGAATAAACAATATCAGAATAAACAGAGTCATCACTTTCTGAAATTGAGTGAGTATTAGTATTAAGATTTAACAAAACCAGATCTGCTTTTTTTCCAGCTTCAATACTTCCAATCTCATCTTGAAGATGTAGTGCTTTTGCACCTTCAATAGTGGCAAGCTTAAAAACTGTTTTTGCATCCATACTTGATGAACCATGAATCGGTTTTTGAATAAATGCAGCTAATCTCATTTCATTAAAGATACTTAAATTATTATTACATGGTGCGCCATCAGCACCAAGTGAAACAGATATTCCCTGCTTCAAATATTTTGGAATATTTGCAATCCCTGAGCCAAGCTTTAAGTTTGATGAAGGACAATGAGAAACACGGGTATTATTTTTTTTCAGTAAACCAATTTCTTTATCATTAACATGAATGCAATGTGCTAAAACAGAATGATCATCAATAACACCAATTGAATTGAAATATTCGATATTTTCTTTTTTATGTCTTCGCTTAACTTCAGCAATTTCATCTTTATTTTCTGATGAATGAGTGTGGTATAAACTGCCTGCAAAATCTTTTTTCATTTCAAATGATTCTTTAAGAAGTTCTTCAGAACAGGATAAAACAAATCTAGGAGCAAACCCGTATTTAATTTTTCCATTCGAAGTATTATGAAAAGTCTTAGCAAGCTGATAAATATCTTTCAATTCGGATCTTGTTTCTGATTTAAAATCCGGGAATAAATCATTCTCATCAATCAAACATTTGCCGGCAATTGCACGCATACCGGCATTTTGCAATTCTTCAAAGATAACTTCCTGATGCCGTAAAGTTCCCATATCAAGCAATGTTGTTGTGCCGCTCAAAAGTAATTCATTTAATCCTAATCTGACAGAAGTTAAAAGAGAATTTTTATTATGTGCATTTTCGTAAGGAAATATTCTTAACTGAAGCCAATCAAGAAGTTCAAGATCATCAGCCAAACAGCGGAATAATGTCTGGCAAAGGTGAATATGCGTTTGTACAAATCCGGGAATTAAAGTGAGGTCATCAAATCTGAGAACTCTATTTTTATTTTTAGAAAAATATTTTTCATCATTCTTTTTAATAGAAATAATTCTGCCGTTCTCTATTTCTACAAAATGATTTTTTAATATTCGTTCTTTAGAATCTACTGTTACAATGTTTTTGGGAACAATAATCATTTTTCTGAACTTTCTTTTTCATTAAATAAGTTATCCATAACTTCAAATGCAAAACGCAAATGTGGAATAACAATTGAACCGCCGACAATAAGAGCTATGTTAAAAGTCTCCATCAGTTCTTCTTTGGTTGCACCTTCCTGAATTGAACGATCTATATGATAAAAAATGCAATCGTTGCAGCGCAGCACCATTGAGGCAACAAGTCCCATTAGTTCTTTTGTTTTTGCATTTAATGCACCATTGATGTAAGCTTTGTTATCAAGTGCAAAGAATTTATTAAAATCTCGAAAACCGGAATTTAAAATTCTGTCATTCATTTCAGTGCGGTAAGCACGAGTTTCTGTTGTTGTTTTTTTCATTTCAGTTCCAAAACATTTTTAAATAATTATTAAAATTTCAAAGTCATTACAAATCCCGACTTATCGGAAGTGATACAATCTGTCATTTATTTAGAATTTGATATCGGATTGCTTCGCTCGAAGACTCACTCGCAATGACTCACAAAGTTATAACTCATCTAAAAATTTGTTTTTCTCCGGATCGTAAGAAACTTCTAAATCTCTAACTGAAGTTTCAGATTCTTCATCTTCCCAGTCGTATTTTTTTGGCGGATCAACTTTTCTATAAATAAAAGCAGGAAAGATTCCAACGATTGCCCCAAACAAATGCGACTCCCAGGAAATGCTTTGTTTACCTGGTAAAACTCCCCAGATCAAACCGCCATAAAGAAAAATTACAACTAAAGCTAATGCAATTGAACGACTATCTTTTCTAAATAAACCACTGAAAAATAAAAATGAAATGAATCCATAAATAATTCCGCTTGCACCAATATGATATGCTTCTCTCGCAAAAAGCCATACAAGAATTCCGGTTCCAAAATAAATAATGAAAAATGATTTGTAAGCAACTTTCGGATAAAAATAAAAAATGCCTACTCCTAAAAACATAAGCGGAGCAGTATTGTAAATCAGATGCGAATAATTAGCATGGATTAAAGGAGAAGCAATAATTCCTAAAAGTCCTTTAAGATGCCTTGGATAAATTCCAAAACTGCTAAGATTTACATTTATTAAAACTGAAAGAGTGTGAATAACCCATAATACTATTGGAAAAAGAAGCGGTGTTAAAATTTTTGATAATGTTTTTTTTTCATCTTTTGTAGTAACTGTATCCATTGATTATCATTTTTTCATTCTATTGCAAATATAATAATTTGTTATTCTAATCATAGAAACAGACCAATAAAAAGCCTCATCTATGATAATAATAGATGAGGCATAATTGTTTTAGAATTAAAGTTTTCTTTAAATAAATTTCAGATAAAATATTAACGAAGAAGAATCATTTTTTTCGTTTGATCAAATGAACCTGACATCAATCTATAGAAATAAATACCGCTTGCAAGTTGGGAGCTGCTGAAATTTACTTCATGTCTGCCTGCTGTTTTTTGTTCGTTTACAAGAACTGCAGCTTCATTCCCTAATGCATCATAAATTTTTAGAGTTACAAAAGAACTTTGAGGAATGTTGTAACTGATTGTTGTGGTCGGATTAAACGGATTTGGATAATTCTGTTCAAGTGTAAAATTATGCGATATTATTGCTTCATCTTCAACACTAACAATATCATTAGTAAGTCTAATATCAAGTCCAGGGATAGAAAATGGATCAACACCGAGCATTGTAAGGTTATCAACATATTGACCTGGAATGATATCCTGGACAATCCAATTATCAGGAGCAATCCACACAGTATCATTTAATGTAAGTAGTTCAACAACTGTATATGATAATATCTTCCATTGTAATAAAAACTTTTTACAATTAAGATCTCCAAGAGCTGTTGAGATAGTCTGATCATTTAATCTGCTGCCAGAATATTTGAATCTGAATGGAACATTCAGTGTACCAATAGTTATCACAGTATCTTTTTGCATTAAAGTATATGGTGTATTTACAGGCGAAGCAAACCGGTAATTATCATACCAAGCCTGCAGAGAAGTAAAGAAATTTAAGAAACTAAAATTCTGGGTTATTCCAAGTGAATCCAGCGAATTTAAAAATCCCCTAACGCTCTCTACGCTGTAATAGCTATATCCATTTGTTCCTTCTGTGCTGTAAAATAATGAATCCTGATAAGGCAGAAGTTTAATAGTTTGCAGAGGACCTGATTTTGTCAGAACAATGTCTGCTGATCTTCCCTGAAAATTAGCAACAGATTCAAATCTATCCATTCGATAATAAGCTGATTCATTAATTGGATTACTGGCTGAATCAAGTGGAATTACTTTATACTTCCATTCGAATCCAGTTTGTGCAGGAAAATAATCGCTTGCCTGTTGTGCGATTGTATTTCCGATGAATAATAAAACTGCAAACAAAGTAATATATCTTTTCATTTAACTGTCTCACTAAAATATTTTTAAACCAAATAAACCCTAACTATCTCATTACAATTTTAATCTACAATAAATTCCATATTTAAAATGAAAATTACAACACTATTAATAATAGTTGAGCTTAAAATGCAAAATTAAAACCTAGAGAAAAATTTCTGATCGGTCTGAGATTGCCGATAAGTTCTACATAATTGTAATTGAAAATATTTTTAACGTTCAGATATATATTTAATGGGAAGCCTGTTGACAAAAAGTTATATCCAAATTTTAAATCTGTTGTATAAACAGGTACGCGTAATTCGCCATCAACTATAATTCCCAGATCAATAAGTTCTTCATCTATCTCTTCAACTTTGCTGGAATATCTGAAGTTAATTTCAGCTTCAAAATTCCATTTTCTAAAATCAATAGTAGAATAAAAAATATGCCGTGGACGGTAACGCAATGCTAATCCTGTTTCAAGATCTCTTGCCCATAAATATGTATAATTAAATATTAGTGTAAGCTGATCCGGAAGAATGCTGACTGATGCACTCGCTTCAAAGCCCTGTATTCTCGCTCTTACAAGATTAGTAAATACAACTTTTCCGTCCGTGGGATCAATACCCGGCTCAATCATATCGTAATACTCATTGTAAAAAGCAGCAATGTCTAAACTAAGCTGATTAAATGGAGAATAATTCAGTCCGGATTCGATTGTCATATTATGTTCAGATTTTATATTAGGATTTGGCTTAATAGTTATTCCGCTGGTTGAAATTGAAGTGAAAGCTTCTGAAAGAGCCGGTGCTCTGAATCCTATTCCGAGTGATGATCTTAAAACTAAATTATTAAATATCTTGTAATTAAAACCAAGTTTTGGAGATACAGAACCGGATGCTTTCAGTGAATCAAGTCTGCTGTAATCATATCTTATCCCAATACTGGTTATAAGAGGGAATGAAAAACTAATATCTGCAACAGTATAGATTCCAAAACCGACTGCTTCAGGATTTCCAAAAAGGCTCGAATTAACTTTCGAGTAATTACCTTCTACACCGCCCGTCAGTACTATAGAACTGGTAATGTTTGTGTTTAATTGTACTTCTCCTCTGTACAAGTTTGAAGCTGATTCATTTGGAGTAATTTCATTGTCTTTAAAATAATTCCGGTAGTAGCTTGTTTTAATATTGAGCAGATATTTATCATTGATTAGATTTTTGAACATCAAACCAAATAAATAACGGTTAGTTTCAATTCTGTCATTCATGTTTTTTTCAGGCACAACTAAAGCATTTCTTGAGTCTTTCCAATAAAGGAATTGACCAGCACGTTTATTAAAAGTGTTCGCAAGAAAAGTTACTGATGCAGCAGGCGAAAAATTATAAACTGTCTTAATAAAACCGATATACTTTTTAAAATCATCATCCTTTCTGTAGCTTGATTCTTCAAGGCGAGTAAATGATACATTGAAACCAAGATTTCCGATTGTATTTGAATGAGAAAGAGTTAATCCGTTAAATGGTCTTCGTTTTCCAGACCAATTCCATTCAGAGTAATAAGGTTTATCGAAAAATCCATAAAATCCATTTAAAATAGTTAATGGTTTTTCGGATATATCTCTTGTTAAACAATTTACGACCCCACCAATTGCTGAAGAGCCGTATAATGAACTGGCAGCACCTTTAATAATTTCCACTCTTTTAATTTCCAGAACCGGAATCATTTCCCAAACAATCTCACCTGTATCGCCTGTATAAAAAGGCAATCCATCAATAGCAAGCAATGCTCTCGACCCTGTACCTCTGCTGTATCCGCTTGAACCTCTTATACTGATCTGATCTTCAGTCATTGTTACACCAGGTACAAAACGCACAGCATCTGCAAGATTGCTAAAATTTCTTTCAATAAATTCTTTGCCTGATATTACTTCTGCACTTACAGGCAGCTCCGATTTTTTCTGTTCATACTTTCCTGCTGTTACCAGAACTTCTTCTGAAAGTATAACCGATTCCTTCAATTCTATATTTAAAATAATTGATTGGTTCTGAATAGTTACATTCTCTTTAATGAATTTTTGATACCCAATTGCTGAAAATTCTATTGTATAAATACCAGTCTTCAAATCTGATATTCTATAATTACCATTATGATCAGAGGCTGCACCAATATTTGTATTTAAGATAACTACATTAACTCCCTGAATTGGTTTTAATTTTAAATCAGTAATAGTTCCGCTGATACTGTACGTCTGGGCAATTAATATATTTGAATTTATTGACAAGATAAGGACAGTTAAAACAGAAAGAATTTTTATAAAATCCTTTTTCAATTTCCACCTGGTGGTTGTGGAGGCGGATTCTTAAAGTCAACATTGATATTAATATTTTTAACGAATGTACTATCCGGAATAATCAGTACACCTGGTGTAGTTGTATCATTATCTGTATAGTAAACTCCTGAAACAAACCAGTCTTTACGTGCAAGTGATAGATTTTCAGTTGATTGCTGAACTACTGCCACATAAAAATATGAGCCGGCTGAGAACAAACCCGGAGTTGCAGGTATATAGGCAGAATCAAGAGAACTAAACTTATGAGTCTGAATACCAAGTGGAATTTCTTTACTCAAAAATTTGAGATTTAGGATTGTAAAATCACTGTCAGATTTTAATGGATTTTTAAAGACTACCAGAAATGATCTCTTTACACTATCAGGCCACTCACTGATAAATCTAATTGTTCCACTAAAACCTGGAGGTGATTTTAATACTGGTTTCGGTTCAATTCCATAATTACTGCAAGCAGCAGTTAGCAAAACCAGCAACAGAATACAACATTTTATCTTAAAGTATTTTACATTTTTAATAAAACACATAAGACAATTTTAATTTAGTTAATCGTTATGCTGAGCAGGGGGAATCTTTTCAGCACCTTTTAATTTCCCGATCAGTTGTTCGGGATGATGAATTAACAACGGAAGACAATATGAACAGATATATGTCTGTTTAGCTGAATAGTTTAGCGAAATAAGCGGAATCTCATTTTCAGTTCTGTTACAACTAAGACAATTTTTAATAATTTGGTTTTCCATTTTTTAACCTATTTAATTTGTTGATTTGAGATATATTCGGTTTTAAATAATTTCCAAGCCCCTTTTTCTTTCTTCATATGATGAATGCCGGTTATTCTTGTTGGCGGAAATCCATCTCCTTTAATAGCACGAGTGGTTTGCTTATAATAAACCTTTGCTTCATCACCATTTACTTCGAGTATTTTTGCTTGTTCAAGATCGAACTTCATATCATAATTTGCAAATATAAAATCCATTCCCTGAATGGTTGAATTAATCTGTGGTGAATCTTTGTGCATTGTTTTGATAACCCGTTTTTTATCTTCTGCTTCAGTAGCTGCTATATTTTCTTTAATAACTGCAATAATCTCCTCAGCATCCTTAGAATCCACAACAGGCTCATTTTGATTTTGAGTTAAAGATTGTTCTGGCTTTGGCGGCAGAATAAATTTATCTTTTTGAACCTGACCAGGCTCATTTTTTTGTTCCTCAGTACTACAGCCAAAAAATACAACTATTATTAGTAAACAGAATTTTATGAATTTTATTTTAATGCTCATTAACTGACAATATTTTTTTAAGATTTTCGTTAGTTACATTTAATAGACCGTTTGGTACCAGTCTTGGAGTAAGAATTTTCCAGTTTTTATCAGCAGAAAATATCTCCTTAAACATTGGTAAAGATTTATCAATCTCGCCGTTATTTACAAAGGCAACTGCAGTCCAGAATTTCATTTCAAGATTATCTGGAAACATCTGCATTGCTGCATTGTATTCCTGCATTGCAAGTTTAATATCATTTTTTTCAACAGCAAGATCACCATTATTCATATGCTCATAGGCACGATAAACAGTCAGCAGTCTTTTTATTTCTTTAACAGGTTCCGGATGATCTTCCACTCGTAAATCAATTAATCTATCTTCCCATACATTTCCAGTTGCATTGCCTTTTACAACAAGCAAACAAGCTGATTGTTTACCTCTAATATCGCCGCCTTCGTTCTGAGCAGCTTCTAATGCGGCAACCAATCTTTCAGCTAATGGGCCGTTTGTATTTTCAAAAGCTTTTGACATTGCATCCCAAACTGTATTATTCAGCATCATATTTGCCTGAACAGAATATCCATTGCCAATATAATGTCCTGCTTCAGAAATACATTTTGATCCTGTAAAAGCAAATGAATTACCTTTGGCATCAACGATTGCAAGCTGCCTTAATTCACTGCCATCATCTGTTGATATTAATAATTCAACTGCTTCCTGAGCAGTCATACCTTTTTTTAACAAATCTAATCCTCTCGGACCGAATGAGGGATTTACAAATGATTGAGTTGCAACAACACCAACTCCTGCTTCTCCCCAAGCAACAATAGAACCAACTGAAAACCAGTGTGATTGAACTGCAACACCCATTTCACCAGTTTGCGGATCGCGTGCAACAATTGAGTAAGTGTGAGCTAATGGTTCTGAATTATAAAATGCTTGTGCAAATGACAGAGTACTGAATAAAGAAAAAAATAAATAACTACTGATAATAATATTTTTCAAAATGCTACCTCATAAATTTATTGATATCACACTTCGACTTCTCTAAGAGTGATAAACTGTGATTAATTTATTTATAAAATCATCCTAAGCAGATGCGCAGAATGACTGATATTAAAAATAATTGCAACAAAATTTAATTTAATATCCTAAACACAATATTACTTGGATGATCTTTACTGTGATAAATTTTAATGTTTGCTTTTATAAATTTATCCTTATCAGCACTGTAAATATCACAAAAAGTATTTGGATTTACATCAAAGAATGGGAAATAAGATGATGAAACCTGAATCATAATTTTGTGTCCTGTTTTGAAAGTATGAAAAGCATCATTAAGATTTATTTTTACTTCAGTTACTTTATCTGGTGTAAACGGTTCAGGATGTTCATAGCTATTTCTGAATTTACCGCGCATAATCTCTGTTCTGACTAATCGTTCGTAACCGCCCATTTTGACAAAAGCAGGATTTGGTTTTGGATCTTTTGCACTGTCAGGATAAACATCAATTATTTTGACTACAAAATCTGCATCTGTTCCAGTCGTTGAGACGAATAAATCAGCAATAATTTGTCCTGCAATTGTTACATCTTTTTTTAATGGTTCAGTTGTAAAAGTTAAAACATCAGGTCTTGTTGAAGCATATCTTTGATCTTCAATTAAGTGCAGACGGTTATAAAACTCTTTTGAATCCTGAAATTTTGCTGTATATGGTACAGGGTTAAACGGATCACTTAAATATTCTGAAAACGAAAGCGGGTTAGCAGAGATCTTATCGCTCAATTTTTCTTTATCATGAAAATAATATGTAATCTCAGTACTTTCGCTTGGCGGCCAGATTTCAAAATTGTTCCATTCATTTTTTCCGGTATTAAAAACATAGGCATCATTCAGGTTTAAAGCGGATTCTCCTTTAAGATAGTGCTTAAAGAACGGCAAAAGAATTTCGTTGCGATAATAGTCAGCCGTATTCCCGTCAAAAGAAAAATCACCGAGTGAATCTCCTTTTGCCCAGATCCAGGATCCGTGAGTCCAGGGACCCATTACCAATCTTGAATTATTTGATTTATCATTTTCTTCAATAGTTTTATAAATATGAAGTGCACCATATAAATCCTCAGCATCATACCATCCACCAACCAATAATATTGCCGGTTTTATATTTTTTAAGTGCTGCAGATTGCTTCTTGATTTCCAATAGTAATCATAAGTCCCGTGAGTCATCATTGTATCCCAAAAAGGAATTTTATTTTTCAGAATTTCTTCATTCAATTTTTTTATCGGAGTATGATTTATGAAAAAATTATATGCATCAGGCGAATCATATTCTGGTGCCGGCGGATATTTTGTTAAAGGTTCAGGTCTTGGACTTCCAAAATATTTAAAAAAGTTAAATGACATTAGAACAGAAAAAGCACCGTTATGGTGCATATCATCACCTACAAACCAATCAGAAATAGGAGCTTGGGGAGAAGCACATATTAAGTTTGGATGTGCATCAATACAGCCCATTATTGTGTAAAATCCGGGATAGGAATTACCCCACATACCAACTTTTTTATTATTGTTTTCAATATTACTGATAAGCCATTCAATTGTATCATAAGTATCACTACTCTCATCAATCTGATTATCATTTTTATTTGGAATATGTGGACGCATATTATCAAAATCACCTTCGGACATATATCTGCCGCGAACATCCTGCACAACAAAAATAAATCCTTCTTGTAAGAATTTAATTGATGGTCCTAAAAATCCGGTAAATTTATCTTCGCCGTAAGGATTAGATGAATACGGAGTTCTCATCATTATTATTGGATATTGTTTTGATTTATCTTTAGGTGAATAAACTGCAGTAAAAAGTTTTACTCCATCACGCATCTCAATCATATATTCTTTTTTATCGTAATTATCTTTCACATAATCCTGCTGGGATTGTGTGCAATTTGAGAATGATACTAATAACAAAATAATTGAAAAAGATGTGAGAATTTTTGAGTTCATAGCCAATCCAAATAAATAATTAATTCATAAATATTAAAAGTCAACTTGTCAGTATGAGTTTATCTTAGATGACATTTGTTTAGGTTATATCACACTTCTACATACTTAGTGCTACAAAAGAATTTAAATCCAAAATAAACTTAATACATGTATTAAAATGATTTAACTAAAATTCTTTTCCTGATTAAAATAAATTATTTTTACTTTAGTTAAAAAAGATTTTACAGGAAAGGTTTGCCCGATTTACTTGGAATATTGATTTTATTTTCTGTGGGCAGTATAGCAGCATTTATAAATGTTAATGCAGGCGGCGGCTCATCCCTAACTTTACCTGTCTTGATTTTTCTGGGTCTTGATCCATCAGTTGCAAATGGAACAAATCGAGTTGCACTTCTTTTCCAAAACGCCTCAGCGGTTTATGCTTTCAAAAAAGAGAAGTTTTATGAGCTCAAAAATAGCATAATTCTTTCTGCCCTTACTTTACCAGGAGCAATATTCGGTGCAGTTACTGCAGTTAATATAAGTGATGAATTATTCGAAAAGATTCTTGGTGTTATAATGATTTTCATTATCATTACAATGCTTCTGCCGAAAAAGAAAACAGAAAAATCTTCTATTGATTTTACTATCGATTGGAAAATTGTTATCGCAATGATTATTGTTGGATTCTATGGTGCATTTCTTCAAGTTGGAGTTGGTTTTTTATTAATGGCTTCGTTTCAGTACTTGATGAAACTAGATCTGATAAGAGTTAATATGCACAAAGTTTTTGTAGTCTTCGTATTTACACTTCCTGCACTATTAGTTTTTATTTTAACAGATAATATTAATTGGTTTTACGGATTAACACTTTCAGCTGGCAATGCTTTTGGCGGATGGTGGGGTGCAAAACTTTCTGTTAAGAAAGGTGAAAAACTTATTAAGTTCGTTTTGATCGCGGCAATTTTAATTATGGCACTTAAACTTTTAAATGTTTATTAATTTTAACTTGTTTTATATAGGAATTAATAATTTTGGTTATTGTAAACTCATCCTAAATCCCTCTTTTAAGAGGCTGTGAGAAAATACAATTTGTTAGAGTAGCCGCAACCTTCAGGTTGCGTTTACAACTTAATATCGCAGGCTGAAGCCTGCGGCTACAACATTATTTTTATTTTTAGCTCAATCTTTTTAAGAGAAGGGCTGGATATGAGTTCAAATTTATTTAATAAGAATTTTTAACAGAGGAATTATGAAAAGAGATATTAACTACAAAATTAAAATGAATAACGGAGTTGAAATTCCACAACTTGGTCTTGGAGTTTATCTTACTAAATCTGGCAGCGTATGTATTAACGCGATACTCTGGGCATTAGAAGCAGGTTACAGACATATTGATACTGCTAAGTTTTATAAAAACGAAAGAGATGTTGGTGAAGCTATTAGAAACTCAGGGATAAAACGAGAAGAAGTTTTTGTTACAACAAAACTATGGAATGATGATCAAGGTTATGAGTCTACACTTAAAGCTTTTGATAAAAGTCTGAAGGAACTAAATCTAGGTTACATTGATTGTTATTTGATTCATTGGCCTGTTCAGGAAAAAAGAAAAGACAGTTGGAAAGCATTGGAAAAAATTTATGAATCTGGCTACTGCAAATCAATCGGAGTAAGTAATTATATGATTCCCCATCTTGAAGAGTTATTTACTTATGCCAATACAATTCCTGTTATGAATCAGGTAGAATTTAATCCTTATAACTATCAAAAAGATTTACTTGAGGTATGCAATAAAAACAAAATTATTTTGGAAGCTTATGCTCCTTTAACGCGAGCAAAAAAGCTAAATGATAAGAATATTTTACCTATCACTGATAAACACAAAAAATCAAATGCACAGGTTTTAATACGCTGGGCAATACAACACGAACTGGTTGTTATTCCTAAATCTGTTCATAAGGAAAGAATAATTGAAAATGCCAGTGTGTATGATTTTACTTTGGATGAATCTGATATGGAAATTCTGGATAATATGGATGAGGGTTTCAGAAGTTCATGGGATCCGACAAAGATTGATTGATTTTATGTTTGTCATTGCGAGGAGTTATCAACAAAGCAATCTTTCAGATTGCTTTTTCCTACAGTTGGGATAGCGATGATAAATGCTACTTTCCCAATTCTTTAACCAAAAATTTTCCGGTTAAACTTTTCTTGTTTTTAATTATTTGTTCTGGTGTTCCTTCAGCAATAATTTCGCCACCAAATTCACCGCCGCCAGGACCAAGATCAATAATCCAGTCTGCAGTTTTAATTACATCCAGATTATGCTCAACTACTACAACTGTATTTTCTTTTTCAACAAGTTTATTCAATACACCTAACAAAATCTTGACATCTTCAAAATGTAAACCCGTTGTTGGTTCATCAAGAATGTAAATTGTTTTTCCTGTGCTTACTTTACTCAGCTCAGTAGCAAGCTTAACCCGCTGTGCTTCACCGCCTGAAAGTGTTGTTGCCTGCTGCCCAAGTTTAATATAACCAAGTCCTACATCATGAATTGCTTTTATCTTTCTGTAAATTCTCGGCAGATCTTTAAAAAATTCCAAAGCTTCATCAATACGCATTTCGAGAACATCAGAAATTGATTTTGTTTTATACAAAACCTGCAAAGTTTCTCTGTTATATCTTTTTCCCTGGCAAACATCGCAAAGTACATAAACATCAGGAAGAAAATTCATTTCAATCTTTTTTAATCCATCACCGCCGCATTCTTCACATCTTCCGCCTACTACGTTAAAACTAAATCTTCCTGTAGCATAACCCCGCATTTTTGATTCAGGCAGCTGTGCAAAAAGATCCCGGATATAAGTAAATAAACCAGTATAAGTTGCAGGATTAGATCTTGGTGTTCTGCCAATCGGTGATTGATCAATTTCTATTACTTTGTCTATATGTTCCAGCCCTTCAACTGATTTGTATGGCAAAGGTACAAGTTTGGAATTGTAAATTTTCTTCATCAGAATCTTTACAAGTGTTTCATTAACTAATGTTGATTTGCCGGAGCCGCTTACTCCTGTTATCAGTGTAAGTGTTCCAAGTGGGATTTTTAGATTAACATTTTTAAGATTGTTACCATTTGCACCTTTTAAGATCAGCGATTTTCCAATTCCTTTTCTCCTTTTTACCGGAATCTCAATTTGCATTTTATCAGTTAGATAAGAAAGTGTTAATGAATCAAATCCATTTTTTCTTTTAATCAGCTCCGATGTTTTGCCAGCAATACAAACTTCTCCGCCCTGCACACCGGCAGCCGGACCAAGATCAATCATATAATCAGAACTATCAATTGTCTCTCTGTCGTGCTCAACCACAATTACAGTATTACCAAGATCCCTGAGATTTTTTAGTGAGTTTATTAATTTAATATTATCGCTTTGATGTAAACCTATTGATGGTTCATCAAGCACATATAGTACTCCTGCAAGTTGAGAACCAATTTGTGTTGCCAGCCTTATCCTTTGTGATTCTCCTCCGGATAAGGTTCTTGCGGAACGGTCAAGAGTTAAATAATCCAATCCAACATTCAATAAAAATCCCAACCGCTCAATAATTTCTTTTAAAATCGGTTTTGCAATAATTGCTTCTTTACCTTTTAACTTAAGAGTACTAAAAAACTCTGCAGCACGATTTATTGAAAGCTTAGTAACCTCACTGATATTTTTGCCCTGAAATTTTACTGACAAAGATTCTTTTTTTAATCTTCCACCATTACAAGTTTGGCAGGCTGCAGAAGTCATATAAGCCTCAACCCAATCACGAATATGATTTGAGGTTGTGGTTGAATAATAATTATTAAGATAACTCATTACTCCGGAAAATCTATGCAGATATGTTACAGGTTTTCCTTTACCATAATTGTAAGTAAAAGAGATTTTTTCTGGACTTCCGTTTAATAATAAATCCTTTTGTTCTGCTGTCAGATTTTTAAGCGGAGTATCGAAATCAAAACCAAACTTTTTTCCAACAGCTTCTAACTGATTAAAGAACCAAATTGACCGAGGCTTTCCAATCGGTGCAATTCCTTCTTCATTAATTGATTTATTCCAATCAGGAATTATCAGATTAATATCAAGTTGTTTTATTTCTCCAAGTCCTTCACAATCAGGGCAGGAACCATAAGGCGAATTGAATGAGAAAGAATTTGGTGCAAGCTCACGGTAAGAAATACCACAATCCAAACAGGCTAAGTGCCGGCTATAAATTTTATCTTCGCCGTTCTCATCAATAATTACAATCCCCTCTCCATAATTCAAAGCAACATCAACTGATTGAGTTAATCTGCTGCGAGATTTTTCACTGACATTAATTTTATCAACAGCTATTTCAATATTATGAATTTTATACCGGTCAACATGAAAACCCTTTTCAATTTCATGATACTCTGCATCAACTCTAACTTTCAGGAATCCATCTGAAACAATTTCTTCAAAAAGTTCGCGGTAGTGTCCTTTTCTTCCACGTACAACAGGTGCAAGTACATTAACTTTCTTGCCAGATTGATTCTGAATAATTGTATCTATTATCTGATTTGTAGTTTGCTTTGTTACGGGTTTACCGCAATTATAGCAATGCGGAACCCCGATTCTTGCATAAAGCAATCTTAGATAATCATAAATTTCTGTTACCGTTCCTACGGTTGATCTTGGATTACCTGAAGTTGATTTCTGCTCGATTGAAATTGCAGGACTTAAACCTTCAATCAAATCTACTTCAGGTTTTTCCAGCATATCTAAAAACTGACGAGCATAAGCAGATAATGATTCAATATATCTACGCTGACCTTCAGCATAAATAGTATCAAATGCTAAAGAAGATTTTCCGGAACCGGATAAACCAGTAATTACTGTGAACGAATCTCGTGGAATCTCAACATCTATATTTTTTAAATTGTGCTCGCGTGCACCCTTAACAATTATACTTTCTTTTTCCAAAATTTTGCTTGGCAATAATAAGAAATAAATTTTCAAACAGTTATTTTAGGAATAGTGATATTGATAAACAAATATTTTTAGTATGGATTATTCAATCGCACATTTATGCTGCCAGAACAAATAAAAACTGTAAAAGAATACAAACAGTACTCTCTCAAAGAAAAAGGTTCGGAGTTTATAGCAATAGTTTATTCTGCTGATAATAATACCACTGCACAAAATTATCTGTCAGAAATTCGAAAAAAATACTATGATGCCACACATCACTGTTATGCTTATAAAATTAAAAACGCTGAACAGAAATATTCCGATGATGGAGAGCCAAATGGTACAGCCGGAATCAGGATCTTAAATGCAATTGAACATTTCGATTTAACCGATGTATTGTTGATTGTAGTGAGATATTTCGGCGGAACCAAGCTTGGGGTAGGCCCGCTGGGTAAAGCTTATTATAACGCATCTATCAGCGTTTTGGAGCAGTCAGAAATCATACAGAAAATACTGTATGAAGAAGTTGAGATTGAAGTGGAATTTAGTTTTGTTAGTCATATTCATAGAGTTGCAAACCAGCTATCGGCAATTATTAATGAAACACAATTTACTGATAAAGCATTCTTTACCTGTTACATCAAACCAAAGAATATTAATAAATTTATTTCAGAGCTAACAAATCTTACTAACGGACAAATCTCAATACAAAGAAAAATACTATTCAGATATTTAGTTAAATAAATTTAATATACACTTGATTAAATTGTTATTCTTATCGATATTTGTCATAGACAATAGTTTATCTTACAATAACCGGAATTAAAATGGATATAAATCAAAACGCAGAAAGTTTAGCTAATTTAACTTTTGTCTTATTAGCTAACTGCCAGGAAAAAGAAGCTCGTCTTGCTGAAATTCATAATCTTACACAAGCTGAATTCAGATGTTTAAGATTATTCGGATCAGACGAAAGTATAAACAATAAAGCTATTGCTGAAAGGATGAATTTAAGTCCAAGCAGATTAACCAGAATCATCGATGGCTTAGTTCAAAAAGAATATATCATCAGGGAAATTGACCCTAACGACAGAAGAAATATGAGAGTTTCTTTATCAAAGAAGGGACAGCTTCTTGTTCAGCAGTTAAACAAGGCTTATATAGATATTCATAAAGATATACTGCAGGATATTGACGAAGAACAGCATCAACCGCTTATTACTGCAATGACTTACTTTTTATCTGCTTTGGAAAAGTGGATTGCTAAATCGTAGTATGATTTGTTCTTTTTAGAAAGTTCAAATATTTTTTAATAAGATCAAGGTCTTCGACAAGCTGTTTTATGTTATGAAATGAATCTTTTGTATTACTCAGATAATCCTTTTCTATTGCCGTTTTATTCTTATCAGTCATAGATAAAGTAATTTCTTTTATAAGAGAAGTTACTTTTTCTATATTATTATTTAAATCTCTTTTAACCAGTTCAAGATTTTGAAAATTCGCAATGCTTCCAGCTGTCTGCAATACATTGAATAATCCATTTATATATTTTCCGGTAAAAACAAAATCCTTAAACTCTTTTACATCCTGATTGATAAAATAGTTTTCCAACAGTAAAGTTATATCATTTTTTCTAAAGAGCTTTTTATCAGAAAAGAGTTCTACTTCATCCAAAAATTCTTTAGTGATAATTATTTCTTTCATTTTTTAATTCCGAAACCTAAGCCATCACCAACCGGCAGAATCATTGAATCAAGGTTTTGCTGAAGAATAAATATTTTGTTGAAATCTCTTATATGTCTTGTTGAGGTTTTATATTTAGCAGGTACATTTGATGAAGCTGTATAACCATGCCATAAAACATTATCAACAATAATTATCCCTCCCTTTTTTAATAACAGCATAGAATAATCAAACAATCTTTTATAATCATGTTTATCAGCATCAAGAAAAATAAAATCAAATTTTTTATCCATCTGCGGTAAAACACTTAATGCATCACCATAGATAAGTTTTATCTTTTTACTTTCACCTGATCTGTTAATATACTTTGAAGCCAGTTCAACATTATCACTGCTTTTTTCAATAGTAAACATTGAAGATGATCTGGCAAGGCAACGGGCAATTCTTATTGTTGAATAACCAATTGCTGTACCAATTTCCAGTACTCGTTTAGGCTTACTGATAAGAATTAATTTTTCAATAAACTCAATTGCATGCCATTCAATAATTGGAATCGAATTCTCTTCGGCAAATTCTTCCATCTCAAGAATTAGTTTATCTTCCTGTTTTCTGTATGATTCCAGATATTTTTTTTGAGCAGGAAAAAGAATATTCTTCATTACATATCCCTTAAAAAATTATTTTTAATCTTAGTAACAAGATAAAATTATTAGATTAGTAATTTAAATCTTACTTTAACAGCACTAATTTTTTACCATATTCTTTACCACCAAATTGAATCAGGGCATAATAAACACCACTTGCACACACATAACCTCTATCAGAATATCCATCCCATTCAAATAAATTATTGCCAGGAACTGTACTTATATTTCTTTCAATAACCTTCTGCCCAGCTCCATCAATAATTAATATTTTAAATAATTCATTCCCGTTAGAATAAAACCTGATTTGCACATTCTTATGGTCAGCAGGTAAAAACGGATTAGGGAAAAATTCACTTATTTTATTATCTGACTGATATTGTTGTGTTTCCAGATTCAGAGAAATTAATTCTGTACCATAAACATATCTATAAAAACCATTTTCCGGCTTACGATAAAAATTATTCGAACTGTCAGAATAAGTGATATAAAATTGAATAACTTCTCCATTGTTATTTTGCGGAAAAGTATAAACAAAACTGTACATATCACTTTTAGTCATTTGAATTGGTTCTAACAGATCATCTGCGATTTTGAAAACAATATTAACAGAATTTTCTCTAATCCTATCCTCAAAGATCATTTTGTGCAAAATAAACTCATTAGATTCTTTTTGCAGATTTGGAAATTCAATTGCACCTTTTGCAGTCATTATTCCATATCCAATATTATTATTTGGATTTAATGAATTTGATGATGACTCAAGAATTATATTTCTTATCTGCTCATTTTTTAGATGCGGGAAAGCTGATAGAAGCAGAGCTGCTATTCCACTTGCAATAGGTGTAGATGCAGAAGTGCCGGTGCCAAACATATAAGAGTTTACAGTATGAGCTAATGCTCCATAATCATTAACACCGCATGCAACAACTTCAGGTTTTATTCTTCCATCGTATGTTGGACCGCGACTGCTGAAAGATGCTATATTTCCAAGTTCATCAACTGCTCCAACAGAAATGATTTTATATCCATCTGCAGGTGCAGTAATATATTTCCAGGAAGTATTTCCTTCATTTCCTGCTGATGTAAAAGTAGAAACACCGCGAAGATAAGCAAGATTAACAGCTTTAGTTACAATTGTGGTTTTCCCGTCCATATCAGAATAAGAATATGAAGAATTACTATTATCAAACTCATTATAACCCAAAGAGCTGGTTGTAATATCAACTCCGAGTGACTCCATCCATATTAAAGCTGCTGCATAATTATCTTCTTCAATCTGGGTTTCACTTCTAACATCTTCTGTTTTTGCCAAAATGAAAGACGAATTAAATGCAGGACCAATCACAATACTATCAGTTGAACCAGCTAGTAAAGAAAAAACATAAGTACCGTGGCGATCTTGTGATTGAATATCACCTGGTTGATTTGCAGTTATTGAATCATTAAAAACAAAATCATATTCAGCTATTACATTTTTAGTTTTTAAAGCTTCGTGGTATTTCCAATCAAATCCTGAGTCAAGTATTCCAATCAGAACATTTTTTCCTGAAATATTTTTTGAATGGATAAAAGGAATATCCGACAAATTAACTTGTTTGTACGCTAACCCATAGTTAAAAGTAGTATCATATACTTTTGATAAAGAATTATCAATTTCAAACTCAAAATCATTTTTATAGAAAAGTTTTTTTACCGGCTCTATTGATTTTACATACGGCAGATATTTTATTTTTTCAATCTGATCAGAATTAAGATAAGCAGATACCGAATTAAACCATGAAAGTTCTCTAAGAATATTCACTCCAAGATTTTCGATTTCTGCTATATAATCGGAGTAAATTTTTAAGTCTTCAAAAGTAATATACTCATCACCCATATTCTTAATTCTTCTTTCAACAGCTTTATCAGTTAAAAGATTAAGAGCCTCCTGATAACCAACACTGTTTTTATTCAGCTGGCTGAAAGAATTCTCGGGTCCTTTGTCTTTGAAATAAATAAAATACTTATTCTGTGCTGAAATAAAAGAAGAAAGAATAATAATAATTAAAACCGGTTTGCTCATAAATTCTTATCTCAAAGTAATTTAATGAAATGATCGTATCAAGTTTTAAAACCTTCCAATGCTAGTCTATAGACTGCATTAACCGGCTAAATCTTATGGATGAGAAAAAATCACTAATTCCGGAAGTTTGCACTGGTATCTGTGACCAATAAATAAACAATGCCTTTCCAATTAACCAATCTTCAGAAACATAGCCAAAATAGCGGCTATCAATACTATTTTTTCTGTTATCACCAAGAACAAAATAATAGTCTTTATTAAATGTGTAATCTCTTACTGCAACACCGTTAACCGTTATGACAGTTCCCTCAATGCTAACGACTTTCTTACCAAATTCTGTATTAATTACATTCTGCCATTGCAAAATGTTGTTAGGATTTAATTCAACTGTCATTCCTTTTTTCGGAATTACAATAGGACCGTAATTAACAGTAGTCCACTTACTATCATAAGGAAATATCTTTGAATCAATATTTTCAATTGGCTGCTCTTCAAGATCAATTTTAATATAAGAAGGTGTTCGATATTTAATGTTGTTTACAAATAATTCTTGTTCTTTTAACTCTATTGTATCGCCAGGCAAACCAATAATTCTTTTTATCAGAATTGAATAGTCTTTAGAAGCAGGATCATAATAATTAGCTGGTATTTCAAATGCGATAACATCATTAAACTCTGGTTTTCCGGTTGCTGAGATTTTCATTCTTTGTAGCCGTTTGCCCCAAAAAGGTATTTGATGCGGTGTAGAAAAAGAATATGCTAATTTGTTTACAATGATAAAATCACCTTCAATCAAAGTATTTTTCATTGAACCTGTTGGAATTTTGAAAGCATCAACAACAAATAATTTTAGCAGCAGTGCTATAAACAAAAGAAGTACTAATATTTTTAACAGGCGTTTCATTTGATCACAATCCTGAAATTCTAATCCTCTATTTGTAAAACAGCTAAAAATGCTTCTTGCGGAATTTCAACATTGCCAACTTGCTTCATACGCTTTTTACCTTCTTTTTGTTTTTCAAGTAATTTCCTTTTACGGGATATATCTCCGCCGTAACATTTGGCAATAACATTTTTCCTAAGAGCTTTAACAATTGATTTTGAAATTACTTTTGTACCGATTGCCGCCTGAATACTTATTTCAAACATCTGCCTTGGTATCAGGTCTTTAAGTTTTGAACTGACCTTTCTGCCCCACTCAAAAGATTTACTTCGATGAACAATCATCGAAAGAGCATCAACTGGTTCACCATTTAAGAGAATATCAAGTTTTACAAGATCAGATTCACGATAGCCTATATATTCATAATCAAAAGAAGCATAACCCCGGGTAGAGGATTTAAGTTTATCATAAAAATCAAAAATTATTTCTGAAAGAGGGAACTCGAATTGAATATCTGCACGTGTGGGATCAATATAATTAGTATTTATATAAGTGCCTCGCTTATCCATTGCAAGCTTCATAATATTCCCGACATATTCGCTTGGAGTAACTATTTGCGCTTTCATATACGGTTCTTCAACTCTGTCAATGCTGCCAACAGGAGGCATTTCAGCGGGATTATCAACAGTTATTTTCTCTCCCTTTTTAGTATAAACATAATACTCAACGTTTGGTAATGTTGTAATTATTGATTGATTATATTCGCGTAATAATCGTTCCTGAACAATTTCCATATGCAGTAAACCAAGAAAGCCGCATCTAAATCCAAACCCTAATGCGGCAGATGTTTCCGGTTGATATATTAAAGCGGAATCATTTAATCTGAATTTATCCAAAGCATCACGAAGATCTTCAAAGTCGTCAGAGTCAGTTGGATATAACCCGCTGTAAACCATTGGCTTTACATCTTTATAACCCGGCAACGGCTCTGCAGCACCATTTTTTGCATGAGTAATTGTATCGCCAACCTTTGTTTCGTGAACATCTTTAATCCCTGCAATAATATATCCAACATCACCTGCTGAAAGTTCATCTGTTTTGATTTTCTTCAGACCTAAGGTGCCAATTTCTTCTGCATCAGATTCAATATGTACTTTAAAGAATTTGAGTTTATCATTTGTTTTAAGCGTACCTTCAAATATTCTAATGTAAGCAATAGCTCCCCGGTAAGAATCAAAAACAGAATCAAAAATCAAAGCCTGAAGCGGTGCATTTGGATCACCTTTTGGCGGTGGCACTCTTTCAATAACTGCTTCTAATAATTCATTTATTCCAATTTTAGACTTAGCACTTGTATGGATTATATCTTCTTTATCACAACCAATCAGTTCAATAATTTGATTAGCTACTTTATCAATTTCAGCACTTGGCAGATCGATTTTATTTATAACAGGGATAATCTCTAATCCAGCATCAATTGCAAGATAAAGATTACTAATCGTTTGAGCTTCAACTCCTTGTGCGGCGTCAACGATAAGTATAGCACCTTCACATGCTGCTAGTGAGCGCGAAACTTCATACGTAAAATCCACATGACCAGGCGTATCAATTAAATTAAGAACATATTCCTGTCCCTTAAACCGATAATGCATTTGAATTGCATGTGATTTTATAGTAATTCCACGTTCCCGTTCAAGTTCTAAATTATCTAATATCTGATCTTTTGCTTCACGGGCAGAAACAACACCGGTTTTTTCAAGTAAACAATCAGCTATTGTTGATTTACCATGATCTATGTGCGCAATAATGCAAAAATTTCTAATGTTATTCATATTCTCAGATTAAATTAAGTGCAAATATACTTAGTCAGTAAGTCTTAAAAAAGAATGTCTAAATATGTAAAAATCTATCTTAGTTCAAATTTAATGCTTTGAAAACTATACCTTCACGCAAGGCGTATTCGGATAATATCATCTTGTTTAAATCAAATAATTGAAATATTTTTTTTAGTATAATCAAACCTGCGGGAATTATATCAGCACGTTTTGATTCTAATCCAGGTACATTCATCCTTTCGTCGGGCGTTCTTAGATTCATTATAAGATTATAAATATCTTCAAATTCATCATAAGAAAATTCAAATCCATTTAATTTTTTTCTAACGGCATTACCTGATTGAATATTTTTTATCATACAAATAGTATCTACTGTTCCTGATGAACCAACAGCAATGTCAATTTTTCTGAATATCTTCATATCAATTTGTTTTTGAATATGAGCTTCAACATAATCCTCGCAAGCGCTTACAGCTGATTTTGTAATTTTATATTCAGAGAAAAAAACATTGGATAATCTTACAGCTCCAATTTTTACACTATCAGCATATTTAACTTTTCCGTTAACAGCATAAATAAATTCAGTGCTTCCGCCTCCAATATCAATTCCAAGCACATTTGAGCTGCTTAGATCAAGTGCATTCTTCATCCCAAGGAATATTAATTTTGCTTCAGATTTCCCATCAATAATTTTAATTTTTACTCTTGTTCGATTAAAAACTTCGCTGATAAATTCTTTGTTGTTTGAAGCTTCTCTTACAGCACTTGTAGCAATAGCAAAAATCCTTGCTTTATGAAAATCTGCCAGTTGTTTAAATTTCAATAAAACATTTACTGCTGCTTCGGTATCACTTTTTGAAATAATATTCAAACCGTTTTGTTTGATATTCCCGATTCTTAAAAAAACTCTGTCGCGATCCAGTAATTTAAGTTTATTGTTATTGGTAATTTCCAGGATTATAAGATGAAAGGAATTGGTTCCGATATCTATTGCAGCAATTCTATTTTTAGTTTTATCCATCAGATTTGTTTAAAAGAAGTTTACAAATCTCAAAAACATCTTCAGTTTCAATATCATCTATTAAGTCAGATTTTCTTAAAAATATTTTGTCTTTACCATAGGGTGCCCAATTGAATGGGTTTGTTTGACCAAAAAGAGAAATTTGCGGAGTTTGTGTAGTACCTGCTACGTGCATTAACCCAGTATCATTTGTTACGTATAAATCAGAAATTGAAATAAGTGCAGCCACTTCAGGAATTGAATGATTCAAGTATTGATGAATTGTAACTTTAGATTTTTCTTTAACATAATTAAGTTCTTCTTTGTCAAACTTTGAACCGGTTATATAAAAACAACATTTATAATTTTTTTCAAGCAACTCAACAAGTTTAATATATTTGTTTAATGACCACTTATTCTGAGGTTTACCTGCACCGACATGAATACCAATCAAACGAGACTGCTTATCCATCATAATTTTATTAACAAAATTCCTTGCAGTATCAAGATCATTATCATCAAACGCTATATTACTGCTATAATCATTTGTAGTTATTCCGAAAGGTCGAACAATATCGAGAATAAAATCAGCTACATTTGAATCTGGTTCTTTCCTCCAATCAAGTTCTATTCTTTGATCAAAAAAGAATGAGCTTTCGTTTTCCTTACCATCAAGATTTTTAACACCAATTCTAATACGGCTTTTGGATATTCTTGAAATTAAATTACTTGTAAATGAAACAGAAACTGTTGAAGGTACAATAACAACATCAAACCCCTGACGTAAATATCTGATGAATTTAATAAATCTTATCGGAAGAAAAACTTTCGGCTTATCAAAAACAAAAAAACCATCTACATATTTATTTTTGATTACAGCAGCTTTGTTTACCGGACTGACTATTAAAAATAATTTTGAATCCTTATACTTTTCTTTTATTGCACGAAATAACGAAACTGATGCCAGCATATCACCAAGTTGATTATGTTGTCTTACAATCAGAACTTTTCTTACTTCACCTAAATCACAATTGTTATTTTCTTTTATTGAATAATACTTTTTGAGGAATGATAAAATTATTTTTGACAGAGCTGAACTATGAGCCATATTAAATCACTTCTTTTCCTCATCACTTGGTTTAATTTCTATATACTTAGCTTCTTCAATATCTTCAAATTTTGATTTTCGTTTTACCGGATTTGATTTAATGTTAGTATTGCTTTTAGTACTAAAAAAGTTTCTCAGCATTGTATAAATCAATCTGAATATAATATAAAACAGTAAAAAATATAAAATCAGTTTAAGCATATTCTAACCAGATAATTTTCTCTCAGGATTAAAGTACTCAATTGGTCCGCGTTCTGCTCTGAAAATCTCTCTGAATAATTCTTCAAAATCACTGTCATTATTAACAAAATCAATTTCTGATGAATTAACGATCAAGAGCGGAGTTGAATTATATCTGAAAAAAAAGTGGTTGTATGCTTCGCTCAATTCTTCAATATAATTTCTGGACAGATTTCTCTCAATACTTCTGCTGCGTTTTTTTATATTAAACATCAGTCTATCCACACTGGATTGTAAATAAACAACCAGATCAGGTTTTCTGAGATTTCTTAATAATAGTGGAAACACTGATTCATAGAGTTTTAGTTCTTCAGCCGAAAGATTTAAATAAGCAAATATTTTATCCTTATCAAAAATGTAATCGCAAATAATAAAATTACTAAACAGGTCTTCCTGATTTAACTCTTCCTGCTGTTTGAACCTGTTAATTAAAAAAAACATCTGAGTTTGAAAAGCATATCTTTTTCTGTCATTATAAAAGTTTTCAAGGAATGGATTTGCTTCAAATTGTTCAAGAATAAGTTTTGCTTCTAAACGTGCTTTTAGTTTTTTTGCAAGTGCTGTTTTTCCGGCACCAATTACACCCTCTACAGCAATATATTTGATTTCTTCAGATACAGCCAAGATTTATATTTTCCATAATAAGTTTATCAGACAATTTTTTAGTTATATATTTATTTTCAAGTTCATCAATAAAGTCTTTATATCTTTTATTATAAACCGGGTTGATAAGTCCGGGTTCAATTTCAACTAATGGAACAAGCACAAAATCACGATAAATAATACCTTTATGCGGTAAAGTTATAATTTCATCCGATAAAATTAAATCATTAAATATTAAAATATCCAGATCAATTTCCCTTGGACCCCATCTTTGTCTTTTAACTCTGCCGATTTTTTTTTCAATTTTTTTTAATTCCTTCAGCAATTCCTTTGGTTTATATTCTGTTTCTATTTTAATAACTGCGTTATAAAAATCAGATTGTTTTATTTTTCCAAATGGTAATGTTTCATAAACTGAGGATACAGATTTAACTTTTGTATTATCCAAAAGCCTTATGCACGAAACAGACCGTTGTAAATTTTCAAGACGATTACCAATATTACTGCCTAAACCAATAAATGCAATATTTAATTTTTCAGACATCAATTTTTTAGATCATCCCTGTCTTTGATAACTTCAACTTCTACACAATCAACCACACCGCCAAGGGGAGGATTATTTTTTCTGACTCTTACAGCAATCTTATCAATCTCTGAAAATTTATTTAATAGTTCATCAGCAATTTTATCAGCAACAGATTCAATTAAATAATACTTCTGCTCCAATGCAAGATGATAAAGCACTTTGTAAACTTTTTGATAGTCTATAGTTTCGTGTAATGAATCATGTTTTGCAGCATTAGCAAAATTAGTATAAATATCAACATCAGCTTCAAATTTACCACCAACACTCTGTTCTTCACTCATAACACCGTGATAACCATAAAATGCTGCTTTTTTAATGCGAATGATATTTTGCATAAGTTTCCTGAAAATTATTGAATCAAAATTACATATTTACTTTATCAGATTCTTTAATGTTTTAAGGTTACTGTTAAATTATTTAATCCAATTTTTAGCAAAGATTTAATTTTAATAAATCATAGCTAACAAAAAATTACTCCGGTAAAATTGTTGCAATCTCTTTGCTTAATCCCTAATTGCAATTACACCAATAGACCTGCCGGAAAGATTTCCATCACGTCTGTAAGAATGAAATAATTCTCTATATTCAAATGTACAAAGGACTGATCTTTGTATTTGAACTTTAGGAATTCCAAACTCCAGCAAAGTATCATAATTCGCACCGCTTACATCAAGTAAGTGTTTTTTATCAGATCTGATCAAATACTTTTTCTCAAACTTTTCTGCAACTTCTTCACCTACTTCATAATTGTTTTGTGAAATTGACGGTCCAACATAAACATTAAGATCTTTAGGTATTGAATTAAATTCTTTTGAGAGCTGATACAGTGTCTTACCTAAAATATTTTGTTCAGTACCTCTCCAACCGGCATGAACTGCTGCAATTACTTTATTTTGGTTATCATAAATAAATATTGGTGTACAATCAGCAATGATAACTGCCAATCCAAGTCCTGTTTTATTAGTAATCAATGCATCACTCTGTCCGCAATCTCCGCTGTGATTAACTGTTTTAATTATATCTGAATGAATTTGTCTTTGAAAGCTTACAGAATTTTCGGTTAATCCTATTTGTTCCAAAAACTCTTTGCGGTTTTGCTCAACAATTATTTTATCATCACCAACTGAAAAAGAAAGATTAAAATAAAAAGGAGGTTTGGCATTTTTGGAAATAATGGTACTGAATCCAAAAATCAGCTCCGGAAATTTGTTAAATATGTATGGTTTAAGAATAAACATTTTCTTTCGGGTTAATTTAATCAATCTTTATAAATGATATATCAAGTCAAATAAACTTAAATTGTTGGAGATTTGTGTTAATACTATATTGCCGCATCAAAAAAATTAAAAAAGGAAAAAATTGAGGATTTTAGTTTCAAACGACGATGGAATCGATTCGGCAGGAATTCACTCTTTGGCTGAAGCATTAAAAGAAATTGCAGAAGTAACAGTTGTTGCTCCTCATAAAGAACAAAGCGCAGTAGGTCATGCAATAACGATGCAAACACCTTTACGGGTTTTTGAGTATCAGAAAAATGGAAGTTTTTTCGGCTATGCTGTTGATGGAACACCAGCTGATTGCATTAAAATAGGAATAAGAAATCTTATGGCTGTTCCGCCTGATTTGGTTATTTCTGGAATAAATCACGGATCGAATACTGCAATAAATATTATATACTCAGGAACAGTTTCAGCAGCACGCGAAGGGGCAATAATGGAGGTACCTTCTATTGCAATTTCTGTTGCAAGTTATCGGGTATTGGATTTTTCTTATGCGGCAAAAATCGCAAAACATCTTGCTCAGGAAGTTTATAAAAGAAAACTTCCTTTGGGTACAATGCTAAATGTTAATGTACCTAATCTCCCTGAAAAAGAAATCAAAGGAATAGTTCTTACTAAACAAGGTAAATCCAAGTGGGATGACACTTATGAAAAAAGAATTGATCCTTATGGCAGAAATTATTATTGGCTTACCGGCAGTTTAATGGCTGTAGATATTAATCCTGATCTTGATCAGGCTGCTATAAAAAATAATTATGTTTCGATAACACCTATTCATTTTGATCTTACCGATTATAATACTTTTGATCAAATGCAGAGCTGGAAAATTGAAAATTTATTGAATGGAAGGTAACTTGATTTATAATGTTCGGTTATGAAAATATAAATCTTACACTCTCATTTAATCTAGTATTTTTTATCATAAGTCTGCTGATAGTAATTGCTTATTCAACGTACGTTTATAAATATACACTTCCACCTGTCAGCAGATTACGAAGGCTTCTTCTGGTTTTTGTAAGAATCCTTGCTTTAACATTACTTGTATTCATTATTTTTGAACCAACTCTTGTCCTTATTGAAAAAAAAATCCTGCCACCTGTAAGTCTCTTTTTTATTGATAATAGTAAATCAATGCAAATTAAAGACGGAAGCAGCCGGACAGAAGTTGTTAATCATTTTATTGATGAGATAATAAATGCAGATGTAAGAGGGGAAAAAAAATTTTTTAGTTTCGGCTCGGAAATAACTGCAGTTAAAACTGATAGTCTTGACAATCTTAACTTCACTGAACCCTCCACTAACTTTGCTCAGATCATCGAGAATGTAAAAAACTCCGATGATAATATTTCCACAATTACAATTGTATCTGATGGGGTAATTACAGATGGTTCTACACCTTTTTACAGTGCCCAACGTTTGGGAATTCCATTTTTTAATTTAGCTGTGGGTGATAGTTCAAGAAAAAAAGATATTGAATTAAAAAATGTTTTGTTTAATGATTATATCTATGCTCAAACTCCAACAACAATAAATGCAACCATTACCAACAATGGATTTGCAGGTAAAAGTATTTCTACCAGTCTTTTTGAAGGATCAAATCTTGTTTCACAAAAAAATATTATTCTTGATAAAAGCGGGGTTAACTCAGTTTCATTTGAATATACATCAGTTGAAAGCGGTGAAAAAAAAATCCAGTTAAAGGTAAATGCTCTTGATGGAGAAGCGTCTGTTCTTAATAATAATAAAAGTTTTTTTATAAACATACTTGATAATAAAATTAATATTCTGCTAATAGCCGGATCACCAAGCGCTGATTTAACTTTTATTAAAAATTCTCTTACAGAAGACCCAAATTTAAAAGTAAACACTTTAACTCAGGTTTCACCAAGTAGATTTTTGGAACAAAACCAAAATCTTTTGTTAGATAGTGCAGATATTATTTATTTAATTGATTATCCAAACCAAAACTCTGAAAATGGATTTCTTACAAAGGTGTTTAATAAACTTAAAACTAAAAACATTCCATTGTTTTTATTACTTTCCTCTGATGTATCACCATCAAAATTAAAGGCGGTTGAAGATTTACTTCCAGTTTCAGTAACTCAAATTGAAAACAATTTTTTACAGGTTCAACCAAATCCGGAGTTTAACGAATTATCTAATCCGCTCTTAAATCATTCTACGAAAAATGACTGGAATAATTTGCCGCCAATACCTCAGGCACTTTCAAATATTAAAGTTAAACCTGAAAGCAAGGTAATTGTAAAAACTCTGGTTAATGGACAGCCAAGGAATAATCCTTTAGTCGTTACAAAAAATCTCGGCTCAAAACGTTCTATAGTGGTTTTGGGAAGTGAAATTTGGAGATGGAAATTACAAACCGCTCAAAAAAATAATAAGTTATTTGATAATTTTCTTCTAAGCTCAAACAGATGGTTAAATGCACCTGATGAAGATAAAAAGATTAAGATAAAAACTTCAAAAAAATTCTATGCTGTTGGAGAGCCGATTGAGTTCACTGGACAGGTTTATGATGACCTATTTAATCCATTAAGTGATGCAGAAATAAAATTAAACATTTCTGGTCCCGAATATCATGATGAAATCATTTTAAGCTCTATAGGTAATGGATTATATGAAGGTAGTGTACTATTAACTAAAAGTGGCGATTATAAGTTTTCAGGTCAGGTATTGTTTGATAAAAGAAATATTGGGTCTGATAACGGAACATTTAATGTTGGTGATGTTGATCTGGAATTACTGGAAAGCAGAATGAATTTTGAATTTCTAGAGCAGCTTAGTAATGAGACAAATGGTAAAACATATCTAAACACAAGCACGGATAAATTGATTGAAGATTTGATACGAACAAATCAGGATCTTTCGAAAGAGAAAATTTTAACTTCAGAAATCAGACTTTGGTCCAATGAGGTATTGCTGATTTTGATAATAGTTCTGTTTTCATTGGAATGGTTTATAAGAAAAAGATCGGGTATGCTTTAGTTATGTTTGGTTCGCTTAATAACCACGCGCTTTCGGTTTGGGATTTGATACTGCCCAGATTTTGCTGTTCTTGTAAAAGTAAATTAAAGACATTAGAAAAATCTCTTTGCAACATTTGCTTTGCAAGAATTAACGAAATTGATGATTTAAGACTGCAGATTGAATTCGATAGAAAATTTGCAGATAAAAAAATAATATCTGATTTATTCTCTCCATTCTTGTTTGAAAAAGACAAAGAACTACAGCACGCAATTCATTCACTTAAATATGAAAATAAATTTCGCACAGGATTATTTTTTGGAGAAATTATTGCAAACAAAATTTCCACCCGAAGACCTAATTGGCTATTTGACATTATAATTCCAATTCCTTTGCACAAGTTAAAGGAAACTGAACGGGGATATAATCAATCATATTATATTGCTAAAGGGATAAATAAATCGGCAGGAATTAAACTGAGTAAAACAGCTGTCAAACGAAGTAAATATACTGAGTCTCAAACTGCACTTAATATTATTGAACGTGAAGAAAATATTCATGGAGCATTTAAGGTAACAAATAAGAAAAAAGTATCTGATAAATCTATTCTGATAATAGATGATGTTATTACAACAGGTGCAACAATTTCTGAATGCGGAAGAGTATTGCTTGAAGCAGGAGCTAAAAAACTATTTGCTGCATCAATTGCTTTAGCAGGTTAAATTACATCTCTTCAGGTGCTGAAACACCAAGAATACTTAATCCGTTTTTTATAACAATCATCGCTGCATAAGACAAAGCTAATCGTGCCTCAGCCAATTTAGTCTCAGTCCCAAGTATCCTGCAGGATTTGTTAAAACGATGATATGCTGCTGCAAGCTCATATAAATAAGAACAAATTCTATGGGTCTCTAAACCATCGGCGCTTATTTCAACTTCTTCTTCAAATTGAAAAAGGGTTTTGATTAAATGCTGTTCATCTTCGTGTACAAGAAGATCAAGGTTATTAATTGAGATTTCCAACTGAACTTCTTTTACACGATTTAATATTGAAAATATTCTTGCGTGTGCATATTGAACATAGAAAACCGGATTTTCATCCGATTTCTTTTTGGCTATTGATAAATCAAAAACCATATGCGAATTGATATTACGCATATTAAAAAAATATCTTACAGCATCTTTACCAACTTCACTGTTCAATTCATCAAGAGTTATGTAATTAGCTTTTCTTGTTGACATTTTTACAACTTCATTTCCATCCATAATTGTAACAAACTGCTGGATCATCACTTTTACTTTTTCAGAATCTAACCCTAAAGCTTTAAGCCCTGCCATAACATCGGGATAAGTAGCATTATGGTCTGAACCGAAAACATCAATTAACAAATCATATCCACGATTAATTTTTACTGCGTGATATGCAATATCAGGCAGGCGGTAAGTAGGCTCGCCGGTACTTTTAATAATTACTTTGTCTTCAGGCTGACCAAGTGATTTCAATTTTAACCATACTGCTCCATCCTTTTCATAAGTTAGATTATGAGCATTGAAATAATCCAAAAGCTCAGTAATCTTTCCTTCCTGGTATAATGTATTCTCGTTAAAAAATATTTTATGAACAATGCCAAGATTTTCCAAAGATTTTTTTATATCAAAGAAAATTTCATTTTCTGCAGTGTCCTTAAAGATTCCTTCGGGGTCTTCATTCTTAATTGAATTTCCGTATTTGATATACAAATGCATTGCAATCTCTTTTATATATTCGCCTTGATAATAATCATCAGGAAAAGAGATTTGCTCACCAATGGTTTCTAAATATCTTAGTTTAACAGAATCGCCTAAAACCCGCATTTGTCTGCCGGCATTATTAAAATAATACTCACGATCAACATCATATCCAACCCACTCTAAAAGATTTGCTACAGTATCACCTACAACAGCATTGCGTCCATGTCCAACTGTTAATGGTCCGGTAGGATTTGCAGAAACAAATTCAACATTTGCCTTCTTACCGGCATGTTTTTCTGATTTCCCGAAATTTTCTTTTTTATCAAGAATTTTTTTTACGATGTATGTAACGTATTCCTTTGTAAAGAAGAAGTTGATAAAGCCTGGTCCGGCAATTTCAGTTTTAAAAATTACTTCTGGGTTTATTTTTAATGAATCTAATATTTGTTGAGCTATAGCTCGTGGATTGTTTTTAAGTTTTTTTGAAAGCAGCATTGCCGCATTTGTAGAAATATCACCATGTTCGGCAAGTTTAGGTTTTTCAAAAGTAATTGGAATTTCTTTTAAAGCAGGTATCTCGGATTCTGCTTCTTTGAAAATGGAAATTAGATAGTTTTTCAATTGAAAATTATTTTAGTTTTTTTGATTTAGAAGTTGCAGCTTTTTTAACAGTTTTTGGTTTTGATTTAACGATTTCCTTCTTCGCTACAATCGGATCCTGAATATCAAATACCGGAGCGTCTCCCCACAATTTTTCAATATTATAAAATTCTCTCGATTCTTTTTTAAATATGTGTACTACAACATCAACGTAATCCAACAACACCCAGCTTAATGCAGCCATTCCTTCTTTATGCCAGTATTTAATCCCTTCTTCTCTAAGCCCTTCATCAATTTCATCTGCAATTGCTTTAACCTGAGTATCAGAATCAGCAGAACAAATCACGAAATAATCAGCAAAAGATGTAATCTTCTGAAGATCTATTATTTTAACATCATAACCTTTTTTATTAAATATTAGGTTAGTTATTTGCTCAGCAATTTTTTTGGAATTCAATTTCAGCTCCCGCTTATTTGAAAATATTTACTATAGTCTTTACCAATAACAATTGTCAAATCAATAAAAAGACCTTTGTTTATTTCAGTAATGATAAATCGTTTATTTAGATTTAATGAATCAGCAACTCTAAATGCTGTTTCAATATTATTTGTCCTATCAATAATAAAAGTATTATCAACATTAAAAGATTGATAGTTACCGGTTTTAACAACATCAATATTTTTTTTCCTAAGTAAATCAGTTAGTGCATTTCCTGCACCGGCAATTCCACAGCCATTTAAAATTTCAACTTGAATCAGCTGCTGGACATTTTGCGGCTTGGACTCTTCTTGTGGATCGGAATTTAAAACTCCTGTTTTCTCAAAGATGTTTATTAAAAGGAATAATGCAATAAGAGATAAAACTGATGAGGCAATAATAAAAAATAGTCGGGTGCTTTTTTCTGAGTATATATCTGTGCCTGTAGTTAAAAACTTTTTTTCTTTATTATCCAATCCGGATCTCATTACTAATAACTGAACTGACCAAATCCGGAATCGAAGAAATCATTATAAAACCAATTATTTGAAAATCTGTTATATCTGTAATAAGAGTCATAAAAGTAATTTGGAATTGCACGATACTGTACCGAAATACTTAAATCATCCCAGGGTTTATAATTGAAAGCTGCGCGGGTAATATATAATCCCTGGATTGAATTCTGAAAATCCTTTCCAAATGAACTATATGGACTTGTGATTATGCTTGCATCCAATTGGAGATTCATATTGTCTGCAAATTTATAAAACATACTATTAGTATATGTAGCTAAACTTGTTCCATATCCGCCGATAGAAGAATATGAAAGCCCGATTGAATGCTTCATACTAAAATTATCAGGATTAATAAAACCTAAAATATAATTGGATGATTTATCAGTTATTCCATCCTTTGGTGTTTCTGTAGGAAATACCGGATCTTTAAACTGACCATAAACAATTGTTGAAACAACCAATGCAAGAAATAATACGCCTTTTTTCATAATAATCTCAAATTTTCTACCCGATTTTATAGAAATCTTAACTTAATGTCAATGAAACTCAGCATCCTTTAGACGTAAGGACTCTGAATTTTCTTCACAATGAAATAAAAACAAACTTCAGTTTTAATTAAAAATATCTAAAACAAATTATTTTTACTTTACCAGTACTATCATCTCAATTTCAACAGCAGCATCAAGTGGCAAAGATGCAACTCCAACAGCACTTCTAACATGCTTTCCAGCTTCGCCAAATATTTTACCAATCAATTCTGAAGCACCGTTTGCTACTTTTGGTTGTGCAGTAAACTCTGGTGCACTTGCAACAAACACAGTAAGTTTTTCAACTTCAATAATATTATCGAGATTCCCTATTACCGATTTAATTGCAGCCAAACAATTAAGTGCACAAATCTGAGCGGCAAGGATACCATCCTCTTCAGATAATTCTTTTCCAATCTTACCTTTATATTTTACTTCACCTTTTACTACAGGTACCTGTCCTGAAGTCATAACAAGGCTTCCAACCTTTTTGGCTGGGATGTAGGCTGCTAAAGGTTTTGCAACTTCCGGAACTTCAAATCCAAGTTCTTTAATTTTTTCTTCTATCATAAAATCTCCTAAACGATTATTATTTTTTTCTTAAATTTGATTCGAAACATTTAGTAAAAAAGGATTTCAAATGACTGACAGCAAATTTACTGATTTTATCGGGATTGTTAAACGATTAAGAAAAGAATGCCCCTGGGATCGTGAGCAAACTAATGATTCGATTAAGTTTAATACAATTGAAGAAGCTTACGAAGTTGTTGAAGCAATTGATAATAAAAATTATGAGGAATTAAAGAAAGAGCTTGGAGACTTATTACTTCACGTAGTATTTCATACAGAGATTGCCGAAGAACAAAATTATTTTAAGATTGATGATGTTATTGACTCTATAAAATCTAAACTTATAAGAAGACACCCTCATGTTTTTGGTAATACCAAAGTAGCTGATTCAAATGAAGTGAAAAAAAATTGGGAAGAAATCAAGCTCAGCGAAGGAAGAGAATCAGTGCTTGATGGAGTTCCGAACAATTTACCAGCATTACAAAGGGCAAACAGATTACAGGAAAAAGCATCAAAAGTAGGTTTTGACTGGGAAAAGAAGGAAGACGTATGGAAAAAAGTAATCGAAGAGATTCAGGAAATGCATGAGGTAGAGAGAATAAAAACACAATCAGCAGTAAACTCAAACATAAATGACTTGAACAGAAAATTAGAAGACGAAGTTGGTGATGTATTTTTTGCAATTGTAAACTATTCCCGTTTCCTTGGCATCAATCCTGAAGACGCATTAAGAAAAACTAATGAGAAATTTATAAAACGTTTTAACTATGTACAGAGCAAAGTTAAGGAATCAGGCAAAACAATTGGTGAATCAAATCTTGAAGAAATGGATAAATACTGGAATGAGAGCAAAAAACTGCCGGAATTTAATTAGTTATTATTTACCATTATTAAACTTATCGTATGCATCAATGATGTCTTTAACAAGTTTATGCCTTACAACATCCTCTTTGTCAAAATAAACAAATCCAACGCCTGATATTCCACTTAAAATATCTTTAGCTTGAATTAATCCGCTTTTGGATTTAACGGGCAGGTCAATCTGAGTTATATCTCCGGTAATAATTGCTTTTGAATTTGCTCCTAATCGGGTAAGAAACATCTTCATCTGAACATCGGTAGCATTTTGTGCTTCATCAAGAATTACAAAAGCGTTATTAAGGGTTCTGCCACGCATATAAGCAAGTGGAACGATTTCAATAACTCTTTTTTCAATATTATTCTTCAGTTTTTCAGATGGAATCATGTCATCTAAAGCATCATATAAAGGTCGCAAGTATGGATCAATTTTTTCTTGAAAGTCACCTGGTAAAAACCCGAGACTTTCTCCAGCTTCAACTGCAGGTCTTGCAAGCACAATTCTTTTTACAACGCCCTTTTTCAGTGCTGAAACTGCAATGGCAACAGCCAGATAGGTTTTACCTGTTCCGGCAGGTCCAATAGCAAAACAAATATCATTTTTACCAGCAATCTGTAAATATTTTTTTTGTCCGGGAGTTTTGGCTTTAACTACATCATTTTTTGTGTAAAGGACAATCGAATCATATTCTTCTTCGCCAATAATCTCTTTACCTTCAATTGTAAGATTAAGAATTGTTTCTATATCACTTTTATTTAATCTGCCGCTGGTATTAAGTACATAAGCCATTTCTTTAATAACTTTTTCAACGATTTCAACCTCTTCCAATACACCTTTAATATTTACTACATCGCCGCGGACAGAAATAGTAGAATTGAATCTGTCCTCAAGTAAATTAAGAAATGCGTCGTTAACACCAAGAAGCCCAAGCATATCAACGCCATTTAGTGTAATCTTTTTTTCAGCTGTTGTCATAATCCGTTTAAATACAAAAAGCCCTCATCCGAAAAGATAAGGGCTTAAATTTGTAAAACCAAAAAACAAATTATTGTACCGGAGCTGGTTTATAATTCTTTCTTAGTTTTTCATATTTTGATTTTTCTTCTTCTGTAAGATTAGGAATCTTGAAAACTTGTTTTGGATAAATCAAATCAGGATTCTTAATCTGATCTCTGTTAGCTTTGTAAATTACAGGCCAAGCAAATCCATTACCATAGTGTTCTTTTTTCTTTGCAATGTTCCAGAGACAATCACCTTTAACAACTGTATAGTTGATTTCTGACGGAGCTTCAACCCAGTTATCTAAGTCTTTTTGCATTTGATTATGAACTTTTGAAAAGAACTCTGGTAAAGCTGATATTTTATTTTTCTTTAATGTATTAAGATCAGTTTGTCTGTCATTCTTTGGACCTTCTTTTCTTTTGATCTTGCCATCTAATTCATTAACAGCTTTTCTGAAGTTATTTACATCGTTTCTTGTAGCACCAACAATCTGGTATAACTCATCGATGCATTCTTCAGGATCCTGCAAATTCATAGCCTTTAAATTATCAATATCGCTCTTAAGAGCGCTGATTTCACTTTCAAGTGCAGCTTTCTTATTCTTGAAAGTAGTCATTTCTGATTCCCATTGCTCCTCAGTCATTTCCTGTGCAAAATTAACAGCAGTAAACAGAAGAACCAGGGAAACTATTCCTAATAATTTTGATTTGATACTCATTATATATATCCTCTGAAAATATTTAAAAATCATTAATTAATTATTTGGGTAATTTTTCCAGGTTTGCCCTTGCTTCTTCTTTTTGCTTTTCGCATTCAGCAAGTTTTCTGTTTGTGTCTTCGATCTGAGCTTCGAGCTTTGCTCTTTCATCTCTTAATGAGTTTGCTTCTTTCTCAAGAGAAGCAACTTCATCTTTAAGGTCACTCAATTCTTTTAATTGAGCATCACTTAGACCACCGCATCCACTAAAGAAGGCAGTAGTAAGTGCAATACCGCTGATCAACACGGCTGATCTCAACGATTTAGTTATGTTCATTCGATACCTCCGAATATATTGGTTAGTGATTAAATTTACAAAAAAATGGAAATTTCTTATCGTTATTTAAAATACTTATACAATTTATGCAAAAAAAATAATTAAAAGAAATATGATTTATCACAATATTTATTTTTTTAGCGTCATATAAGACGTCTTTCCACAAAACTGGTATATGTACTACCCGCAATTATTATATGATCATAGACAGGTATATCCATCATCTTACCAGCCTCAACAACTTTTTTTGTTATCGCAATATCTTCATTACTGGGTTCTGGATTTTCACTTGGATGATTATGAATAAGAATAATGCTTGCAGAATTATTTTCTACAGCGGTCTTAAATATTTCTCTTTGAGCAACAACACTGGAATTTAAATTACCCTGAGAAATTCTTACATAACGTATTATCTTATTTGCCGAGTTTAAACAAACAACAATGAAATGTTCTTTTACCTCGTCCCTCAGTATTGGGATAAAAATTTCAGCAACATCAGCGGGAGAAGTAATCTTCTTCTTTGAAAACCATTTAGTCTGCGACAGAATTCTTCTGCTAATTTCAAATGCTGCTAATAATGTTGCTGCTTTATCTTTGCCAATTCCTGAATTTTTAGTCAAATCAGCAATGGTTTTTGATGCAAGCTGAGCAAGATTGGTTTCTTTACTAATTAATTCCTGTGCAATCTGAATAACAGATTTACCTTTTGTTCCAGTTCGCAATAAAATTGCAATCAGCTCTGCATCTGTCAAGCTTTGTGAACCAAGCAATAGTAATTTTTCTCTTGGTCTATCGTCCTTAGGTAAATCTCTAACTTTAAGCATCAGAATTCCTTACTTCAATCATTGGATCTATATTTCTCAACCAGTTCAAAGATTCCATCTTTGTAACGGATAATGTTAGTGTATTTATTATTTCTTTGTGAACTGAATGAAATATTGTTATGAAATCCATTTACACTTATACCTGATTCCATTTTATAGCGGATGTTTTTTCTTGTGGGATTAATATTTCTGATTACGGTTAGTAAATACTTTGCAGTATCATAGCCGTATAAAACATTTCTATTTACCTCTAAGCCAGTAACCTTTTTGAAGTCAGTTGAAAAATCTTTCAACTCAGGGTCGTTGTAATCTATAAAATAATCGGAATCGAATGTTAGTCTGTTGCTCAATGTTGAGGAAGATTCAAATCCTTTTCCCAAAAACCAATCCTGGTTACCATAAAGATTGACATTTAATCCATTCTGAACCATTTGAGATAATATTGCACCAGCATCAGATGCATCAGATATAGGAGCGTAAATACCTTCTATTACATTTGATAAAACAGAAATTCTTGAAATCTGCTCACTGAGATCAAACGACTTACTCTTGTAGGTCTCTTTTGCATTAATAGTACCTCCAAGCTTTTCAAATTCCTTTATAAAACTTGCAGCCAATAATGGTGAGTATCCATCAATTGAATTGAGCACTGCAAGGTTTCTTTTATTTTCTACAAAATAAAGATATTGGGCAATTGTTTTACCTCTGGAAGTTAATGATGGATTTGCCTGAAAAAAATTTTCGCTTAATTGAATCAAATCATCATCGGTTGCAGTCGGAGAGATCAAACAAATATCTGATCTATCAATTTCCTTCAGAGCAGCTCTGACATCATCACTAAAAATTGGTCCTAAAATACATCTGATATTACCATTTTCAATAAACTCAGAAGCAAATTGATTTGTTAATTCATTGTTTCGTTTAATATCTTTAACAATTAGTCCAATTTTATCAGTGTTAGTTGAATTATACTTATGAAATGCAAATTTCATTCCCTCCAACACCTCAAGCGCAGAGATAATTTCTCTATCATTAGAATCGGTTAATGAGATTAAAACACCAACAGCCGGAACTGATTCATCATTCTGTGTTGATCTAATATTTTTTTTAAGATTTAAGGCTTCTAAATATTCTTCAGAAGAAATAAAATTAGAAGTTATTTCACTGAATTTTTTACCAGCATTTAGTTTATCATTTTCTTGTAATAACAGCTTCCCTTCTAACAAAATAAGGAATGGTTCTATTTTCTCATTTTCATATTGCTCAAGGGTTTTACCGATATCGGAACTTTTTAGATAGTATAATGCAATTTTTTCTGCCAGATTCTTGTTTTCATTTTTGTAAACTACGGAGTTACTTTCATTAAGCAGATTAATCAAATTGTTGAATGCGGAAAGATATTTTTGCTGTTGTATATAATTATTAATAAGTAAAGTATTAGCTTCTTCAAGATATCTGCTTGTCGGATACTTTTCTAAGAAACTTTTTAAGGCAGATTCAGATTCAGAGTATTTCTTCTGCTCCTGAAGTATTTTGCAAATAAACAACGAAGAAGCTGTAAGCTTTGAGTTATTTTCTTTTCTGGATTCAATCAACTTAAATAACGAAAGAGCATCAGAATACTTGTGAGATTTGTAAAATTGAAGAGCTTTTTCAAAATCCCGGTTATTATCAACTGAAATATTTTGTGAGTGTACTGAGAGTGTAAACAAGAATAATAATAAAAAAGCTGTTCTCATTTTTAACGTATCTAATTTTAATTCTTTAAAAGTATAAACTTTTTACAATCTATTGTAAAGTTCAATATAAAATAAAAAACTTTTCGACCTGATAAAACTTTAACTAACTAAAAATAATATTAAATATACTTCTAAGAGCTAAGCTCAATTGCTTTTGAAAAATGCATTTCAGATTTTTCAAAATCCTCCAATGCATAAAAAATCTTGCCGGCATATTCCTGAACACTTACATCATTAGCGTTTGTCCTTAATGCTTTCTCAATTGATGTAAGTGCGTGATTATACATTTTAAGGCTGTAATAAATTTTTGCAGATATTAGATTTAACTCCCAAAAATCTGAATAAACAAATTGTGCTTTATTTACAAAATCTAAAGCCTTGTCATAGTTTTTAAGTTCATATTCAATGATTGCAAGATAAAGATGAGCCTTAAGCTTTAATTCGTCATTATCATTGCTCTTAATATAATCTGTAAAGTAATCTTTGCTTATCTCAAATTCATTTATCATCAGGTAGGAATAAGCAATAAGATATAAAACAAAAGAGTTGTTTTGTTTTATGTTATCAAGAATCTGAATAGCTTCATACCATTTTGAATTCCTTAATAAAAACTGTCCGTAGTAAAGTGAAATATTGATATTCTCTGGAAACTTGGAATGTAATTGTTCTAACAGACCAATTGCTGAATCAGTAAATCCCATACTCTCATAAAGTTCAGTTAATAAGTAGTATATCTCATCAGAATCTGTCAGATTAATAAGTCGTTGATAAATTTGGATAGCATGCAGATTTTTCCCTTCAGAAACATACGTAGAAGCAAGCTTCAACTTATACTTTATTTTTTCATCTTTCATTTATTCCCACTCAATAGTTGCAGGTGGTTTCGAACTTATATCATAAACAACTCTGTTGATACCTCGAACTTTATTGATAATTTTATTAGAAACATTAGAGAGAAAATCATGTTTAAAATTATACCAATCGGCTGTCATTCCATCGACAGATGTAACAGCACGTAAAGCAAGAACGTATTCATAAGTCCTCGCATCACCCATTACCCCTACTGATTGAACCGGCAGCAGAACAGAAAATGCCTGCCAAATCTCGTTATAAATCTCTGCATCTATAATTGACTTTATAAAAATATCATCAGCTTCCCTAAGCATTTCAAGTTTTTCTTTATCAACAGGTCCAAGGACTCTTACTGCCAATCCGGGCCCAGGGAAAGGATGTCTTTGAATAAATTCCTCAGGTATATTAAGCTCACGTCCAACATTTCTTACTTCATCTTTAAACAATGTTCTGAATGGTTCAATTAATTTCAAATTCATTTTTTCAGGCAAACCGCCAACATTGTGATGTGACTTAATGGTAACAGACGATCCTTTAACTGAAACTGATTCGATTACATCAGGATAAAGTGTTCCCTGTACAAGAAAATCAACCCCGTTTATTTTTTTTGCTTCCAGTTCAAAAACTTCAATAAAAGTGTTGCCAATAATTTTTCTTTTTTGTTCAGGGTCAGAAATATTTTTTAATCTGCTGATAAAAAGATCTGATGCATCAATATGAATGTGATTCAAAGCTAATTTTTTATCAAACACTTCACGGATTTTCTGACTTTCATTTTTTCTCATCAATCCTGTATCAATATGAAGGCAGATAAGATTTTCACCGATTGCTTTTTTAACTAAAACAGCAGCAACAGTAGAATCAACACCACCGCTTAAAGCACAGATTGCTTTAGATTTATTTACCTGCGTATTTATTTCCTGAATAGTACTATCAATAAAATTGTGAGGATTCCATTCACCTTTACAATTGCAAATATTGTATAGAAAATTATTAATAATTTTTTTACCTTCGATTGTATGGACAACCTCCGGGTGAAACTGAACTCCGTATATTCTGTTATCTTCATTTGATATTGCAGCAATCGGAGCGTGATCAGATTTTGCAATAGTATTAAATCCATCTGGCAATTCTGATATATAATCGCCATGGCTCATCCAAACTTGTGTAGATTGACTAATGCCGTTAAACAATGGAGAGGTTTTAATGATATTTAATTGTGCCCGTCCGTATTCTCTATCTTTGGCTGGTTCAACTTTACCCCCAAACTCTTTGGTTATTATCTGAAGCCCGTAGCATATTCCAAGAATTGGAATTTTAATTTTAAGAATTTCAGCATCAATATCCGGCGCATCCTGATCATAAACGCTCATTGGACCGCCAGAAAGAATGATTCCTGATGGATTGAATTCTAATACTTCCTTAAAAGAAATTTTGTGTGAGTGGATCTCAGAGTATACGTTAGCTTCTCTGACACGTCTGGTAATCAGTTGGGTAAATTGTGAACCAAAATCTATTATCAGAATTTTTTCTTTTAACTGCATAGGCTTATTTAAAAATAAAACAAAATCCGGTTGCCCGAATTTTGTTTCTAAATTTTTTAACGATTGAGATTATTGACCAATTAAAGCTTGATAGGCTGCTGCATCCAACAATTCATTTAATTCAGAAGAATCGCTTATCTCAACCTTGATCATCCAGCCTTTTCCATAAGGATCAGAATTAACATCTTCAGGTGAATCTTTAAGAGCTTCATTAATCTGAATAACTTTACCTGAATATGGAGCGTAGATATCGCTGACAGTTTTAACCGCTTCTATCGTTCCGATTGAATCCCCTTTCTTTACTTCAGCAAGTGCTGGATCAATATCAACAAAAACCACGTCACCTAATTCGCCCTGTGCAAAATCGGTAACACCAATTGTTCCTGTTTTTCCTTCAATAAGGATCCATTCATGTTCTTTTGTGTATTTAAGATTATTTGGAATATTCATTTTATAGCCTTTAAATTTTTCTGAGTAATATGTTATTTATCTGTATTAAATTTATCTAAAAATCCGGTATCAAAATTTCCATTGATAAATCTTGGATCATCAAGAACTTTAAGATGGAAAGGTATAGTAGTTTTAATACCTTCGATCACAAATTCTTCCAAAGCTCTTTTCCCTCTTGCAAGTGCTCTTTCTCTGTTTTTTCCCCAAACAATTAATTTTGCTACTAAGGAATCATAATATGGCGGTATAGTATAGGATTGATAAATATGAGAATCAACTCTAACGCCGAATCCGCCCGGTAAATTAAGCGATGTTATCTTGCCGGGAGAAGGTCTGAAATTATTTTCAGGATCTTCAGCATTTATTCTGAACTCTATACTGTGACCATACGGCGGTATCGGAGCAGTATCAATCTTATTGCCTGCTGCAACAAGTATCTGCTGTCTAATCAGATCAACATTACAAACAGATTCAGTAACAGGATGCTCAACCTGAATCCTAGTATTCATTTCCATAAAATAGAAATTCTTATGTTTATCAAGTAGAAACTCAATTGTACCTGCGCCAAGATAATTAACAGTTTTTGCTCCTCTGATAGCTGCTTCACCCATTTTTTGTCTAAGCTGTTCTTCAAGTGCGGGTGATGGAGATTCTTCAATCAGTTTTTGATGTCTTCTTTGTATAGAACAATCTCTTTCGCCGTAATGATAAACGTTACCATATCTATCGCCCAATATCTGAATTTCCACATGTCTGGGATTTTCAATATACTTTTCAATATATACATCCGGATTACTGAAAGCAGCTTCGGCTTCGGTTCTGGCAGTTTGAAAAGCCTTTTCAAATTCTTTCTCTTCCCAAACGATTCTCATACCCTTTCCGCCGCCACCTGCAGAAGCTTTAATGATTACCGGGAAACCAATTTCACGGGCAATCTTAATCGCCTCATCAAGCTCACCAACAACTCCATCACTTCCAGGAACAACCGGAACATCATTTTTTTTCATAGTATCTTTAGCAAAAGATTTGTCACCCATTGCCCTGATCATTTCTGGAGTTGGTCCAATAAAAGTAATTTTTGATTCTGCGCATATTTCGGAAAAGTCTGCATTCTCTGCAAGAAATCCGTAACCGGGATGAATTGCATCAGCACCAGTAATTTGTGCAGCAGAAATTACAGAAGGGATTTTAAGGTAACTGTCCCTACCAAGTGCTGGTCCTATACAAACAGCCTCATCAGCAAAAGTAACATGTAATGAATCACGATCTGCTTCTGAATAAACTGCAACGGTTTTTATCCCAAGTTCCTTACAAGTACGGATAATTCGTAAAGCAATTTCACCACGATTGGCAATTAGGATTTTATTAAACACAGCTTCTCGTATTTAATGATTAGCTTTTCTCAATTAAGAATAATGGTTGATTATATTCAACCGGTTTTCCGTTATCAACAAGGATTTTAACTATCTTACCGCTAACATCACTTTCAATCTCATTCATCAGTTTCATAGCTTCAACGATACATAGAACTGTGCCTGATGATACAACATCACCAACCTGAACATAAGCATCTGCATCTGGAGCAGGCGCTCTATAAAATGTTCCTACAATAGGAGACTTAATTTCATGAAGGTTTGATGTTACTTCAGCAGATTTTTTCTCTTCGGATTTTACTACCGGTGTAATATTCTGCTGACTAACCTGAGATGTAGAAGAAGCCGCAGGTATTGCAACGGCTTGTGTTACACGCACCTTTTTAGCAAGTTTAACTCGAATACCGTTTTCTTCTACTTCAAGGTCTGTAACCTGACTTGCTTCCAGAATCTTGATTAGTTTTTTTATAAGATTTAGATCCATTTTGTTTCCTTTATTTAGGATTTAACTCTTTCAACATACTCGCCGGTACGTATATCTATTTTAATTACATCATCAGTATCAATAAATAACGGAACACTAACAGTTGCTCCTGTTTCCATCTTTGCAGGTTTAAAAGTATTAGTTGCAGTATTACCACGGAACCCCGGTTCAGTTTCAACAACTTTGAGATAAGCAAATATCGGAGGTTCAACAGTTATTATTTCATCACCATCAAAAAGGATTTCAATTTCTTCACTGCCTTTTAAGTAATCAACAGAATCTCCAAATAAAGCGACAGGAACATTAATCTGTTCGTAAGTTTCATTGTCCATTAGTACAAGAAAATCAACTTCGCTGTAAAGATATTGGAATTTTTTCCTTTCGACTCTAATAATTTCTATAGATTCGCCGCTTCTAAATGTATTATCCAAAACTTTACCAGATTTAAGATTTTTTAATGTACTTCTTACAAAAGCACCCCCTTTACCTGGTTTAACATGTTGAAACTCAACTATTAAAAATGGATCATTTTTAAAGCGAATAATTAGTCCATTCCTGAAATCAGAAGTATCAGCCATAAGCCTTTAATAATTTGTGAAAATTGATTGAAAAAATAGAGATAGATGTTTCTAATGTCAAGAATTACTTTTTGTTGATTTTTAATAAAAAACCGTGAAAAAATCCACGGTTTTAATAATAAATATGTAAAAACAAGCTAATTTAGCTGAGAGAGGTATCTATCCACCTGTGAGGCAACCATTGAGGTTTTGTATTCATCTTTTATCGTCTCAAACAATGTTTTTGCCTGCTCTTGATCTCCGGCTTCAAAATAATTAACTGCTGCCTGATAAATATAATCTGCATTACGTACATCTTTTTTAATTACTCTTGATGCATTCAGATATAAATCAGCAGCTTTTTTATACTCATCTTTCAAAGCGTAATAAGAAGCTTGCCCAGCAAGAGAAGCTGAAATAAAGATATCAATATCACCACTATAATCATCATAGTACTTAAATGCATCATCTGTTTTACCAAGATTAGAATAACAGTTTGCAAGATAAATCTTGGCTGTTTCACCATTTTCTGTACTGCCGTATTCGGCTACAATATCTTTTAAGCCAAGCAGCTTTGTATCTTTTCTGCCTTCTATTGCACCAAGATAATCTCCCGAATCATACATATCCATAACTTTTGATAAATGATATCCGGCTTCTTCATTCTGATCACTACGATAATTCAAGAATAATATCACAGCAATAATAACAACAGCAACTGCACCTACATACATCATTATCCTGTTTTTATTTTCTTCAAAGAAAGCTATTGACTTATAATAATACTCAACAAGTTTATCTTCTTTGATTTGTTTTCTTGAAAGCTTTTTTTGTTTGGTTAGCATTCCTTTTTCCTGTTCTGATTATAAAAACTGGCGCAAATTTAACACTAAATACCCTAATGTTCCAAGGGGTTATTATTAGTAGTTTATTAAAAATTGAATCTCATAATTAATGTCATTCACATAAAAGCAAGAGTCTTTTATATAATCAAAATACCCTTTTCTGCACACGAATGAAAAACCGCATTTATTATAAATCTCTGATTCTTAATTATTAAAATGTACGCCCGGCAGGATTTGAACCTGCAACCTTTGGAACCGGAATCCAACATTCTATCCAGTTGAACTACGGGCGCATTTATTTGTTTTTTTCACATTTCTAATTTAATCAGAAAACACAATTAAAGCTTCAAATATTTTTGTTAAATGGGTTAAGAAAATGAAAAGTGTAAAGGTTTGTTGTGTTTTAACCCTTACTTAATAAAATGATATAGTACAAGATTCTTCAATGGTATAATTTGAATTTGTGAAAACCCTGCTTCTTCAGAAAGCTGTTTGAGAAATTCTTCTTTTAATCTATGCTCAATCGGTGGTCCGGATTCTTCAACGATATATTTATATTCTAAAATAGAAACCTGCCGGACAGCAACTCTTTTAGATTCCTGCAAAGCTTTGATATAATCATCAACCTCGTGAAAAATCACTCCCATAAAAACTAAGTCAAAAGTGTTATCATCAAAAGGAAGTTCTTCTGCATGTGCAATTCTAAATTCTACATCAGGTAAATGAACTTTTGCGGCAGTTAACATTTCGGGATTAATATCAATCCCAGTAACTTTTTTGTTAAGTTTATAAAATCCCTCAGCAAATAAACCGCTGCCTGTTCCTATATCTAAAACAGAATTTATTTTTTTATGATCTAGACAAAGCTCCACAACTCTTTCTACTTCTAAGCGCTCAATTCTTTCGGGTGACCTTAATCTTTCAATTCCATTATTATAAACTCTATTATTCATTTCTTTTCCTTTATCTCAAATAAACTTATTGATTTTAAATTTATGTTCTAACTTTAATAATATTAAATAGTTTTGGGGTGCTCCAGAACAAGCACCTGACTTGTTGAAGGAGTATGCTTCAGTTCAAAAATTATATTCAATTCTGCTTTGTTTGCTAAGTTGATAAGACCGTTATTTGCAGCGAAGTCTTTAAAATTTCTGTAGTGTTCTCTGCCTGCAAAGCACTCTACCAGTTCATTTAATACACTCCAAAATCCCTTCTTTACAGGCACAAGATAATCACCAATAATTATTTTATCAGCAATGGAAGACATTTCTTTAAGTAAATTAATTCTTTCTTCTGGATTAACCTCGTGAATAACATAAGTCATAACAGCATAATCAAAATGCTGATTTGTTTTTGCTAATTCCGACAAGCTGGAGTGAATAAAAGAGATTTTTGAGTTAGGATTTTTCTCAAGTGTTCGTTTTGCAGTGTTTATATTTTTTTCAGATAAATCTATCCCAACAACTTTAGCTGCTTTATCAGCTGCTAAAAAAGAAAACCTTCCAGTTCCGCAGCCAACATCAATCACTGTAGAATTTGGCTGAATATTCTTTTTAATTTCGCCAAACATTCTATCCTGGTTAGGAGCGATAAACTTATCGTAGAACCAACCATCATACCAGTGATTTTTAGTTTGATTCATTTATAACTTCTGACTAAGCAAGTTCATATTCAGCCATTTCTTTTTTAATATTATTGATATACTCGGAGGCACTCAGTGCGGCAATTGTTCCATCGGCAACTGCAGTAGTTACTTGTCTGTATTTTTTTTGAATTGAATCACCAGCGGCATACACACCTTGAATATTAGTCTTCATATTATTATCAACAATTATTTCATTCCAAGTATTAAGTTCAATTTTCCCTTGTAATAATTCCGTATTTGGAACATATCCGATAAATACAAATACTCCATCAATTTTTAATTCACTTGTTTCATTAGTTCTTTGATTTTGGATCTTTACTCTCTCAAGTTTTTCATTTCCAACAAATTCAACAATCTTTGATTCTATTATAAAATTGATCTTATCATTTCTTTTTGCTTCTTCAACATAATGATCCAAAGCCTGAAAGTGATCAAATTGATGGACAATAGTAACTTTAGATGCATATTTGGTTAATGAAACTGCTTCTTCCAAAGCAGAGTTTCCGCCTCCGACAACTATTATTTCTTTATCTTGAAAAAAATCACCATCGCAGGTAGCACAATAAGAAATCCCTTTACCTTTAAAATCTTCTTCACCTATTGCACCAATCATTCTTGATTTACCACCTGTTGCAATAATAACCGCATTAGAAGTATAAACATCTTTATTGTTAACAACTACTCTTTTTAATCTACTATTAAGTTCAAGAGAAGTAATCTTAATATTTGATTTAATCATACATCCGAATTTTTGTGCTTGTGTTTTCATCGTTCTTGCAAGAGTATATCCGCTTACATTTTCAACACCCGGATAGTTTGCTATCTCGTGTGTAAGAACCATCTGTCCGCCGACAGCTCCTTCATTCAAAATCAAAGTATTCATCTTTGCTCTTGAAAGATAAATCCCTGCAGTTAAACCAGCGGCACCAGCACCGATTATTATTGCATCAAAATGATTTTCCATAATAGATCTCTTTCTCTTTTATTACGCAACAAAACTTTATGAAGATATTATTAAAATAAATTATCTATTCATCCAATTGAAGAAATTAAATAATCTGCAGCCAAGCAGTTTATTGACAACAGACTAGTAACAAAGCAGCTTACTGAGAGCGCTTTGTTACTTTCCAAAATGTTCATCCAGAATATCTGTAATCTGATCTTTAGACTGAATACTGCTTGTTGCTTTTACAACTTTTCCATTCTTATAATAAATTGTAAACGGCAATCCCTGAAAACCCCTGGTTTCAGGTAAATTTCTTATTACCTTTGCATCAGGTGAATCAAATTCCATATCAGCAAATTTTATATTCTTATATTCTTCTTCCAGCTCTTCCATAACTTCGTAAACAGGTATGCACATCGGGCCCATTCTGCCGCAGCATATCATCACATTTTCATTGTTGCTTAATAATTCTGAATGCTCAGATTCAGATGTAATATGAGTAAGATTTGTATTTAACATTTTATATCCTTTTTTTAATCTTCAATTACTGCAAGAATATCTGATCTTTGTAAAATTCTGTATTCTTTACCGTTCATTTCAATCTCATCACCACCGTATTTAGCAAATAGAACTTTATCGCCTTCTTTGATCTTTTCTTTAAGGTCTTCATCTGTTCCGATGGAGATAACCAAACCAACACGAGGCTTTTCTTTCGCAGTGTCTGGAATTATTAATCCTGATGAAGTTTTTTCTTCTGTTGGCAGTGGTTCAAGTAAAATACGATCATCTAATGGTTTAATTTTCATTTTATTCCCTTTGGTTTTTAATGTTTAACATCTGATTAATTTTATTTCTGTCGAAACCGATTACTGGTTTATTATCAATCAGGATAACCGGCACTCCCATCTGCCCTGTTCTGCGCATCATATCTCTTGCGGCAGATTGATCTCTGGAAACATCAACATCTGTAAACCTTATATTCTTTTCGCGAAAATATCTTTTTACCTGATTACAGAATGTGCAGGTAGGAGTTGAAAATACTATAACTTTGTGTTGTGGTGCTGCCATTTAAAAACAATAATTATTTTTTGTGAGGATGTGATTCAGAGAATCAAAAAAAGATTCAGTCTTAAAATGAGGATTAAAAAGGTTTGTCTAATATCAAAGACTATGAAAATAAAATTGCAGATTAAATATTTATTCTTATATGATTTGAGTAAATCCAGGCTCTGTTATCTTTAAATACTTCCACTCTGTATGCACCTTTTTTACTAACAATAAATTCTGCACCTATTCCCTTTTCAGTTTCAATTAGTTGCCCGTTTCTGAGCAGTTTTATTTCTGCATCTTCTGCAGGAAGTAATACTTTAAGAATAATATCTTTGGAATCCGGAATTGTTTCACCCATTTGATATTTCTTACCATTCTTTTCTGCATAAAACCTAAAACCTTTTGATTCTGCAACGTAGTCATTAGCAACAAAGCACTTACCATCTCTTAAAGCATTATAGATTTTTATTTTTGCTGATTCAACATCTTTACTGCTTTTGCCCTTTTTAATCGGTTCATCAATAAGAATGTGTGTACGTATTGACCTGAATAAAACCTTATATGGAAAAATTTCTACTTCAAGAAACCCAACAAGATTGTACTTGTGTGCATGCGCATCTACTCCGCCAATACCAACTACTTTTCTTTTTATGTTTAATTCGTCCCAAAGTTTCAAAGTTTCTTTTGGCGGAGCAACAATAGTTCTTAAAGGATGAAGAAAAGATCTGTATTTATTTTCCTCAGTAAGATTTTCGACCCATTCAGACATATGATTCCAGATTTCAATTCCAGTAAAATCTTCTGTATCCCATTCAGTCCAAGGGTATGCAGGATGCTCTTTGTGTTGACGTTTTTCATGCGGATGAGCCAAAAAACCAATACCGCCAAGTTCCTTTACTTTAGCTACATATTTTTTTGCAGGTGTTCGAGTTGAGAAAGCTTCATTAATTCCAAATGCAAGGTAGTGGTTTTTATTTTCTTTATCATTGATTTCACAGCCGACAAGCAGCAAAGTATTCCCATACCACTTTTCGTATCCTTCCTGTAAAGCCCTTAATGTATTATGATCAGTAAGTATGATAAAATCCAAACCGATTTCATCAGCAAACTTTGCAATATCTGACACCTCTCCTGTTCCATCCGAAAAAGTCGAGTGCATATGTAAAGCGCCTATATATTCAAACATTTGTATATTCTATTATTCAAAACAAAAATATAGATAAAATTATACTAACGAAAGGAAGTTAAAATACTCGTTAATAAAAATGAAGTTATACAAAAATAGTATTGGTTAAAATTCTTAAGAAATGGAAAGACGATTTTTAATAATTCATTTATAACTCAAAACATTCTGATAAAAATAAAACTCTAAAGTTTTTCCAAAGATTTTTTTGCCAGTACAGCTATTGTATCTGTTGGATGTTCTCTTATCAGTTTATTCCATATTTCTTTAGCTTTTTCTTTATTCCCTTTTCTGATTTCGGAAGCTCCAAGATTATAACAAACCATTGGGTCATCAGGGAATAAATTATACATCTCTCTGGTTATCAGCTCAGCTTGCTGGAAATTCTTCTGATGGTAGTAAATATAAGTCATAGTAAAGTAAATATCTTTTCTGGATTTATCTTTTGCAATTATTCTTTTATAATACTCAAGCGCATCATCAGGCTGATGTGCAGTTAAAAGCATATCTGCATATTCTCTTACTTTCAGAGTGTCGTTGGGATTCTCATCAACATCTTTTTTCATTGAAGCTAATTTTTTTTTAATTTCTTCAGTAACCAATCCGCCGGCAGGATTTTGCATCATGCCATGACCAAGTCTTTTATGAATATTATCATCCGGCATTTTTTTATTTGCAATATTATCAGATAACTTACCCTCATCTGAAAACTGAGTAAGCATTATTACTGTAACAACTGCAATTAAGATTACTATAGCATAAAGATATATTGGTTTGAATTTCATTAATTACTCCAAAGATACTACTGCAGCAAAGTGCAATTATTTACTGAAACAGATTTTTTTAATGGTATTAAATAACACTTCGTTTTAATTATTACAAGCGTAATATAACAGTAAAAGCTGTTTATAAAACGATAACAATTGTTTCATCTTTTAATAAATTTATAATTAATTATTCTGAAAAGAGAAAAGCAAAAAAGATGGGTCTCTTTCAAGACCCGAATATTATTCTTCTGGTAGTTGAACAAGTGTGTTATATTTAGTTGATTTGTCCACAGCCATACCGGTTATTTTATCAATCAAAATATTAATTCGCTCATCATTTAAGTCATCAAAAGCTTCATAGGCTTCCATTGATGTAAAAGTATAAAGCTCCTGAAAAGCAGCCGACTTCCCCTTGACTTCATAGACAAGGTACGATTCAAGTCCTTCAGCTTTAAGCAAATTTTTTAATTCTCTTATAACTTTTAAATACTCATCTCGTTTTTCAGGTAAGATTTCATATTGAATAGTGAACAGAACTTTTGACATTTTTTCTCCAATTATTAAAAAAATAAATTTCTATTTACCAACCCTTCAAAAACAATTTTAGCTGGTCCGGTTATTGAAATATCTTCAACTTTTTGATTAACAATATTAAAGTTAACAATCAAATTATCTCCGCCAAAAGTTTTTAGAGTTATTGGCGGATTAAATTTTTCAGCCAAATGTAAAATTATCGCAGAAGCGACCGAGCCTGTTCCGCAAGCAAGTGTTTCATCTTCAACACCTCGTTCATAAGTCCGGATATAAATTACATTTTCTTTTATCTGAATGAAATTAACATTTGTACCATCGGGTTTAAACTGATCGTGAAATCTAATCTCCTGCCCTAATTGAAACACCGGGATATCACTAATATCATTAAATGATATTTTCTTTTTAGATTGCCCATCAAAAATATCATCCATCTTTATAACAACGTGGTGTGAACCGGTATCCACGAAGGAAAAATTAATTACTTTATCAGATGTTCTCAGCTCTTTATTTAATAGAATATTCTTTGGCGTATTCAGGTTAAATTTAATTATCTGATCATCTATTACTTCACCCGAATACTCAATATCATCAACTACAAAAGAAGCATAATTATTTTTCAGGCGTTTAGAAAAATGAGCAAATCTAATAGAACATCTTGCCCCATTCGCACATAAACTTCCGGCTAAACCATCAGAGTTAAAATAACTCATTCTGAAATCATAACCAGCAGCATCATCAATAATAATTAACCCATCAGCCCCAATACCAAATCTTCTATTACAAAGTTTGCGGATATCTTCTTTTTTCAAAACAACATCAGGATTCTTTTTTCTATCAATAAAGATAAAATCGTTACCTGCACCGGTCATCTTTGTAAAATAAATCTTAGACATTTATCTGCAAATTTAATTTAATGCAGTAAGCTTTTCAATAAAAATATTTATTAAAAATCTTAAAATTTTTGGGAGAGTAAATAAAAATTTACCTGCGGAAAAAAATTCCCGCAGGATAATTACGAAGTGTTATTTAACTGTCTGCTTAACCATCAAAGAGACCTGTTGTGCAACAATAGAATTATATTCAAAGCAGAGTTTTCTGTGATTGATAAGATCTACGATTGTACCTATCGCACACAATCCACCGGTTAAAAAATACAGAATACCCATGCCAACCTGATTAAGCATAAATCTATGTATGCCGGCAACTCCTACAAATCCGATTAATGCTAAAATTAAAATTGTAGTTGGATCTTTTCTTCTTGCACTATACGCCATAGCAAACTGCTGAGCTTGAGTATCAGTCATATCATTGATAAGACTTTGAACATACTGCATTTCTTCCCCTTCCAGAGTTGGTAATAACTGAAAAATATTAGGCATAACTGCTCCTTGATTTTGTTGTTGATTTAGTAGATTTGTAATTAAAATGAATCAGTGAAAATATTCTGTATAAAATGATTAAAATTGCTGGTAAGCCAAGTAAATGTGTATAAAATGATTCCAAAAAATATCCGTGAAAAAGCAGTGATATTGAGTTACCAAGTCCACACCCTGGGCAATGCTCAAATCCTAAATTTGCTAATGGACAAATCGTAAAGTGCTGGTTGAAGGGATCGTTAAAAAATGCCAGATAAAGTAAAGCAGATATCCATACAATGACTTCAATACCAATTAACTTTAATGAATTAATTGATTTATGAAAAAAAAGTATAAGAGAATGTTCTTTAGTATTATTTTGCATTTAAGTTTGAATTTCTGAATTAAACTTAACTATTATAGAAAATTAATACAATTGTCCGATGATGATTGGTATATTTTTATCGGTGATCAGCTTAAATTTTAAGACTAATAATCAAACAAAAAATAAACAATTTCAGTGGAGGTGGCGGGAGTCGAACCCGCGTCCGAAACTAAGATCCAAAGAACTTCTACATACATAGTCTGTCTTTTATTTTAGCTTAAAGTTACTCGCCAGACTGAGATCACTTTAAACCTGCCTGCTAAAAATTCGCTTCATCTGCACAAGCAACAGAATCGGCTATTGTATCTAAACGGCGTTCAGTCTTAGCCCGATACAAGAGGATAAGGTGAACGGCTGTTAATTATTAATTAAGCAGCTAAGGCGTAATTATTTTCGCCAGTTATTATTTTTTCCCAATTCTTTAACGTGTCTTTGGGGAACACGGTATGCAATTCTAAGTCTCTTTAATCCCGTCGAAACCAAAATTCACCCCCCTTTTTTGTTTACTGTAATTATTCAATTATTAAAATACAAAACTCAGGGTATCCATTTTGTATCAGGAATGTTTGAGTACTTATTCTCAAAACGTGAAAGAACGAAAAACAGATCAGATAATCTGTTCATAAATATAATAATATTGTTGCCAATTTCTTCTGAATTACTTAATTCCACAATTTCTCTTTCGGCTCTACGGGTAATTGTTCTGCAAACATGTAATAGAGCCGCACCTTTTGAGCCGCCAGGAAGTATGAACTTTTTTAATACTTCAAGCTGCGATTCAAATTTATCAATAAGGATTTCAATCTCACTAGTAAAACTATCAGGTGTGCGAGTAATCTTTAATTTCTTATTTTTTTCAGTCTGCGGTGTTGCAAGATCAGCACCCACAATAAAAAGTTTTGGTTGTAAATCCATTAATATTGTTTTTACATCTTCACTGTTAACAACTGTAATAGCATAGCCAATAAAAGAATTTAATTCATCAACAGTACCATAAGCTTTAATTCTTTTAGAGAACTTTGGAACTCTCTCACCTCCAAACAAACCAGTTTGACCATTATCGCCTGTTTTAGTATAAATTTTCATTAGTTACTGTCTCTGAGGAAGTTCGTTAACAACTACTTCGAAAGATTTAGTTTCGTTTTTTGCTAATACTTTTGTTCCCTGAACAGCAAATGGATTTTTTACAAACCCTAATGCAATACTTTTCTTAAGCTTTGGTGAAAAAGCAATTGATGTAATATTCCCTATTTCATTTTTCTCAGCATCAAATAAAACAAATTTCTCATCTGCTTCAATTGGTTCTGAGAAACACATTCTTATAAGATTTTTTTGATTCAAATCATTATTGTTTAACCTTGTAATAACTTCCTGTCCTATATAGCTGCCTTTCTTAAAATCTATCAATTCAAATAATTTTACTTCGTAAGGATTCATCATATAATTAATTTCATTTGGTTCAGATGGAATACCATTTTCAATCTTATAGACATTATAAGCATCTTCACCAATTAGATTAAAATCAAAAGGTCCTTTATTTTCTACCAAATAATTAATTAATTTTTTGCTGTTTTCATGTTCAGCAAGTATCCAAAATTTCGAAAATCCTTTTAAATCAGTAAATCTGGCTAAAAAGAACAAAACACCTTCAGCATTTACAACTTTAAACGAATTTACAGGTATTGAGTTAATAGAATCTCCCACAAACATAGAAAGAAAAGATTCTGATTGTGGTCCCATAACTTCAAAAATATTAAATCTATGGCTTGCATCACTAACTTTAATATCATCCCCGATAATGTATTTATTTATCCAGCTTAACACCTTGGGTTTACTGAATATACTTGTAACAAGTAAAAGATAGCTCTCAAAGTTTAGTACTGTTGAAACACCAATTATCAAACCTTTTTCTGATGTAAAGATTGTTGACCGAATTTCTTCTTTACTTAAATTAGTCATAGAATTTGTCGAGATTCTATTGAGAAAATTCAGAGAATCAACCCCTTTAAGTTCAACAATCCCAGATGTATTCATATACCTTAAACCGGTTCCATTATTCAAACTAAAGATTTCGTTCTCGACAGTAGTAAAACTCTTAATAACTTCCATCTGATCTAAAGTCTGAATATCAGCTCCAAAAGAAGAAAAAAAATCAATCATATCTTGACTTAAATTATCCATTTCGAACATTCAATCTCCATAATTCTATTTGATTTTGCGGATTAAGAAACTAGAAAAAGTGTTGTACAAAGATAAGAAAATTTCTAATAACGGCGAGTTTGTTTTTTATTACGGGTATTGATGTAAACAGTATCTTTCTCGTCCCAGATAAATCCAACTGAATCCTTTGAATAAACCTTGTCCGAAAGATTATAAAAGATATGTTCATAATAATCAGGATAATTATCATTATTAATGTTAGCCAAAGTGCGTTTGAAACTTGTGCCCGAATAAGTCATTAATAAATGAGGAAAATTTTTAATGTTATTGATGATAAAATAATTATAATTTATATGCCCAACCCCTTGAGCATAATGAAAATTATTTTCAATGAAGTAGATATTTTTATCTTTCCAGGTTTTAAGTTTTATACCATTGAATCCACCATGCGAAGGAATCGGAGCTTCCCAGATTTTAACAAGATTCTGATTACTGCATTCAAATAGGACGAGATACAAAAAGGGTGTACCAAGATTTGTACTATCAAGATCTATAAAACTTTGCTCATAACCGATAATATTGCTTGGCTCAATCAGTCTCTCGCCGGGTCTTGAGGATGCTATTGCCGCATAAACATATTTATTACCATCAGTGTTTGTATAATAAATTAAAGCTGGTTTTGGAATATTGTAAGTAAGTGTTCTGTCAAAATTTAATAGGTAGGTGCCTGAAGGATAGTTATTAAGAATGAATTCAACAACAGCTATGGTATCGCAGGGAGATCGCTCTTTTGCTTTTTGTTTCATCACATCAAGATTATAGCGTTGGATATCTGCATCCTTGCTTAAATCATAGGCAGCTTGTTCCTGATAATTAACTTTTTCCTGTTTTGCTTGTTTGCTTTCACAGCTTAACAAAAGTAAAAGTATCAGAAGAATAATCGGATAAATTAACGATGATAGTTTAATATGTTTTAGCATCACTCAGATGATAACAACATCTATGCCCTTTTCTAAAAAAAACAAGCCCCGAAATTTTTATTAAAAACTGATTTCAGGGCTTCTCTATTATTTTATTTTTAGAATTATCTTAGAATAAAACAATTATTGAGCATATTCCTTAAAGAAATAAGCTGAACTTTTTATTCCAAGTTGAAAATGGTTTAGATTAAAATGTTCATTTGGTGAATGCAGGTTTTCAGTATTCAATCCTAAACCCATTAGCACAGGTGATGCTTTTAATGTATTTGCAAATTCTACTACAATAGGAATTGACCCGCCTTCTCTCATAAACACAGTTTTTTTGCCAAAAGCAAGCTGCATTGCTTTAGCTCCTGCAATAGTAGCTTTATCATCCAATGGTGTAATAACAGGATAACCTCCGTGCAACGAAGTTACTTTAATTTTTACTTCTTTGGGTGCAATTTTCTTAATATGTTTTTCAAAAAGTTTGGCAATTTTCTTAGGGTCCTGATGCGGAACTAATCTCATACTGATTTTAGCTGTGGCTTTTGATGGGATTACAGTTTTGGCTCCCTGCCCTGTAAAACCACCCCATATTCCATTGCAATCCAATGTTGGACGCGCCCAAATTCTTTCAAGAGTTGTATATCCTTTTTCACCTGTAAGATTTTTTAAACCTATTGCTGCTGCCCATTTTTTTTCAGAAAACTTTAATGCCTTAAAATTTTCTCTTTCTTGTTTTGACAGCTTCAGTACATCATCGTAAAAACCAGTGATTTTAATCTTACCATCATTATCAATAAGCTGTGAAATCATTTTAGTTAAAACATTAATTGGATTAGGAACTCCGCCTCCAAAGGTTCCGGAATGCAAATCTCTTGATGGACCAGTAACCTCAACTTCCATATAACACAAACCGCGCAAGCCATAAGTAATTGTAGGAACACCGGGTGCAAAAAGTGCTGTATCCGAAATCAAAACTGCATCGCATTTTAAGAGATTTGAATTTTCATTAAGAAATTTTGAAAGATTTGTGCTGCCAATTTCTTCTTCACCTTCAATTAAAAACTTAATGTTAAGCGGCGGATTACCGTGTGTTTTAAAGAAAGCTTCGACACTTTTAATGTGCATATAAACCTGACCTTTATCATCAGTAGCACCTCTTGCAAAAATATTATCCCCAACAATTGTTGGTTCAAATGGGGGCGATGTCCATAGTTCAATAGGATCAACTGGCTGAACATCATAATGTCCGTAAATCAGTACTGTTGGTTTTCCCGGAGCACCGAGCCATTCGCCATAAACCAAAGGATGCCCTTCTGTCTGAAATATCTCCACCCTGCTTAAACCAGCTGCTTGCAGCTTATCAGCAACGAATTTTGCAGCAGTCTGCATATCACTATTGTTTTCAGGCAGTGTACTGATACTCGGAATTTTTAAAAAATCTTTAAGTTCATCTACATATTTGTCCCTATTATTTTCTATATAATCAATTACTTCTTTCAATTGAATATCTCCTCTCTTTCCTGAGAATTTATATTAATAATTTAAATGTGAACAGTAATAACATTACTACCTATTTCTAAACTCAATGATGCCAATATGATATCAGTGTAGCAAATACTTTGTATTATAGTATTTGTAACACCATATTTATAAAAATGATTTCTTTCTAACTATCTAAATCGGATTGGCTCCTAAAAACTTTAACAGCACCACAAAAAATTGAAAACTGACTTTGAAAAAATAATAATTTGAGAGCAATTATTACAGTAAAACTGCAGTCTTGTTAAACTTTTTTTGCTTAAGTATCTTTGATTGATGATTTTATTTAGATACATATTAAAAGCACATTTTTTACCTTTTGTTTTTTCACTGGTAACTCTTATATGCATTTTCCTACTGCAGTTTCTTATGAGGTTTGCTGACCGACTTGTTGGGAAAGGATTGGATAGCTGGGTTATTGTAAAGCTTATCGTTTATAACTTATCCTGGATGGTAGTATTAGTTGTTCCGATGGCTTCTCTGGTTGCAACATTAATGGCTTTTGGTAGTCTGAGTCAGAACAATGAAATAACAATTATGAAATCATCCGGCGTTAGTCTTTACAAAATGATGATTTCTCCTCTGCTTGCAAGTGTAGCAGTGGCAGTTCTTCTTTTCCAGTTCAATAATGATGTACTGCCGGATGCTAATCATCAGGCTAAAATTTTAATGAGTGATATCTCGCGTACAAAACCAACTTTATCACTTGAGCCTGGTTTTTTCTCTCAGGAAGTTGATAACTATGCAATACTTGTAAGATCAATCAACCAAAATACAAACTGGCTTTATCATATAACTATTTACGATCACTCAAATGGTGCAAAAATAAATGTTGTTACGGCAGACAGTGGAAAAATATTTTTCTCTAAGGATCTTTCTAAACTGATAATGGATCTTTACCACGGTGAAATCCACGAATCAGATGTTCAGAATACTACTTTATACAGAATACTCGAATTTGAGAAACATATGATTACAATGAAGGGAGATCAGTTTTCATTGCAGCAATCAGGACCTGCTTCCAGAGGAGAAAGAGAATTAAGTGTACAGGATATGCAGTATATAACAGATAGTTTAAAAGTTATTTTAGCAAATAATTACAATTCGTATATAAAAGATTCAAGGAAACTTTTTTTCATAGATACTTCAAAATCTGTTGTAAATAATATTGAGAGCACCATCGGCAGAAATAAAGAGCTGACTTTATACCGGTCAATTGAAAAAGTAAGAACAAATAAAAATACTTTACTTTCCAGTTTTAGCAGGATGGAATGGACCCAAAGAGAAATAGAAAAATATGAAGTTGAGATTTATAAAAAATATGCCTTACCTGTTGCTTGTATTATTTTTGTTTTAATTGGTGCGCCGCTTGGTGTGATGGTTAGAAAAGGAGGCTTTGGAGTTGCTGCAGGAATTAGTCTTTTTTTCTTTCTTATTTATTGGGCATTTTTAATCGGCGGTGAAAAACTTTCGGAGCGCGGTTTCTTTTCACCATTTATAGGAATGTGGGCTGCAAATATTTTACTTGGAGTCTCAGGTATTATCCTTATCATCGTAACAAACAAAGAAACAAAGACACTTACTTTTACTTTCCTCAAATTAATAATACCAAAACGCTTCAGACAAAAAGATATTTATACTGAGAATGAAAATACTAGATAAATATCTTGTTAAACAGTTTATTCAAACAATTGCTTTCGGTTTACTGGGATTTACCATAATCTTTATTGTTATTGATGTAATGGAAAACCTTGATGACTTTATTGATCAGAAAGTACCTGCTTTAATTGCATTGCACTATTATATTGTTTTTTCACCTGAAATAATCAGACTGATGACTCCGGTAGCAGTTTTGTTTGCCGCGCTTTTTACAGCTGGTAAAGCTGCTAATCTTAGTGAACTTACCGCTATTAAAGCCTGTGGAGTAAGTCTGTTCAGATTTATGCTGCCGTTTTTAATCACTACTTTTTTTATCAGTTTGTTTTCGATTTATTTCAGTGGGTTTGTTGTTCCTATGGCAAATAAGACTAAACTGAGTATTGAACAGGAATACTTAAAAAAGAATTTATATTTTGCCGGAAGTAATATTTTCTTTCAGGATTCTAAAAAAAGAATTGTCAGTATTTCTTTTTTTGATGTAAATTCAAACCGGGCAAACAGAGTCAGCATTCAGGATTATGATCCAAATAATCTTAAACAAATGACATCAAGGATTGATGCAGTTTCCTTGCAGTATGATTCGCTTAAACATACCTGGACTGCTTTTAACGGGATCAAAAGAGAGTTTTTTAGACGACAGCAAAAAGCTGAGTATTTCACAAGTATGGAAATTGAAAATCTGAATTTTTCTCCGTCTGACATTCTCAAAAAACAAACAAGACCTTCAGAAATGAATTTAACAGAGCTCAACGAATTGAAAAGGTCACAGCAAGCTGCTGGAAATGATCCTACATCAACATTGATTGAATATCACTCAAGAATTGCTTTTGCTATGACAAGTGTTATTGTGGTGCTGTTTGGATTACCGATTTCTGCTAATAAGAGAAAAGGTGGTGTTGCTTCACAAGTTGGATTGAACATATTAGTTACATTTCTATATTTAGTGTTTATGAAGATTAGTCAGGCATTCGGGAAGAATGGTGCATTAAACCCAGTACTGACAGCTTGGTTTGCAAATTTTATTTTTCTTGCTGCAGCGGCACTTAATCTTTGGAGAGCAAGAAAATAATGAGCTGTCAGTAATCAATTTAACTGAAATAAATCTTCACAAAAAAAGCCGGTGTTTAAACCGGCTTTAATGTTTACTGGTAAACTCAATTTACCTTCTCCCCGCTTTTAGGTGGAACAAAACCATATATTGGATTTTGTCCGGTATCAATTTTAATCTCACCAAACTTTGATTCATACTTTTCTATATTATCTATCAAAGCTTTCATCAACATCTTTGCATGCTGCGGTGTGGTAATAATTCTGCTATGTACTTTGGCTTTGGGAATGCCCGGAACAATTCTGGTAAAATCAATAATAAACTCCGCAGACGAATGCGAGATGATTGCTAAATTGGAATAAATTCCCTCAGCTTCTTTTTCACCAAGCTCAATATTTAATTGTTGACCTTGTGGTTGTTTAGTTTGATCCATAATTTTTTATCTCATTTCATCAGCCTTTTTGAAAGCGTTGGCTGCTTCTTCCTGCATTCCAAGAACCGAGTAAACTCTTCCTAAAAGTTCCCAGGTTTGTGCAGTAGCTTCTTTCATTTGAACAGCTTTTTCTAAATAAGGTAAAGCTAACTGATATTTAGCTTTATATTCATCTGATACTTTGCCCTCTTCATCAGCTTTTTTATTAAGATATGTTCCCCACTTAAGGTAAGTAACCCCAAGGTTATAAATAGCATTATCATATTCAGGATCAATTTCAACTGCTTTCTTAAATTGTTCTTCAGCACCAGCAAAATCTTCAATGCCTAACAATAATACTCCATAATTATAACGATAGTATTTATTTTGAGGATCTGACTCAACTCCCTTCTTAAATGGTTCAATAGCTTCATTAGTTCTGTCTGCACCAATATAGGCATTAGATAAAGTAAGCAGCAGATCCGAGTGGTTTGGATATTGTTTCAATCCTTCTTCCAAAACTGAAATTGCTTTATTGAATTCTTCTTTAGCTTTCGCATCTTCGCCCTGATTTTTCAAATTGGTTCCGTTTACGTAATATATTTCACCGAGAAATTTATATCCATCGAGAGCTTTTTCTTTTTCGATTAATTTCTTTAACGGATCAACCGCAGCATCATTATCACCTTTACTCAAATACACAAAAGCAAGATTTTTATAAGTATCACCCGAGTCTGGTTCAATTAAAATGGCTGAATGAAATTCAGCAATTGATTTATCAAAGAAAACCTGAGCACTATCGCTGTTTGTGGTTTTAACTCCTCTTTGATATAAACCTACACCTTTATTAAAAGACTGTGCCCAAAAATATTTTCTGGAATCAATGATATTCTTTTCAAAATTTTTACTAAGTGCTAAAGATTTATCATAGTTCTGAACCATATCGCTGAAACTGCCTTTTTCACCATAAACATAGCCCATCAGATAGAAGCCTTCATCACTTTTAGGATTCTTAGTGATTTCTTTTTGAAGTACATCTATAGCTTTATCCCAGTTTTTCTGCTGTATATATAATCTGGCACTTGTAATTTCTGTTGATCCGCACTGATAGCCAACAAAAACCAAACTGAACATTAAAAATGCAGCTACAATTAGTTTTGAGTTTTTCATTTCATCTCCGATTTTGTCTTAAACTTATTTAATTCCTCAAAAGTCGAGTTTTATGATTCAAAGATACAAACAATTTTTAAAATATATAGCTAAAAAATAGCTGTTAAATTTTGTATTAAATTGATTTTAGAGCCTTAATAGGATATTTTTTGATGTAAAAAAAAGGTTTACTTTGACAACTGAAGAAATCATCAAAACAATTCCAAAAGTTCTGCTGCACGATCATCTTGACGGTGGATTGAGACCTCAAACAATTATTGAACTTGCCAGAGATCTTAAGTACACAAAACTGCCCACTACTAATCCAGAACAGCTTGCTGAATGGTTCTATCGCGGGGCAAATAAAGGAAATCTGGTTGAATACTTACAAGGATTCGAACACACAACTGCTGTTATGCAGACAAAAGAAGGATTGGAACGAACTGCGTATGAAATGATTGAAGATATGCACAAAGATGGCGTCGTATATGTTGAAACAAGATTCGCTCCAGTATTTCACAGACAAAAAGGATTATATTACGAAGATTCTGTTAATGCTGTTCTTGCTGGTTTGGAAAAAGGAAAAAAAGATTTTGGTGTTGGTTTCGGGCTTATCTTATGCGGAATGAGAAATATGAAAGACACTCTTGATATTGCTGAACTTGCTGTTAATTTCAGGAATGATGGCGTTGTTGGTTTTGATCTTGCTGGTGAAGAAGGCGGATATCCGCCTAAAAAACATATTGAAGCTTTCCAATATATTCAAAGAGCAAATTTTAACATTACAATTCACGCAGGAGAAGCATTTGGTAAAGATTCTATCTGGCAGGCAATTCAATGGTGCGGCGCGCATAGGATTGGTCATGCAACAAGACTTATTGAAGATATAGTTTTCGATTCAAATAAAAATGTAGTAAAGTTTGGTGAACTTGCTCAATATATTTTAGATAAAAGAATTCCGCTTGAATTGTGTCTGCTTTCTAACCTGCACACCGGAGCAGTTGATAAATTAGAAAACCATCCTTTTGGAATGCTGTATAAAGAAAAATTTCGTGTTACACTTAATACAGATGACAGATTAATGAGCAATACAACTATGACAAAAGAATTTTTAACTGCTATCGAATACTTTGGATTAGGTTTTGATGATTTTGAAAAGATCACAATTAACTCAATGAAATCAGCATTTATTCCATATAAAGAAAGACTGCATTACATTTATAATGTAATTAAACCGGGTTATCAGAAAATAAGAGAAAAAATATTATCATTTAACAAACTGAAAAGGTAAAATGAAAAAACTGTTCACTAACTATAATTTTGAATTTGATAAGAACGAAAAAAAACTGATCATTAATTTCAGTAAACAGGTTCTTAAACAAGTAGCCGGTGATAGTAAATTTTTCGCCGAAGAAAAAGCATTTAATTCAATTATAGAAAAACTAAATCAAAGTGATGATGTAATAAAGTTTACAAAAGATGAAAAAACAAGATTGACTAATCAGTTAAAACAGAATTCAGATTTTATGAAAAAGAATATGAAGAAAAGCTGGTTTCTTAAAAAATGGCTTTACAAATCTCTTTATAATCAATATGATAACCTGTTAGAAAAGCACTTTAAGGATTAAAATAATGTCAACAAAAGAAAAAACTATAATTGCACCCATAGGCACAAAAATTACCTGCAAAGGCTGGATTCAGGAAGCCGCAATGCGAATGTTAATGAATAATCTTCATCCTGATGTTGCAGAAAATCCTGCTGAATTAATCGTATATGGCGGAAAAGGAAAAGCCGCAAGAAATTGGGATGCTTATGAAGCAATAATCGAAAGTTTGAAAAACCTGGAGAATGACGAAACATTACTAATCCAATCCGGCAAGCCTGTCGGAATTTTCAGAACCTATTCAAATGCGCCCAGAGTAATTATCTCCAACTCGATGCTTGTGCCTGATTGGGCTAACTGGGATGAGTTCAGAAGACTTGAACAGCTTGGTTTAACTATGTATGGACAAATGACCGCCGGAAGCTGGATTTATATCGGTACGCAGGGTATTCTTCAGGGTACTTACGAAACTTTTGCAGAAGCAGCTAAAAAATATTTCGGCGGCTCTTTAAAAGGTAAATTTGTTTTAACCGCAGGACTCGGTGGAATGGGCGGAGCTCAGCCGCTTGCAGCTACATTTAACGGTGCAGCATTCCTTGGAGTTGATGTTGACCGTTCAAGAATTCAAAAGAGAATTGATACAGGCTACTGCGATGTTATAACAGATAATCTTGATGAAGCATTAAAGATTGTTCTTGATGCTAAAGAAAAAGGAGATGCAGTTTCTGTTGGTTTAATCGGTAATGCAGGCGAAGTTCATCACGAAATATTAAAACGCGGAATAACTCCTGACATTGTTACTGATCAAACATCCGCACATGATATGTTAAACGGCTATGTGCCTATGGGAATGACTTTTGAAGAGGCACTTCAGCTAAGAAAATCAAATCCTGAAAAGTATATTGCCCTATCCCGTAAAACTGTTGTAAAACATGTTGAAGCAATGTTGGAGTTCCAAAAACGCGGCTCAATAACTTTTGATTATGGAAACAATATCCGCGGCGAAGCAAAGGAAAACGGTTTAACAAATGCTTTCGAAATTCCGGGTTTTGTTCCAGAATTTATTCGTCCGCTTTTCTGTGATGGCAAAGGTCCATTCAGATGGGCAGCATTAAGCGGAGATCCAAATGATATTTATGTAACCGATCAGGCAATAAGAGAAACTTTTCCGGATAATAAACTTTTATTAAACTGGATTGATATGGCACAGAAGAAAGTTCACTTTCAAGGATTACCTGCTCGTATTTGCTGGCTTGGCTATGGTGAACGTGCAAAGATGGGAAGGATATTCAATAAACTCGTTGCCGATGGAAAAGTAAAAGCACCAATTGTAATCGGAAGAGATCATCTTGATTGCGGTTCTGTTGCATCGCCAAACCGTGAAACCGAAGGAATGATTGACGGCAGTGATGCAATTGCAGACTGGCCGATATTAAATGCTTTAATCAACGCTATCGGCGGTGCAAGCTGGGTTTCTGTTCATCACGGCGGCGGTGTCGGTATCGGTAAATCTATTCACGCCGGGATGGTAGTAGTTGCTGACGGTTCAAAGGAAGCTGAAGAAAGATTAGAAAGAGTTCTTACTTATGATCCTGGTATGGGCATTATGAGACACGCTGATGCTGGTTATAAGCAGGCTGTTGATAACGCAAAGAAATGGAATGTTAAAATTCCTATGTTAAAATAAATGTCATTGCGGTCCCGAATCTTCGGGAGAAGCAATCTGTTGTAAAGTTATGGACTCCCCCTTTTGCGGGATGACAAAATGAAATGAAAATTGTTTTAAAAAATATTTTATTTATCACTCTATCAATTGTTTTATTTAATTCAACATTAATAGCTCAGGATAAAAATAAAATTGATTTTGAATCTTGTACTTATAATGGCTATCCGCTGCACGGGAAAATTAAATTTGTGGAGAGTTTTCCCGATATAAAAGTTCAGATAGTTGATTCATTTCCTGACCTTAAAGTAAAAATTGTAAATTCATTTCCTGATGATTGCGGTGAGTGGCAAATTGTAGAATCATTTCCGGATGTTAAAATAAAGATTGTAGATTCGTTTCCGGATATTAAAATAAAATTTGTTGAGTCGTTTCCAGGTAAACCATAGAACAATAATTAATATTAACCTGATAACGCATTTAATACTTGAATTTTAATCGAATAATAAAAAGAGCTGAGAATAATCTCAGCTGTTAAAAAAATAGAATAAAAGGAGAAACTATAATGAAACTTAAAGTACTGGTAGCAGATAAATTTCCTGAAAAATACATTCAGCAAATGAAAGACCTTGATTTGGAAGTAATCTACAATCCAAAACTTGGCGAAAAAGATATTCCGGAGGCTGGTAAGGATGTTGATATCATCATCGTTCGCTCAACAGTAGTTAATGAGGAGGCTATTAACAACTCCAATAAATTAAATCTGATAATCCGTGCAGGTTCCGGAGTAAATAACATCAATATTGCTGCAGCAAATAAAAAAGGTGTTTATGTTGCCAACTGTCCCGGGATGAATTCAATTGCAGTAGCAGAGCTTGCAGTGGGATTAATGATCGCAATTGATAGAAGAATTGCCGATAATGTTAGCGACTTCCGTAATGGGAAATGGAATAAAGCCGAATATTCAAAAGCAGATGGTCTGTTTGGAAAAACACTTGGTGTTGTTGGCACTGGTCAGATAGGTATCGAAGTAATTAATCGGGTAAAATCTTTTGGGATTAATATAATTGCCTGGTCCCGTTCTCTGACAAATGAGAAAGCTGAGCTGTTAGGAGTTGAAAAATGTCAATCACTTGAAGATCTTTTCTCAAGAGCTGATATAGTATCGGTTCATCTTGCACAAACTGCGGATACTAAAAAATTAATAAACAAGAACCTGATCAGTAAATTGAAAAAAGGTGCTTACTTTATAAATACTTCAAGAGCTGGTGTAGTTGATGAAGATGCTTTAATTGAAGCTGCAAAAGAAGAAAAAATCTTTCTTGGTCTTGATGTATTTAATAACGAACCCGAAGGAAAAGATGGAGACTTTACTACTCCGCTACAGGGACTGAAAAAGGTATATCTAACTCATCATATCGGAGCTTCTACAGAACAAGCACAGGATGCAGTTGCAGATGAAACTGTTAGAATTATAAACGATTTTATTAATTCAGGAGTAATCAGAAACTGGGTTAACAGAATTAAAAAATCACCGGCAAAATATCAGCTTGTCGTTAAGCATTTTGATAAACCGGGTGTTTTAGCAGGTGTGCTTGAACTTCTGAAAGCTGGAAATATTAATGTTGAAGAAATTGAAAACGTGATCTTTGATGGTGCAATTGCTGCCAGCTGCACTATGAAATTAAAGGATGCCGCAACTGATAGTATGCTTAAAAAAATGAATGAAAATCCGGATCTGATAAGTGTTAGTCAGGTTGAAATCTAATTTAATAATAGGCGACTTCAAGTCGCCTTTTTTATTTACTATTCATTAGTATTTATTACCCGCCAATATTGACTAAACAATTATTTCTCAAGTTTTGAAAATAATACTTAACCAACCTTTATACTTGATAACCCGCAATCTTTTAATACCTATTTTTAACAGATTCATAAACAATTTTGAACTTAAATACTTTAAATAAAAAAAATCACTGCTGGTATATGATTTGTCTTAATTATTAAAAATTCTTTTGAGGTAAAAATGAAAAAATATTTATACACAATAGTACTATCAATTATTTTTGTCAGTTATACATTTTCACAAAATGCAATAATTGCAAATCACAACTCTGCAAAGCTTTCAATCATTCCAACTAACTGGATTGACTCTGCAAAAGCAAAACTTCATATTGCTTATGGACATACATCTCACGGAAGTCAGTTAATCACAGGAATGGAAGGACTAAAGAATTGGAAAGGAAATCAATATGCTTTTAATGAAGGCGGTTCAAACGGAGCATTAGATATTGATGATTATGCTTTCAGCGGTGCTTCTGATCTTGGTAACCCAAACAGAACAGCCTGGGCTTCGGCAACCAGAGATTATTTAAATAATCCATCCAACAGTGATGTGAATGTTGTTATATGGAGCTGGTGCGGACAAGTAAGTAGTGCAACTCAGGCTGATATCAATACTTATCTTAATCTTATGAATGGCTTAGAAACAGATTATCCAAATGTTAAGTTTGTTTATATGACCGGGCATCTTGATGGAAGCGGTGTTAACGGAAATCTTAATCAAAGGAACGAACAAATAAGAAATTATTGTATTAACAACAATAAAATTCTTTATGATTTTGCAGACATTGAATCTTATGACCCCGATGGAAATTATTATTTAAATAAAAATGCAAATGATAATTGCGATTATGACAGTGATGGAAACGGAAGTCTTGATAAAAACTGGGCAACAGACTGGCAGAACTCTCATACTCTAAATGTTCACTGGTATAATTGTTCAGCAGCTCATAGCAAACCACTAAACGGAAATTTAAAAGCTTATGCAGCCTGGTGGCTCTGGTCAAGGCTTGCTGGATGGAATTCAGCAACAAGCATGTCTGATGATCCGGTTTTATACAATTATTCTTTAAGTCAAAACTATCCTAATCCATTTAATCCGAATACAACTATAAACTGGCAGACAGCAGCAGCAGGTTGGCTGTCAATAAAACTTTTTAATGTATTAGGAAAAGAAATTGAAACGATAATTGATGGATATTACGAAGCCGGTAATCACTCTATACTTTACACAACAAATTCTACATTACCAAGTGGAGTATATTATTATCAGTTAAAGGCGGGTGCGTTTACACAAACAAGAAAAATGATCCTTTTAAAATAATTCAGATAAATTTTATATCTACCATATCTTTCACTATGCCGTGGAGATATGGTAGCTGTATTAACAATTTGATTCCTTCAATATCCTGCTGTTCAAAATCAAAGACAATATGGTGAAGATTTACTCTGATAAATTCTTTTGCAATATCATTAAACTTATCCAGTAGATCAGGGTTATTAGATTTAAATGTTTTTAATTTATCAACAAATTTATTATTAAACTCTTTAATCAAATTCTCATTAGATGATGCAATTAAAAAATTGACATACGGGGCTTCAAGTAATTCGATCATTTCCTCAGCAAAGCTAAGTCCGGTAATAAACAACTCTTTTTCAAAATTTTCATCTCCGGCAATTAAAATATGATTATCATTAAATTGATTTTCGTTCAGTATCTCGGGTATTATATCAACATTATAAAGTTCTTTAAAGAGAATTTTTGAAAGTATAATTTCATTGGAAGTAATATCACCTGCCAGGTAAATATTCTGAATTGTGTGCTGTCCTTTCTTAAAATGGATATAAGCATTTGAAAGTAAAGCATTAAATGAGATCCCAATCTGCGATGAGATAAACAGGTCTTTATGTGTTATAAGGTCAAGAGAAGGAATCAATCCCAAAGATGAATTATCAGTTAATATATTACGTGTAATTAATGCAGCAGGATAAAATTTAATATTATAATTTTTATCTAGCTCTAATGCAGAAATAAACAAACGGGCATAAACATTTGAAGGCAGCAATAAACTGGTTTTCATAAATAAAAAAGCCGCCTTTAAAAAGCGGCTGATAAATATTACAATTACACTTTTTTACTTTTAATTCTTGCAGCCTTACCTGAGAGATTTCTTAAGTAGTAAAGTTTTGCTCTTCTAACATCGCCCTGTTTAAGCACTTCTACTTTGGCAATTTTGGGTGAGTTAAAGGGGAATATTCTTTCGACACCAATACCACCTGACATTTTTCTGACAGTAAAAGTTTTACTTAATCCTGAACCGCGAATACTTATAACATCGCCTTCAAAAGATTGAAACCTTTCCTTATCTCCTTCGATAACTCTAACCTGAACGCGAATATGATCGCCCGGATTAAACTCCGGTATATCAGTCTTTAATTGTTCCGGTAATATTTTATTTATATCTATCATATCGTTCTCCGTTTATTATAATTTCTCCACTTTTCTGTTAAGATTTTAGATTGTTCTTCTTTCCATTTTTTAATTTCTTTTTCGTTGCCTGATAACAAAACTTCAGGAACCTTCATTCCGCGATAATCAGCTGGTCGGGTATAGTATGGTGCTTCAATTATTTCACCATCCTGAAATGAATCGTCCAATGCTGCTTCACTATCATTAAGAACACCTGGTATCAATCTAATTATTGCATCAGTAATTATAAGTGCCGGAAGCTCTCCGCCGGTAAGCACATAATTACCAATTGATATTTCATCAGTTGCAAAATACTCGCGCACTCTATCATCAATTTCTTTATAGTGCCCGGCAATTATCAGTAAATTTTTTGATAGTGATAATCTGTTTGCATATTTCTGATCAAATAATTTACCTTTAGGAGTAGTAAAAATTATATGATCATACTTTATTTCTGATTTCAACTTATCAATACATTCAAAAAATGGCTCAGGCTTCAAGACCATACCTGCACCACCGCCAAAAGGCTTATCATCAATCTGCTTATGCTTATTAAAAGCATAATCACGCAGATTATGGATAAAAAGATCAACCTTTTTTTTATCCTGAGCTCTTTTAATGATACTTGTATTTAACGGACTCTGTAATAGTTCAGGCACTGCCGAAATAATATCAATCCTCATCAATACCAGCTCCATAATCAGAATTCAGGATTAAAATTTTATTTTCTATATCTATTTTTTCAAAAACTGAAAGAACATACGGTAAAAGAATTTCTTTTCCGTTTTTATCTCTTAGCACAATAACATCGTTTGCAGGTGCTTGAAAAACATCAATTACACTTCCCGATAAAAACCCTTTCTGATAAACTTTATAACCAATAATATCCGGCAGAAGCCCGGTTTCATTATTCAGTTCTTTAAGTTTATCAGCCTGCAGATAAATACCTCTGCCAATTAAAAGTGAAATATCTCTTTGATCTTCAAAGCTTTTAAACTTAATATAAAGTGATATTTTACCAGCAGAAACATCTTCAATTTCAAAAATCTTTTTCTGATTCCAGAAATCTAAATACACCTCTGAAACTTTATCAAACAATTTGTCAAACCCGGCTTTTGAATGGACTTTTACATAGCCATCTTTACCGGCAGAACTAATTTCAGCAATTAAAATAAATTCATTCAATTCTAAGCTGAATGATTAATCTTCAATCTCTAATATTGCTCTTTTGCCTTCCTTAGCGGCAACCGCAGTTAAAAGGGTTCTCATAGCTTGTGCAGTTTTACCTTGTTTGCCGATTACCTTACCGATATCATCTGCATTGACTTTAAGAGAAAGGACAATTTTCTTTTCTTCAGCCAGTTTCTCTTCCACGATAACACCATCAGGGCTATCAACAAGCTGTTTTGCAATATACTCAACGAACTCTTTCATAATAGAAGCCTCCTATAATGAACCTGGGTGAATAAGTTATTATGTACAGCCTCAATAAATAATATTGATTTCTAACTCAGAAGCAACACCCATAACTTCTGCTGTACTTTTATTCAGTCTATAATAATAATCAGCTTGCAGGCTGCTCTTCAGTTTTAGCTTCCTGATTTTCTGCCTTTTTCTTTTTCTTAACAGTTTTCTTTTGCGCTGATGCTTCTTTAAGTTTCTGCCAGTTTTCAATTTCAGCCTGAGCTTTTTCTTCAGACAATTTTCTTCGGGTAATATCTCTTTTCAGAATTATTCCCTTTTGACTGAGCAGACTTTTAACTGTATCTGTAGGTTGAGCCCCAACATTTAACCAATAGTTTACTCTATCTTCCTTGACATTTATTGTGTGGGGATTTGTAAGCGGATTATAAATCCCAACAGCTTCAAGAAACTTTCCGTCTCTGGGTGATCGTGCATCTGCAACAACAATTTTATAAATGGGTTGTTTTTTCTTTCCCATTCTTCTTAATCTTAACTTAACAGCCAAATTAGTAACCTCCGGATATTATATATCTGTTATCAATTAAATTTAAAATTACGCATCGAACTGGGGATACCCTTTTTACTTAAAGTACTCATCATTCTCTGCATTTCACTAAACTGCTTTATTAACCGGTTAACATCCTGAATTGATGTTCCGCTTCCCCTGGCAATTCTTTTGCGCCTATTGCCATTTAAAACCTTTGGAGTGGTTCTTTCTTCTTTTGTCATCGAGTTTATAATCGCTTCAACTTTAACCAAAGCTTTATCATCTATTTGAGAATTTTTTATCTTTGATCCGACTCCGGGAATCATTCCGATTAAAGAAGATAAAGAACCCATTTTCTTGATGACTTTAATTTGCTTAAGAAAATCATCAAAATCAAATTTATTTTTACGAAGTTTTTCTTCAAGTTTCTCTGCTTCAAATTCCTCAAACGATGCCTGAGCTTTTTCTACCAAAGAGACCACATCCCCTTTTCCCAATATCCGGGATGCTAATCTTTCCGGAAAAAATGCCTCCAGATTATCTAATTTTTCGCCGTTACTTATAAACTTAATAGGTTTACCAACTACCGACCTAATTGACAGAGCAGCACCGCCCCGCGAATCTCCATCAAGTTTTGTAAGGACAATCCCATCAAAATTTACAGTTTCATTGAAAGCTTTAGCTGAATTAACAGCATCTTGTCCTGCCATTGAATCAACGACAAACAAAGTTTCAGTTGGGTTGACGAGATTTTTTATATCTGATACTTCCTGCATCATTTGTTCATCAATGTGTAATCTGCCGGCAGTATCAATGATAACAGTGTTTATATTTTTCTCTTTTGCAAACTTAACCGAATCAACGGCAACTTTCTTTGCGTCTTTTTCTTCAAGTGAAAATACTTCAACATCTATCTGCTTACCCAAAAGCTTTAATTGTTCTATTGCTGCTGGTCTGTAGATATCGGCAGCAACCAACAGAACTTTTCTTTTATGTTCATTTAATCTTTTAGCAAGCTTTCCGCAAAAAGTAGTTTTACCGGAACCTTGAAGACCCACCACCATCAAGGTAGTAATTCCAGCCGGATTTAATTGTAACTCTTTGTTTCCACCACCAAGTAATTCAGTTAGCTCGTCATAAATAATTTTAGTAATAAGCTGCCCAGGAGAAATAGAAGCAAGAACTTCTTTACCCAGAGCTTTTACTTTTACATTTTCAATAAATTCTTTTGCTACTTTAAAATTAACATCCGCATCAAGAAGAATTCTTCTGATGTCACGCAAAGTATCAGAAATATTAGCTTCGGTTAGCTTACCTTGTCCGGTAACTTTTTTTAATGCCGATTCTAATTTTATAGACAATTCTTCAAACATAACTTCAACGATTCAAAGTATAAGGTAAATTAACTTTCTTTCAGTGCATTGGCACCGGATACAATCTCAAGAATTTCTGTGGTAATAGCAGCTTGACGTTTACTATTATAAGTAAGACTTAAAGTTCTGATTAATTCTTTAGCATTGGTTGTTGCGTTATCCATTGCTGTCATTCTTGCCGCAAATTCAGAAGCGTTTGATTCCAACAACACTCTCCACATCTGAGCTTTAAGATGTTTGGGCATCAAATAATTGAATATTGACTTTTGGTCTGGTTCCAAGATATAGTTTTCAGTTTCATATTTATCCGATTTTTCTTTCTCTGGGGCTTCAATTGGCAGAAACTGTTCAACAACTATTTTTTGTTGAATTATTGATTTAAACTCATTAAAAATCAAAATTACTTTATCTATTGTACCATCTGAATACTTAGCAATCAGCTCGTTGACTAAATTTTGTGCAACAGCGTAATTAAGCTGTGAGAATATACCCGGGAATGTATGACCAATATTATAATTCCTTTTACTGAAATAATCAGAACCTTTTTTGCCAAGACAATAAAGTGAATAATTTTTGTTAGAGTTGTTAACTTCTTCTTCAATATATCTGATGGCTTCTTTAATGATATTGGTATTAAAAGCTCCACAAAGTCCACGATCGGCAGTAACAACTACAATAGCAACATTTTTAACTTCTCTTTGAAAAAATAAAGGATTTAAACTTCTGTCTTCCTCAGTAACCAAATGCGAGAGCAGTGTTGATATTTTCTTAGAATAGGGTCGTGCATTTAATATAGATTCTGTTGCACGGCGTAATTTTGCAGCAGCAACCATCTTCATTGCTTTAGTAATCTTCTGAGTGCTTTTAACACCTATTATTCTAAGCTTTATATCTCTTAAAGTAGCCATTTATCTTTGATGCTTCTATTTGAATACAGAAAGAAATTCTTTCCCTGCTTTCTGTAATAACTCATCAGTATCTTTACTGATATCTTTATCCTTTTTTATAGATTCAAAAATTGATTTATACTTTACATCAATAAATTCCAGAACTTCTTTTTCAAACCGTTTAACATCTTTAACAGGTATATCGTCCATAAATCCTTTTGTACCAAAATAAAGTGCAACCACCTGCTTCTCAACCGGTACAGGAGAGTATTGTCCTTGTTTTAACAATTCAACTAATCTTGCACCTTTAGCTAATGTTTTTTGTGTGGCTTTATCAAGATCAGAACCAAATTTTGCAAATGCTTCCAACTCCCTGTACTGTGCGAGGTCTAATTTCAAACTTCCGGCAACTTTTTTCATTGCTTTTATTTGTGCATTACCGCCAACACGCGAAACAGAAATACCAACATTTATTGCGGGTCTGATACCAGCATTAAATAAATTAGATTCCAAATAAATCTGACCATCAGTAATAGAAATTACATTTGTAGGAATATATGCTGATACGTCACCTTGCTGAGTTTCAATAATCGGCAATGCAGTTAAGCTTCCGCCGCCTTCTTCATTACTTAACTTTGAAGCTCTTTCAAGCAGTCTTGAGTGAAGATAGAAAACATCGCCGGGATATGCTTCACGTCCGGGCGGTCTTCTCAACAATAAAGAAAGTTCTCTGTATGCTTGCGCTTGTTTTGAAAGATCATCATAAATGCAAAGTGAGTGTTTACCATTATCTCTGAAATACTCGCCTAAAGTTGCGCCTGAATAAGGTGCAATAAACTGTAAAGGAGCTGGTTCTGAAGCGGCTGCAGAAATAACTGTTGTGTAAGCCATTGCACCATTTTCTTCCAGCTTAGCAACAACTTGTGCCACTGTTGATTCCTTTTGTCCGACCGCTACATATACACAATAAACTGGTTCAATGCCAAGTGATTTTGCTTCTTGGGTATGAGTATATTTCTGATTAATAATTGCATCAATAGCAACTGCAGTTTTACCTGTTTGTCTATCACCGATGATTAATTCTCTTTGTCCTCTTCCAATAGGGATCATAGAATCAACCGCAGCAATACCCGTTTGTAATGGTTCCTTAACAGGCTGCCTTTGAATAACACCGAGTGCTTTTCTTTCAATCGGTAAAAACTTTGAAGTGTTAATTGTTCCTTTACCATCAATCGGAATTCCAAGTGGAGTAATAACCCGTCCAAGCATTGCATCACCGACAGGCATGGAAGCAACTCTTTTTGTTCTTTTTACTGTATCACCTTCTTTAACAAGAGTTGTATCACCAAATAATACGCAGCCAACGCTGTCTTCTTCAAGGTTTAATACCATTCCGAAAACATCATTTGGGAATTCAACTAATTCACTAGCCATAACTTGTGAAAGCCCATAGACACGGGCAATGCCATCACCAACCTGTAAAACGGTTCCAACATCATAAATATCAACTTCACTTTCGAATCCTGAAAGTTGTTTTCTTAATATTGCAGATACTTCATCAGGTCTAACTTCTGCCATTTGCAATTTCCTTTATAAAATTCCTTAGTTTAATTTAATGTAGTACTACCTTGTAAAAATTCTTTTTTTAGCAATCCCAGTTGATGAACAATTGATGCATTATAAACTGTATCACCAACTCTGGCAACAAATCCACCGATTAAATTCTTATCAACCTTATATGTTAATATTGCTTTTACCTTTAAATAGGATCCAAACTTTTGCTGTAGCTGTTGCTTTTGATCATCTGATAAATCAAAGGCAGTTGTAACATCAACTTTTACAACCCCAACATGCTTATCTTTTAATGATTCAAAAGCTTTCAGAATATCAACTAATATCTCTTCTCTGCCCTTAGTAATTACAAAAGAAATAAAATCTAATGAATCTTTACTAATCCTGTTACTAAAAACTTCAGTAAGGATATTCTTCTTTGTTTCACTTTTTATAACAGGACTTTTAATTGCTCTTAATAAATCAGCACTGCTCTCGAATGTACTGGCAACAAACTCAAAATCCTTAGCAACTTTATCGAGAATATTTTTTTCGATTGAAGTATCAATGAAGGACTTGGAATATCTTATTGCAACTTTAGATGAAGCCATACTTAGTTCTTAGATATATCGCTGATGTATTTATCAACCAATTTTTTATTTTTTTCTGCATCAAGGTTCTCTTTCAAGAGCTTTTCAGCAGCTTTAATCGAAATATCTGCAATTTGATTTTTCAATTCATCAAATGCAGCATTTTTCTTTCTTTCAATCTCTTCAGCAGCATCAGCGATAAGTTTTTGAGCCTGTTCTTTACTTTCCTTCAACATCTGTTCTTTCAGATTCTCGGCAAATTGTCTGCTCTGTTCGATAATCTTTTTTGATTCTTCCTCTGCTTTTGCCAGATTATTCTGATTTTCAGCAAGAATTTTCTTTGCTTCTTCTTTAGCTTTATCTGCTTGCTCTAATGAATCTTTGATAGCATCTTCTCTTTGTTTTAATGCAGAAAGAATAGGCTTCCAGGCAAATTTGGAAAGCAGTAAAACAAGAAGTAGAAAAGTAACTACAGTCCAAAATGCTAATCCGCCATTAACAGAAAGCAGTCCACCTTCAGCACTTTCACCTTCAGATACAATCAAGGCAATAACAGCAAATAATATATTTGCAATCATATTTATATTTATTATTTGGTTAAAATAACTGGAGTGAAATATCACTCCATTTAATTATTATTTACCAGCTAAGATAAAGCAGATAACTAATGCGAATAAAGAAATACCTTCAATCAATGCCGCAGCAATGATCATAGATGTTCTAATTGCACCAGCAGCTTCCGGCTGTCTTCCGCTTGCATCCATAGCTGCAGCAGCAAGTTTACCAATACCAAATGCACCACCAAGAATTGTAATAGCGGCACCAAATCCGGCAGCCAAATATGCAAAGTCCATTTATATTCTCCTTAATTATATTTTTTGTTTATAGTTTATGTTTAATGATCCTGATGAACTGCCATCCCTATAAATAAGGAAGATAGCATTGTAAATATATAAGCCTGTATTAAGGCAACTAAAATTTCAAGCATGTAAATAAATAAAGCTAATGGAACTGCCAGCCCAGCCCAGCCGATACTTTGCATTACAAATATTAAACTTATTAAAGCGTAAATAACAATATGCCCAGCTGTCATATTAGCAAAAAGACGAATAGCTAATGCAAATGGTTTTGTAAATAATCCTAACAACTCAACAACTGCCATAATGGGCAAAAGGAAAATCGGAACTCCGTGCGGAATCAATCCCTTGAAATAACCAAATAACCCGTTACTTCTTACTCCACCAAATATAAACACAAGAAATGTAAAAATTGCCATTGTAGCAGTTACAGATATATTACTTGTAAATGTAGCAGAGAATGGAATCAGCCCTAAGAAATTTCCAAATAGTATAAAAAAGAAAACAGTTAATAAATAAGGCAGGAATTTTTCGAAACCTTTTCCGATTGTTGGTCTTGCAATTTCATCTCTAACAAAAAGAATAAATACCTCCCAAAAGTTGGTAAATCCTTTTGGAATTACAGAGGCTTTATAAGCTTTAGCAATTCTCGTCATAACAATAAATAATAGAATTGCGCCTAACCACATAAAAAGAACATGCCGGGTAATAGAAATATCCAATCCAAACAATTGCAAATGAGGCAGATAGATTTTACCCATTGGAGAGAAATCCAGATAATTTCCATCCATAACGTGATGTAAAATCCAATCACTACCTGATTCTGAGTGAACAGTTTTTACGCTGTCAACTGATATTACTGCAGTTGTCGAATCTATCATTTCCTGGTTTTGATTATAAAATTCTTATTAAGTGTTAATACAAAAATTTCTACCATCAGATAGTAGAAATAGTAAATAAAGGTTGTAAAGATAAAAGAATTGAGGCTAACAAACAAGATTTTTAGTGCTATTATGATTAGTCCTAACATAAGAAATAACCTAAAAACCAAACCGCCAAAAACGACAATTAAAAAAGTTTTATCGCTTTTATGTAATCCAATTCTAATATTTAACAGCCCTAACAATAAATTAAGAGTAGAGATTGAAAAACCCCATAAAATGCTCAAAAACAGTTGGTCATTTAAATGATTTAAGAAATAAAGAATTACAATCAATACAAATGAAATAATTGGTAAACTTAGCAATAAAACCAGAATTCTATTTTTTTTTAGCATCATTACGCCTTTTTTCTAAATCATTTACTGTTTTGATCAGGTTGTAGATGCCAATGGATATTCCAAGTATTCCACCGAGTAATGTAAAAAGATATCCTTTATCAAATTTACCATCCAGCCAACTGCCAAAAAGAACCATAGCTACAACTGTTATGGCAAGTTGTAATCCAAGACCCAGATAAGGTCCAGCTTCCCTAATGGATTTTGCAAAGCCGGAATTTTCATCCGGTTTTTGCATTTCTAATCTCCTTTATTAACGGGTTTGAAAGTTGAGTTAGAACTCATAGAACTTCTGCCTTCAAAAACAGCTCCAGCCTCAACAACAAGTATTTTAGTAATTAAATCCCCTTTAAGCACTGCTTTAGTTTCAAGAACTAATTTTTCTTTGGCATTTACTGTACCTTCAACTTTACCACCAATTGATACAGTTTCTCCGGTTAATTGCCCTTGAATTGTCCCGTGTTCACCCACAGTCAGGTTACCTTGAGCAGTGATGTCACCTTTAACAGATCCATCCACCCTCACATTTCCATTACTGGTAACTTTACCATCGATAACAACTCCACTGCTAATAATTGTTACTTCTTCCATAGAACTCCCGATTGATTTAGTTTTCAAATATCACTCCTAAAAATTAATTAAAACCCTTTCCGGATTAATTGCTTTACCATCCTTCCAAATTTCGAAATGCAGATGCGGTCCTGAAGACTGAGTACCTGAGTTTCCGCTCAAAGCGATTAATTCTCCTTGTTTAACAATCTCTCCTTCTTTTTTTACGAGCAAAGCACAATGCATATACTTTGTAACATAATCTTCAGGATGATTTATAATTATTGTATAACCATACATTGGTGAATAATCAGCAAAAACAATATAACCGCCTGATGAAGCATAAACAGGAGTATTTTCCTTTAGAGCGAAGTCAAATCCGTAATGACCTGCTTCAGGATTAAATTTGTTTGAAACAATTCCTGTTACTGGTCTTATAAAATAAATATCTTTTTCCTGCCTGTAGAATAAATCAGAAATTATCTTTGAAACAACTGCAAATAAATCACCCTGTTTAGGTATTGTTTTTACAGAATCTTTATGTTTGATTTCATCTTTAAATAAAGAAGAATCACCAAGCATTATTGCAAATTTTAATCTGCTGTTTACTGATTTAAGTGCTTCTATTTCTTTTGCCAGCAAAATGACTTTATTATTTAATATATCAACTTTCTTTTTATCAGAATCTGTTAGTCTTAACGAATAAGGCAGAAGTATTTCGTTTAATGGCGTGTAGCTGATAACATAAAATCCAAGCAAGAATACAACAAATGTATAAATAATAACTGCTGCGATAAGTTTTGAAGAACTAATCTTGAATGATTTAGGTGCGTTAGAAGTTTCTTCGGGAACAATAAGTAATGAAAATTTTTTTATTTTTTTCAGAGATTTCATAATTCCATAAGCAATTAACTTAATCTTTTAATTAAATCTACAAATTTTATTCTACCTTCTCTAACCAATTTGGGGTCATCAGTCGTAAGATCAATTAATGTTGAGGCTTCAAAAAATGATTTATTATCAGAATAAAATATCGCGTCCACTTCATTTGCAAACTCCTGAATAATCATTGTCGGATCAATCATAGGTTCTGCACCGGTTCTGTTTACACTGGTAGATATTAGCGGCATCTTCAATTCCGAAAGCAGTTTGCTACAGAATCTGTTATTAGGAATTCTAAAAGCACCGGTTTCAGATTTAAAAATTTCCTGATATTTGCGGTTAAACTTCAATATAACAGAAACAGGGTTTGGCCAAATTGATAATAGAAAATCAAGATAACGTTCGGAACTTATTTCAGCATAATTTTTCAGTATCTCAATATCGGATATTAAAAAGATGTACCTGCGCCAATTTTTTTTACCTTTAACCTTACTGATTCTTGCAATTGTTTCTTCATTAAAGGGATTTCCGCCAAAACCATATATAGTATCAGTTGGGTATATAAATATTGATCCGCTTAAATAAAGTTCACTCGCATATAATACGGCTGAGTCCAAATTTTCATCAATTTTAATTAACTCCGGCACCTTAATGTCTTCCAATCAACATCTCCTCAATTTTCTTAATAATCAAATCTGGTTTTAGCTTTTTTCCACAATCAAATGTTTTAATCGGGCATTTTTTATAACCGTGTATGCCACAGGGTTTACATTTTAAATCGTCATAACTAAGATAATCAGAATTTTCTGAATACGGATAAAACCCAAATCCAGGGATTGTAGAGCAATAAATTGTTAAAGTTTTTATCCCTGCCGCCATACCCATATGTGTTGGAGCGCTGTCATTACTGATTAGAAGTTTTGCACTTTTAATTAACTCAATGCTCTCAACAATAGAAAATTTTCCAGCGGCGTTTACAACATTTTTACTGCATTTATCAGAAATCGTTTGAAGGTATTCATGCTCATCTTTACTCCCGATAAGCACGACTTTGTTTTCTTTGTCAATCAAATAATTAATTATCTTAATATATGATTCAGCAGGATACATTTTTGTATTCCAGATACTTGCCGGCGCAACGGCAATAAATCCACTACTAAGTTCGTTACTTAAAATAAATTCTCTTACTTTTTCCTTTTTCTCTGCAGTGGTTTTAACTATTGGTTTTATTTTCCAGTTTACATTATCATACTTATAACCTATAAGATCAAGATTTCTTTGAACTTCATGTTTACTTAAATGATACGGCACAAGGTTTTTATAAACATGCATCAAGGAGGAATTATCGAATCCAAATGAATCCTTAACCCGTAAGTTCAACACAATCAAAGCTGTCCTAAAAGATCTATGTGCCGAGTAAACTCTACAATAATTGTTTTTAGACAATTCATCTGAGAATTTTAATGTTTTAAAAATTGACTTATGTTTCCCTTTTTTATCCAATACAATTACATTGTCAACTGATTCAGAGGATTCAAATATTTCTTTTGTATTTGGGATGCACAACACATCAATCAAACAATCGGGATTAGATTGTTTAAGTATCTGCAATGCCGGCAGTGTTAGAATTGCATCACCGGGGAATGCTGTTTGAATAAATAATATTTTCTGTTTTTCTGTCATTTAATGTTTCCAACGCCTGTGCATCCAAAACCATTGTTCAGGATATCTTCTTATGTAGTTCTCAAGATATTCTAACATTCGTCTAGAAAGTTCAATAATTTTTTCTTCGTAGTTTTCTGGCAAATTATCTCTGCTAATTTCTTCAAGAGCTATTTTATATCGGAAATCAGGCTGTCTTACAGCAATCCCGATAATTAAAGGTGTATTCATTTTTAATGAAAGAACTGCAGGTCCGGTATAAACAGAAGTCTTTCTTCCAAAAAAATCAAGTTTAATACTTTCTTCAGGACCTCTTTGATCAGCTACCATTGCAACAATCTCTTTCTTCATCAGCACTGCATATACATTTCTTATAGAAACTCCAAGTGTAACAACTTCATTATTCCATTTAGTCCTTACTTTATTCATCCAGTCATTAACTAGCTGATTTCGCTGGGGCTTTACAATAACAGAGAATTTTCTATGTGTTTTTAATCCTCCTGCTAATGCACAATATTCCCAATTACCAAAATGTGCTGAAAGAACTATCAATCCATTATTTTCAAGATATTTCTTTTCAAAAACATCCAGATTGTAAAACTCAACTATATCATTCAATAGTTTTTCTGTTGTCCAGGGTAAATATAAAATCTCAACAAGTGTAATAAAAAAACTATGAAAAGTACCAAAAGCTATTTTTCTGATTTCTTTTTCCGATTTTTCAGGGAAAGCTTTGGTAAGATTATCAATTACTACATCTTTTCTGATCGGGATTAGATAGAAAAACAGGTAAGCCATTATCTTTGCAGTTTTATGCGATCTCTTTAATCCAATTATGCAGCACAGATAACTTAAAGCCAAAAATAATATGTACTCAATCCTATTTTTCATTATTCTATTTTCTTACTAGCTTAAAAATAATAAATGAAAAGATATGTTGGTGAGAATATCTAATAAAACCCAATAGCAAAAGCCGGAGAATAATTAAATTATTTTATCTGATTGTAATCCGCCTTAACCAGTTATCATCTCTTAACTCTCCACGTTTAGTAGAGTTAATCAATGTATAATCAGAAAAACCTGTCAGGTCACCGAAGATAAAATATATACCGCCTTCTATTTCAGTATAATGCCAAATTTCGTAAGGTCTTGATTCTAACTGATTCGGATATCTTTCAATTTCTGTCGGTTCACCATAAAGCAAATAAATTCTTCCTCTGTCGGTTTTCCATCCAGGTTTACCCATAGAAGTAAACCTTTCGTTACTAAGGGCAACACGCTGTAAATACTGTCTAAAATATTCATTTTGCGGCAGAGATGAGTTATCATCTTTTGCTTTCCAAAATTCATACATAAATTCTCTTTTACCGTCAATATTACTTAACTTAACATATTTTTCCAGATCATTTTTACTTGCGATATATCTGGACTTATCAAACAGATCATCAAGTTCCTCTTCAGACATAGAACCAAATGCTGAACTCAAAACAGAAGTAGTTGAAATTTCAAATGAGTCTTCAACCGTAATATCAGGATTATACACAAAAAACTTTTTAGCTGTTGATACTCCGATATTTGCCGCACTGTCTATCAATGAGATAACTAAAGTATAAGCATCAGTGGGATATGTTGTTAAAATCTGTGATCCGACTTCTACCCGGCTGTCAGAATTTCTTAAAAAATATTTATGCTTTTCTTTAACAAGTTTTCCGCGGCTGTTATACAACATCTGGTTCATTTTAATTTGCGGACTTTTTAATAACTCAGACTGGAGGTTATAAATCTCAATATAAAAGAATAATACAGGTTGTAATTTGCCAAAGACTAAATTTGGAATAGGGATAACTTCATAAGAATTTTTATAAAATATTGATGTTTTATTCTCACTCCCCTGAATCATTTTAGAAGCAAGTTGTATATCACTGATACTTAAATCTTTATGTAGAAAAGGAATAATCTTGATCTCTTCAGAAATAACTCTTGATTTTGAAATATCAGTTAAATCACTTCCTGTTATCTGACATTGGTAATTACCTTTAGGAACAATAAAACCTAATGTACCAACAAGCATCTGGTTTGATTCAAGACTGGTGTCAATTTCATGTTGAACCTTCCATTGATTAAAGACCAATGTATCTTCTGTCTCAGTATTCTTAATAAAAATTTTTAATAGCCCCTGAAGATTTGTGTGAGAGTTTTCACTGCTGATATTTAATGATGCCTGATTAAACGAATAATAAAGCTCTAAAAAATTAGAGCTTGAGTCATATCCGAATTGAGCATAATCAAATTCAAAATCAAAGTTAGACTGAGATAAACTTAAAGATGTTAAAAGTGCAAAAGCGATAAAAATTTTCTTCATTCAGTTTTTTTCTATATTAAATAAAAAAGCGTCTATTGTTACTAATAGACGCTTTAAATTTACACTATGTTTCTGTTATTGAAAAGACAATTTTACAGTGAAAATATGATTAGAAGTTGGGAACTCCTTTACATCCCTGTAAGCATAGTCAAATGAAACACCAATATCGGAAAAGTCATAATTTATACCAGCACCAGCTGTAAATCCGTATATTGATTTTTTAGTATTTTCAGTAAGTAACTGGTAGCCGCCTCTAAGGAAAAAAGTGTTCATGTAACCGTACTCTAACCCAAAATTGAAGGCATCTTCTAATGAGTTATTTGCAGTAAAAGAACTGGCAAAATTCAACATATTCTGTTCGTCAAAGGATTCTCTATAAGCCAAACTCAACTGAAAATAACTAGGTATCTGGAATTCTTCAGCAACTACTTCATAGGTACCATTGGGAGCGCCAATAACAGAATTTGGAACACCTGTTTGAACTCGTAAATCCTGACCGCCATAGACCATATTTGGACCAATATTATGAATAGCTGCTCCGATTGAGAGCTGATCAGTAAATTTATATTGAACACCGGCATCGATAGCAAAACCATTTGCATTTGTATTACCAATACTTTCGCTAATCAGCTTTAAGTTTGTTCCGATTGAAACTCTGTCGGTTAAAACTTTAGAATAAGTTAAACCTATAGTCATAAAGCTTGGAGAATATGTGTAGCCTGTACCATCAGGAAATTCATTGGTAGTAACAGGAATATCTCCAAAATCAAAAGACTTAAAGCTTACTGCGATTGAGCCCAAATCTCCAAGTTGTGTACCAATAGCAAAATATGATAAATTGATATCTGCAACATAATTCATAAAACTAAACATTGCCTCTGTTCTCTGGTTAATATCTAATCCGGCAGGATTATAATATATAGCTTCCAATCCCACTACATTAGCAACAAATGCCCCGCTGGTTGCTATACTACGGGCACCTACTGGTACAAGTAACTGGTCTGCACCGTTGGTACCCTTTCTTGACTTGTCTCCTGAGTATAATGATATACTGAAGAGAACGATAAATAATAGAATTAAATTATTTTTCATTTTAAAACTCCAATATGTTAAATAAATGCATTCATTGATTACATTTCTAAAAACGAATGCTTAAAATCTTGGTAATTGTTTTTGCGGCATAATAATCGAGAACTTCAGTACTTTATCGCCGTATTTAGGTGAAGAAACAATTGCCAGATATAAACCTGATGCAACTCTCAATCCAGCTTCATTCTGTAAGTTCCAGGATAAAAATGGAGAGGTAGATGCAGGGTCTTTGACCAGAGTATTTAATAATTGACCAGACAAGGAATAAATTTTAATTGTTACTTCCTCATTTGGTAAATTTGTAAAAGTTACAAATGGATCATCAGCTGCTAAACCATTGTAAGCTGTATAAGGATTATAACCATACATTGGATTTGGGAAAACATTAACCTTGTCAAAAAGTGATCTTTCCTGATCTTCAGTCAATGCCCCATCAACAGCAGTTGTAAATTCAAATTCATCAAGTGATGAATATGGATAAGTTGTTACTGGAATTGTAAACTTATCTCCGGCTGAATAATTTGAAACGCTATCTTTCTTTTGAATACTAACAACATATAAAGTATTGAAGTAGGGTGACAGTGCAATATCTCTTTGAGTTTGAGTTGCATTTGCATCCGTCGGAATAGTATAGCCTTTCAAATCAGCCCAAACTTCACTTGAGGCTGGAAAATTACCTTTATACTCCTGCTGATTACCATTCGGGTCGTATGGAGAATTAAAAATAAAAATAAATTCAGCACTAGATTCAATATTGATACCTGGATCCCAAATACCATCAGGATTACCACCATCATTTTGAACTCGTTCCAAAAATCCTACTGCAAGTTGCTTACTTTCACCATAAGCATCATCTTTAACCCATGCAGTAAATGGTACATCAACAAATCCCTGACCAATTTTTCCAATTTGAGGAATAAGATTAGCAGGAACAGATGGATTATTACTTGTTACGCCTTCAGCATAAACATAGCTGCCTCTTCTTGTTGGCGGATTAGATCCAACAAAACCAACTAAGTACCTGTATGCTTTCCCTTGCTCACCAAATCTTAATTCAACATTTCTAAGATCAAATGCTGATACAATCTTAGTATTTAAATTTGATAGTGAGCCGGGCATTTTTGCAAGTTTCTGTCCGTCAAGGATATTATTTGCTAAATAATTAAAATAAGTCTTTGTGGTATCTGAACTATACCAAGTAGTTGAAGTCGAGGCAGTTAATTTGCCAAGTTTAGGAACTTTTTCCTGTAGCTTAACTATAAATCCGTCTGTAGTCTGAAAATTAACTCCGTTATTATTGTACAAATAGAATTTTGCTGAATCTAAAAGAACTGAATTAGTAGTTTTATTAGTTAGCTTCCAGAATGAAGAAAACTTTTCGGTTGATTTATCCTGGAAAAAACTAACATTATATGTATCACCGGTAAGATTATGCTTCTCAACAATATCAAGCTGCATTTTGCCTTTTGCCGGTCCATTATTGCCACTGATTTCCTGAAGCTCAACTGGAGGTCTGTAAATATCTTCACCCATAATAATAGATTTAACCAAATTAAGAGCTTTAGGATTTTCAACTGCCTGAACAAAAGTTTGATCTGATAAATAATAATTACCATAACTTCCATAAGCCCCACCATCTTTATTTATTAAGGCTGTAGAGTCATAATTAACTCCATAAGAAGTAACAAGGAAATAATATGGTTTACCTTTTATAAGATTACCGTTTGTAAAAGGATCTTTAGTAATTCTAAATCTGATTCTTCCTAACTCAGGATCTTTATAAATATTTGTATCCAAAAGATTTGATGATGGAGCAGCTTCATATAGTATTTCAATTGCCCCGGTAGCTCCGTCTTTAGCATATAGATTATTTACAAAATCTTTTACCTGATATCTACCAATCAATTTACTATTAGGTTGATTGTTGATCTGATCTGATGTATTAAATGTCTGTAGTGCATAAATATTAAAACCACCAAATTTTACATCCCAGGTTGAGGATTTGCTTTTATATTTCAACTGATCGAAAGTTGACCAACTTAAATCAATAAAATCCTCATTGCTTTCTGTAATAACTTCGGGTGCTGGTGGAGCTGAAGGTGCAAGGAAATTAAGGTTAAAGATAGTTTGTGCACCATCATCAATAGCTTTTGCTACTGTTACTGAATTCAAAGCATCGGTACCTTGAGCAACCACATAAGCAACAACGATTTCTTTCTCTTCATTTTTCCTCAGTGTAAAAGGACCTGTATTTGTCATTTGACGGCAATCGGTACCCTTTAGGCTTATCCACCCAGAACCAGTACCATTATTAGCAACGGGATCACCAGAAAACCAAAATTTAGGATCAACGGTATTACAGTCAACTCCTCCTGTCATTTTTCCATAAGTAAAAGTACAAGGGTCAACATCTAAACCATCGATTCTCTTTCCAAGCATATAGTTCCTTGCCTGTTCTCTATTATCCGGATCTCTAAGTAATTGGTCGCCGTTTATGTATTGAACAAATGAAGACATTGGCAGATTCATTGCGCCTGGAATTGTATGAACACCAATAGTTTGTCCGCGATAACTATAGGCAGTATCTAAAGCTGTATCAATACCATCGTCATAAACTCCGTTTCCATTAACATCATTAAAAGTAACTCCTGGAATAAAATCAACCGGGCCTGAAAAAAAGTCTATCAGAAAACAAGGAGGCTGAGAGCCATATTCATCATCTGGACCTTCATTGTAAGTATAACCAGCATTTCTTCCAACATCGGAGCCCACTAAATCATCAGTAGCTTCTCCTAAATCAACATCCGACCACACTCCAAAAATCACGCTATCAAGCTGAGCAGGCTCGTTAGGATCATTTAATCCAACATATTTAAATCGATATCTTACGAATATCAAATTACCTATTGCTCCGCCTGAAGCGTAAGCAAAAACAGTTTGTCTTACTTCAATACCGTATGGTGGAACATTATTAAACCGTCTTTGTGCTGCAGCAACACCATCCCAATACACACACCATACAGTTTCATCACCAAGTATATCCGGTTTATCTTCGTCAAGGTCCCATTCACCATTACCGTTTTTATCAACAGGATTATAAACACCATCACCATCACCATCATAAAAATCTGCTCCTAAATCAACTGCATCTATCCAATCCTGCCAGGCAATACCAAATGCAGGGTCACTGGTTTTAACTACATATAATTGAGCTCTGCTATCGCCAGTTGAACCAGCTAATCCAGGTATATAATCTTCAATTAAACTTGCAGAAGCAACCGCATTTGCAAAAAGAGTACCATTTGCATATCCGCTTAACATAAAGCCGCCTGAAAAAAGGAAAACGTGTCCGCCAAATTTTCCACCCGCGCCACTAATAATCGGGTTTGGATCTTCAATATTAACTGCAGCAAGAATTCCTTTCCGGTTCATAGGTAAATTGAAATTATTGATATTCAGCCTGTATGCATCTCCTTTTTTTCCACCTTCATCATTTGTTGCTGCAACTTTTGATAAGGTTTGAGAATGCATAGGTTTAGTTCCATTTTTATCATCACCCAAAAATCCCATTGAAACAGGGATTAGTATCAATAATAAAATAATTATCAGAGATTTTGGGTATTTACTCTTGGTTATTTTCATTTTAATTGACCTCATATCTTTAAATATTACAAAATTTTAAAAACTGATATTCGAGAAATTCAACTTTAAGCCTAGTTTAATCAATCTTGGAATACCATAGTTAGCAGGGTTATTTTCTAAGGATTTATAATCCATAACATATCCCTCACCATTATTTTGAGCAACCAACTGTCCAGTTGAAGTATTTAAGAAACCAGAATTACTTGGGCTGCCAGTAGATCTATAAACATTCGTAATGTTATCAGCATCAAGCAGGTTTTCTATCCATAGATATGGGGATAAAATAATATCTCCAATAGCAAAGCTTTTCTCTAACTTCAAATCAATCCTAAATGAAGAAGGACCATAGGCTGAGTTAACATAGCCGATAGTTTTAGCGAAAATGGTATTGTCACCTAATATATTCCATTGATCCATCGGAGTGTAAGGTCTGCCGCTATTATATGAAAGTAACATATTAGCATTAAACATTTCAAGCCAGCCTAATTCACCTTTTGGTACATAAAAGTCAATGTTAATAATTCCTGTATGTCTTTGATCAAAATTTAATGGTGCAATAACCTTTGGAGCTGCATTATCAAGATTTCTGAAAACTGCGGTTTGGTTTGATGATGTTGAGGAACCTGTTCCCTCAGCAATCTGGAAAGTATATTGCGCTGATACACTAAAATAACTTAAGTGAGTTACATCTAATGAAAGAGCTAATCCTTTTGTAGTTCCAAAATCAGAATTTTCAGGATAGATTGCATCTATAAGCTCGCCACCAGCAACTCTTCTGAACTTGTGATTTTGTACGTTAACTAATCCGCGAATATTCTTATAGAATGCAGTAATATTTAATGCTGAGTTATCGCTTAACAATTGTCTGAATCCAACTTCATACTGAATAGTTTCTTCAGCCTTTAAAGCACCATTAAATCCACTCTGTGGCGCCATAATTAGATAATCGTTATAGCTGTAAGGTCCAAAGTAAACATCGTTTAATATTGGAAGCTGAATAAATCTGCCATATTGTGCATGGAAAACAGTTCCACTTGTAACAGGGAATCCAATTCCAATTCTTGGAGATAATTCAACTTCTGCATCTCTTATCTGAAAATCACCTGCATCAAAGTTTTCCGGATCAGTTCCGCCAGCATATGGTAAGGCAGGATTTTTTAACACATAAGATTTCAAATTAAAATAGTCCATCCTTAAACCAATATTCAATACAATATCTTTAAGTTCAAATCTGTCTTGTAAATAAGCATAAGCTATATCTGGTTTATATGGTCTTAAAAACTGATTTGGCTCGTCAGTGGAAGTTTTGTTTTTTCCAGAAACATCATAACCATACACAAAAGGCTGCAATGCTTCCCATTTTTCAGTTTCTGTAAGTGTGTTTGGCTGAGATGCGTATTGACCTGCAAAAACACCATATCCTCTTACAGTATGCTGAGAGTATCCAGCGCCAAACTCTATCAGATGATTATCAATTTGTGTTGTAATATCAGCATCTATAAAGAATGCACCATCTTCTCTTTTCTGAAACAGTCCGCTTCCGGAATAACCATAAGGTCTGAAAACTGAATTTTCATCAAGCGACATTTGAATTCTGTTTCCAGCTGCATTTAGAAGTGGTAATCCGTCAGGACCGAGTTTAGCAGGATTCAATCCATCACCAGCTAAATAAACACCAAAAGTCTTTTCCCAATAATCTGCATTGCCATACATCTCAAGATTATCTTCCAATACAGGAAGATATCTTTTGTAATTATAAACTTTATAACCAAAATTCAAATTCCAGAAAGTAGTGTTGCTAATTGTTTGTGATAATCTTGAATTTAACGAAATATTTTGCTCTGCAAATTCAGGATTAAATTGCGAATTATTCTTTTGATTGCGGTAATCTATTATCTTTGCGATTCTGCTATTATACAAACCGCTTAGATTTAATGAAAAATCACCCATTCTGTGATTTGTCTTACCTGATAATCTCCACACACCTGCTGGATTATTCTGATATCCATCGTATGTTTTACCTATAGACGGAAATGAAAGTCCAATAGCTGATGGATTTGCGTTCTGATACCAGCCTCTTTCAGCTGATAAAAATATTGTATGTTCAGATATTCCCGGGATAATCGGTCCGCTAATGGTACCGGCATACAAATTATATCCATATTTATCAGTAAAAGATGAAGTAAGCAAATCAGCTAATACTGTATATGTAGATTGTCCTGACTTGGTAGTAACATTCACAATACCAGATTGTGCCTGCCCATATTTTGCTTCATAACCGCCAACCTGAAAAGAAATTTGTTCAATAGCCACATTACTTACTTGTGCTGCTGAAGAGCCGCTATAAAGGTTATTCTGCGGAACACCATCAATTATGTATAGTACTTCATTGCTTCTGCCGCCTCGTACGTTTAATGCAGCATTACCAGATTGCCCGCCGCTGCCTTCCAAAACAACAACACCAGATTGCAAAGAGGCAATATTTGTAACTCCTCGTACCGGCAGCTTTGATATCTGATCTGAGTCTATAACCTTTACAGTATTTGTTGATTTCTCTTCAAAGAACTTCCTATCAACAACAACAATATCATCCAAAGTAAAATCAGTAGAAAGTTCAATATTTAATTCATAAGTTATTCCTGCAACAACTCTTACTCCCTCAATAGTTTTAGCTGCATAACCAACATAACTGGCTTTAACATCATAGGTACCCGGAGTAATATTTAACACAAAATAATCTCCGTTGATATCAGTAGCAGCACCTGTTTGAGTTCCGATAAGAATTATATTTGCGCCGATTAAAGGCTCCTTAGTAACCGCATCAATTACCTTTCCACTTAATTTACCTACACCGGTCTGTGCTTGTAAAAAAGGGATAAAAAGTAATGAAACGAACACAATGCTAAAAAATTTTGTAATCGAATTTTTCATCTCTTCTCCACTATTTTTTTTGAGATTAGATATTTTCATCTCATCGATTTATTTCAAATAAAAAAAGCGGATGGTTTGTAATTAAATCACAAGAAGCCACCCGCTTTTAAATTAAAGAACCATATTACTTCATTAACATCATTTTTTTAGAAGAAGTAAAATTACCAGCAGTAATTGAATAAACATACATACCGGATGCTAAGTTAGAAGCGTTAAAGTTCACTTCGTATGAGCCAGCTTCTTTAACTGTATTAACTAAGTTTGCAACTTCTTTACCAAGCATATCATAAACTTTAATATTTACATTGCTTCTTTCAGCAACAGAATATTTTATTGTTGTGCTTGGGTTAAACGGATTTGGATAGTTCTGCTCTAAATTAAAGTTGTTTACTATTGTTGGGTTCTCATTAACATCTGTCAATTGAGCAACCACTATACTATGGTACATCCAATCACCAGCAGCATTACCGTTTTGCGGGTTATTACCGCTTGATGGAGGATTAAATACTGATTGACCAGGAATAGCATCAATAAAGTATAAAAAGTGTGCTACTACATCGCCATTTGAAAGCACTTCAAGTCTTCTTGCAACACTTGGATAAGTTTCGGATACATTGGCATCACCAAGCACTGCAGGTGTTGACCAGCTTACTCCGCCGTCAGTTGAAACTACCCATTGTAAGTCTGTATAAAAAATTGGCCAAGTGTACTGTCCACCATCACCAGGATAAATATTTATTGGGCTTGAACCAACAGCTCCGGTATATTCAGGAGCAGCCCATATAACAAATACAATCTGACCATCTTCGGTAACACTTACGTTTGGATAAGCCTGACCTATTCCATTACCTGGTCTGTTATCAACCATTATACTGCTTGGTTCAAATGCAACTGCAGGAACAGAAACTTCTAACCAATCTTCTTCACGACTATTCCAGTATAAGAGTGGGAAAGCGTTAATAGTATCTCTGTTAGCATTAACTCCTGCACCATAACCATTAATAGCAACGTGAACAACACCACTTTCATCAATATTAGCATTCAATTGACCAAAGTTTTCAAAGAAAGGTGCTAAATTAACATTATTCGCAACACTGAAATAACCATCTAAACCTAAAACTTTTCCAGTCCAATTACTTCCAAAATCAGTTGTGTAATATAAGTATAAACCGTCTTCACCCTGATAGAAAGTTTTCCAGCCGCCTACTGTAGCCATATATTTACCACCAGCAGCACCATAAAGAGGATTTTCAGAAGGACCATCAGATGGAGCAAATGTAGTATCACCCTCACCTACTGAAGATACTAAAGTAAAACTTCCACCCTGATCAGTTGATACGAAAATATCTGCATTTGTATCCATTGCCCAGATTGTTCCATTTTCCTGATAATAGAAATCAGGGAAGTTACCTCCAAATGTAACAGTTGGGAAAGGTTGAACTGGCTCTAGGTTTACAAGATCAATAATTGTATGCCAGGATGTTCCCCCTGAATGCGCCATAACAAGAGCTTTGCCATCTAAAGGACCGCCAACGCATAATTGTGTTGTTCCCCATCCTAATGATTTAGTTGGGTCAAATGCGCTAAAAACATCAATTGGGGCACCAAATGCACTATAACCAAAAGGTATATATCTGGCTACCGCAGGTGTAACAGAATTATCTCTTCTCATTCCAACAAAAAATGGATCTAAATTATCGGTGCCATCAATATCAGCAAGATCAAGCATTTTAGGAATAGCATTATTACCAGCATAATCATAATCTGATTGCATAAATAATTCGCCAAATGAATTAATCTTTTGTAATTTCATTGAATGAGAAACTGGTGCATCATAATTTGGGTCAAGCACCATTCTTTTTTCTTGTCCAACTTGTGCATTAGCTGTAAAAATAAAAGCTAAAGCAAAAAACAAAACTGAAAGTCGTTTGATCATAATGATCTCCTTTAATTTGTGTGTTATTGGTTAGTTGAATTAAATTAATTAAAATATCTAAAAATATTAGTTCTCATTAAACACTGGCTAAAATTACTGTAATTTGCAATTTTTGTCAAGAAATTAAGGTTTTTTATTTTTTGTAAGAGATAACACAATTTATAATTATTGTCAAGTCAAACTATCTTCAAAAAATTCAAATGAATATTTGATAAACCTCAAAAATGCCATCCAATGATTTTATAATTTGAATAATATTTTCCGGAATCCTGCTGTCGATATTTATAAATGTAAGTGCCTGTTTTCCTTTTTCAATTCTGCCAAGAGAAAGCCCTGCAATATTGATATTTGCATCAGCTAAAATTTTCCCTACTGAAGCAAGCATACCTGGTCTATCTTCATTTATGTATAATAACATAAAACCTGTCGGGTTCAATTCAACATCATAGTTATCAATTCTGACAATTCTTATTTCGTCAACTCCAAATAAAGTAGCAGCAAATACTCTAACCTCTTTATCAGTATGGATCTCAGCAGTAACAAGATTTTTATAAATACTGCTGTCATCACTTTTTTTAATATTAACAGGAATATTCATTTCATCAAAAAGTAATTGTGCGTTAACAAATGTAACTATTTGATCTACTCTGTTTGTTAAAAATCCTTTTTGGAAAGCTGTTGATAATTCCGCATCATATTTATGAAGTGATTTACCGGATAAATTAATATCTATGCTTTTTAACTGATCGGTTAAAAGCTGAGAAGTAAAAATACCAAGTGACTCACATAAATGGATGAACGAAAGAGAATCCTTATCCATATTTTCTGCAAAGCCCCGTATATTAACTGCGGCTGTTATTTTATTATTCTGAAAATAATCTCTAATCTGTTCTGAAATTTGAATGGCTACTAACTCCTGTGCTTCATCAGTTGATGCGCCGAGATGCGGTGTGCAAATAATTTTAGGATGATTAAAAATAACATTTGAAAACTCAGGTGGTTCTTTGCTATAAACATCAAATGCTGCTCCTGAAACAATTCCTTTATCTATAGCTTCTACAATATCCTGTTCATTTACAATTCCGCCGCGGGCACAGTTAATTATCTTTACACCTTTTTTACATTTTTCAAACGAAGTTTTAGAAATCAGGTTTTTTGTTGAATCATTAATCGGAACATGAACAGTAATAAAATCAGCCTTTGACCAAATTTGATCAAGAGGAAAAATCTCAACTCCTAATTCGTTAGCTTTATCGCTGGAAATCAACGGATCAAATCCAATAACATTCATTCCAAAAGCTTTTGCTCTTTTTGCAACTTCTTTACCAATTTTGCCTAATCCGATCACTGCTAATATTTTTCCGCGCAGCTCAGTGCCGCTGTATTTCTTTCTATCCCAATTTCCTTCAGCTAATGATCTTACAGCTTGAGGGATATTTCTGCACAGTGATAATATCATTGCAAAGGTATGCTCGGCTGTAGATATTGTATTTCCATCAGGAGTGTTCATAACAAGGATTCCCTTTCGGGAGGCTGCATTTATATCTATATTATCTACTCCGGTTCCTGCTCTTCCAATTACTTCCATATTGATCATTGCTGATATTAACTCAGAATCAACTTTGGTAGCACTTCTTACTATTAGTGCATTAAAATCCGGAATAATTTTTAATAATTCATCTCTGGTTAATTTTGTATTATATGTAACTTCAAATCCTGCTGATTCGAGCAAAGCTACACTTTTCTCGTTAACCTGATCTGAAATAAGAATTTTTTTCATCAGGGAGAGTTTCTTAAAAAAAGTTAAGGTTAAATATTATAATACTGCTTCCAATTTTTGTTTAAGTTGAACTTTTGGTACAGCACCAATAATTGTATCTGCTACTTTTCCAGCTTTAAATATCAAAACTGTCGGTATGCTTCTAACGCCGTATTTAATTGCTGTTTCCTGATTGTTATCAACATCAAGTTTACCAACTTTTGCTTTTCCTTCAAACTCACCTGCAAGTTCTTCTACAAAGGGAGCAATCAGTTTGCAGGGTCCGCACCATACAGCCCAAAAATCAACAAGCACAGGTTTATCGGATTGTAAAACTTCTGAATTAAAATTCTGATCTGTAAATTCCATTGGTTTCATAATTTTTCCTAATAAAGTAATTTTTAAATTTGATTGGATTTCCTTTGCCCAACATAATTAACTATATCTTCTCCGCCATCAGCATGTATTAATCCGCCTGATATCCATTCACCGCCATCTTTGCAAAGAAGTGAAATAACTTTTGCAATATCTTCAGGAGTTGTTAATCTGCCATGCGGATTTTTTCTTTCCGCAATATTTAAAAGCTCAGCATTGCCTGGTATTTTTCTCAGAGCCGGTGTATCTGTAACACCAGCCATAATCGAGTTAGCAGAAGCACCATATTTTTCACCAAGCTCCACTGCTAATTGTCTTATATGAGATTCAAGAGCAGCCTTTGCAGCCGATACCGCACCATAAAACGGAATTATTGAATGCCCGCCGGAACTTGTCATTGCAAATATTCTAGCACCCTTTGCCAGTAAATTTTTTGAAACTACATCCTGTACCCAGTAAACAAGCGAGTGCGCCATAACATCAAGAGTCATTTCCAACTGAGCTTTTGTAATAGCTTGTTCATTATCACCTGGAATGAATGGTTTTAATGTACCAAATGCAAGTGAATGCATAATAACTTTTATTAATGGTTTTCCGTTAAGTAAAGATTGTATTTCATTAATAATTCCATTTCGCTTTACTTCATCAGCGGCATTAGCATTAAAGAACTTTGCCTCAACTCCGGCAGATTCAATCTCTTTAATAATTCTTTCCACATTGTGCATAGTTGCCTGCCGGTCAAGATGAACTCCAAGAATGTTAAATCCATCTTTAGCTAATTTAATAGCTGTTGCTTCTCCAAAGCCCGAAGATGCGCCAAGTATTAAAGCATAAAGTTCCTGTTTGTCACTTTTTTTCATCTAATCATTCTTCCTATGAGTTTTATATTATAGTGAGGGCAATAATACAAAATCGAATATAGCTAAACAACATTTACGAAAATCGGAATTCAATCATTTATGCCTAAAATAAAGAGAATTATCTTTAATCTTTCACTTACAAAATAGGAGACTTGTTAACAATAAAACTGTTTAGGAAAATAATCTGACAGAAAATCCACGTTGGTTTATAAGTATTGAATAAGACCTTCCTTTGTAGCATTGGAATGAGTGCAAAAGAAAACAACAAGTTTGAAATATTGTATTTTTTCTAAATTAATTCTGAACTGAAAAATAATTTGAGCATAACCGGACCCTACTTGGATTTTAACATAACTGCATCATCACCAAGTAATGAAGTTAATGAATTTAACAATTCTGATGTAATCTTCACTCTGTTTTCTGTCAAAGAAAAAAGCTTTCCTTTATCAATCCCGTTTTCAGTTAGATTAATAAAGACCGGGATACTGCCTTCAGATTTTTCAAATACGCTTTTTAATTGTTTTAATTTTTCTGCAGAAACTCTTTGTTTACTGATAAGAAGGCTTATACTTTCTGTAAGTTCATTAGCTACATTCTTCATTGGAATAACTTTACTGACCTGCATTTTTACTGAATCACCGCTGCTTTCCAAACTTCCTACTGCAAATACCGGTTCTTCATCCTGAATATATTTCCCAAACTCATCATAAGCTTTTGAGAACATCAAACATTCACAACTTCCGGTAAGATCATCAAGTTTAAAAAATGCCATCATCTTTCCGGCTTTATCAAACTTTGTTTTTAATTCAGTTACAACACCGCAAGCACGCACATCGCCCTTTTCTTCTATTCCTTCGGTTTCACCAAGATGTATTGAGGCAAATGAATTAAACTCTAATTCATATTTTCTTAGCGGATGATCAGTCAGATAAAAACCAATAACTTTTCTTTCCTGTGCAAGATATTCTTTCTCACTCCACTCTTTAACTTCGGGTAGTTTTGGTTCCTTTAATAATACTTCTTCAGTTCCTCCAAATAATGAATCGCTTGAAAGCATTTTGGAGTTTTGAAGTTTATGTGCAAAAGCTAACGCAGATTCAATAGTTTCAAAAAGCTGTGCACGGTTTTTATTTATATTGTGAAATGCCCCTGCCAATACAAGTCCTTCCAAAGCTCTCTTTGTAACAATCCGGTTATCTGTATTTATGCAAAAGTCATAAATAGATTTAAACTTTCTGCCAAGTTTATTTTTTGCATTGATAATTTCTTTAACTGCCGGAACACCGACATTCTTTATTGCAGACATTCCAAATTTTATCTTACCGTTTTCTGCTTCAAAGAATAGTGAAGGATTGTTTATATCAGGCGGCAACACTTCAATTTTCTGTTTACGGCAATCATCAAGAAACTTTGTAATTTTATCTGTGTTCTCAAATTCATTTTTTAAGTTGGCGGCAAGAAACTCCGCAGGATAATATGCTTTTAAATAAGCGGTTTGAAATGCAATTAAACTGTATGCAACTGCATGGCTTTTATTAAATCCGTAATTAGCAAATTTGAAAATTGTCTCGAATATTTCTGAAGCAGTTTTTTTGTTAACACCATTTTTAACAGCGCCCTCTGTAAAAACAACTTTTTGTTCCTGCATTACTTTAAGATCTTTTTTACCCATTGCTCTGCGTAAAAGATCAGCATCTGCTAAACTCATCCCGCCTACTTTATTTGCTATTTGAATAACCTGTTCCTGATAAACTATAACCCCATAAGTTTCTTTTAATATTGGTTCAAGTATCGGATGCGAGTAATTAACTACTTTTCTGCCGAGTTTTCTATCAATAAAATCATCAATGTTTTCCATTGGCCCGGGGCGGTATAACGCATTCATTGCTGCAAGATCATTTAAACTTGCCGGACGCAGTTGTTTTAAGTATTCGCGCATCGGTCCCGATTCAAACTGAAAGACGCCGGTTGTTTGCCCTTTGGAAAAAAGCTGAAAAGTTTTTTCATCATCAAGCGGAATATCATCGATATCAATTTCTACATTATGATTTTTCTTTACCATATCAATCGTATCACGGATTATTGTTAGTGTACGAAGCCCGAGAAAATCCATTTTAAGTAACCCGGCATTTTCAATATCCTTCATAGAAAATTGAGTTACAATATCCTGCTGAGATACTGCATTTGCAAGCGGTACATATTTACTAACCTCATCAGGAGTGATAACCACACCGGCAGCGTGCTTTGATGCATTGCGATTCATTCCTTCCAGGATTTTACCGTATTTGATAAGATTTTGTATATCAGTTTCAGTTGATTCTTTTACCCATTTGAGGTCCGGAACTTCTGCCAGTGCCTGATCAATTGAATATACTTTCCCGAATTTTGACGGAATAAATTTCGTAATCTTATTAACAGTTGGAATAGGAATTTTTAAAACACGGGCAACATCGCGCAGAACCGCTTTTGAAGTTAATTTATTAAATGTAATTATCTGGCTAACGCATTCAGCACCATATTTTTCCCGTACATAATCAATCACTTCGTTCCGCTTATCATCAGCAAAATCAACATCAATATCAGGCATAGATCTTCTTGCCGGATTTAAAAATCTTTCAAACAATAAATCATATTTTAATGGATCAACATTTGTAATTCCCATTGCAAAAGCTACTATGCTTCCTGCTGCACTACCTCTTCCGGGACCTACGGGAATGTTTTTACTTTTAGCTGCATTAATAAAATCTGCTACAACTAAAAAGTAACCAGCAAATCCCATTTCCTTAATTGTCTTAATTTCAAAATTAAAACGGTCTTCAATTTCCTTTGTGATTGTTTTAAACTTCTTCTGCAGCCCTTCTTTGGCGAGTAATTCCATATACTCATCAAGATTTTTTGCTTTAGATTCTTTTGGAATTGGAAAATCCGGGAAATGATGCTCTTCAAAATCAAGCTTAAGATTTACCTTTTCATCTATCTCAAGTGTATTTTCAATAGCTCCTTTATATTTCTTAAAAAGTTTTTTCATTTCATCGGATGATTTAAAATAAACCTGGTCAGTGCCATATCTTAATTGAGTGTAGTCTGCTCCATTCTTATCTGACAAAAGAAGAAGTATATTATGTGCTATTGCGTGATCAGGCTCGATGTAATGACAATCGTTTGTTGCAACTAACTTTATTCCTAATTCTTTAGAAAGTTTTGGCATTGATTCAAGAATAGGTTTATCGATTTCCATTCCGTGATCCTGAATCTCCAAATAAAAATCATCACCAAATAAATCTTTAAATTTTTTAGCGTTCACTCTTGCTTTTTCGTAATTATCATTAACAAGATGTGTTGAAACAACTCCGCCTGCGCAGGCAGTAGTACAAATTAATCCTTCTTTATACTTTTCAAGAAGTTCCATATCGATTCGAGGCTTGTAATAAAAACCTTCTGTGTGTCCGAGTGTAGAAAGCCTGGAAAGATTATCGTAACCTTGTTTGTTTTTTGCGAGAAGTATTAAATGATTGTAATGTTTTGATTTCTTTTTATTGTTTGCATCTTCAGGTTTACCGCGGTCAAATCTGCTTCCATCAACAACGATGTAAGCTTCCATTCCAATAATTGGTTTGATACCGGCTTTTTTAGCTTTGTTGTAAAATTCTGCTGCGCCGTACATAACACCATGATCTGTAATTGCAACAGACTGCATCTCGTGTTTTTTTGCTGCATTGATTAAACCATCAACTGTGCAAGCGCCGTCTTGTAAACTATAATGTGTATGATTATGAAGATGAATAAAATCAGACATCGTATATCAGAATTAATAATTAAAAATGAATAATTTTAACTTACAATGTCATCCTGTTATTGTCGAAGGATGACAGATTACTTCCGTCATACCGAGCGGAGTCGAGGTATGACACTTAATCACTCTTTATCTTATAGTCACATTTCGACTTCGCTCTATGTGACGTGAGTTTTTACTTTTCTTTATTACACACACTTCGATAAACTCACTGTTACAACTTGAATCGTTGTCATCTTGTGCTTGTCGAAGGATGACAGATTGTTTCCGTCATACCGAGCGGAGTCGAGGTATGACACTTAATCACTTTTTATCTTATAGTCACATTTCGACTTCGCTCTATGTGAAGTGAGTTTTTACTTTTCTTTATTACACACACTTCAATAAACTCACTGTTACAACTTGAATCGTTGTCATCCTGTGATTGTCGAAGGATGAAAACGATAATTTCATTCTTAGAAAATATCAGAACAACTGGATTTTTTTTACAGAATTTTTGTAAGTGCTGATCGAAGTTAAGTATTTCAGGAATGAAAATCTAAAACAGAAAAATTAATTTTATTTTGAAAACTCTTGACAAGAAATTTTACTCTACAACTCCATCACTCCAACATTCCAACATTCCATTTTTTCTGCCTTGTGCTCAATGCTTATTGCGTTTACTTCTTCCCTGTATGTCCAAATCCACCTTCTCCACGATGAGATGAATTTAAAACCTTAACTTCTTCTATTTTTGCGGTATAAACTTTTGAAACAATTAATTGTGCAATTCTATCACCACGGGAAATTTTAAAATTTTCTTTTCCAAAATTCATAATAATAATTTTCACTTCACCTCGATAATCAGAATCAATTGTGCCCGGAGAATTTAAAATTCCAATACTGTGTTTTGCTGCCAAACCGCTTCTTGGTCTAACTTGTATTTCATATCCAACAGGAATTTCTACAGAAAGATTAGTTGGGATAAGTTCAACTTTCCCCGGTTCAAGAATTACATCTTCTTTAATTGCGGCTCTAATATCCATACCGGCACTGCCGGCAGTTGCATAATGTGGTAATTCAACATCAGAAAATTCATCGCTTAATCTTTTTATTCTTATTTTTATTTCTTCAGACATTTATCTCCGCAGTAGTTTTGATTTTATAAGATTCAGTTCATTCTTTTCAATTACATTTGTTATTAAATATGAAAAGAAAATCAGGGCTAAAATTAATTTGTAATAAATATTTAAAAAACCTCCATACATCAACAAGTAATACACAACTGCAATAAAAGTAACAGCTATTGAAATTTTTGTCAGTTTGTAATAATCATAACTAATGTGATAATACTTCTGAGTAACAATATAATATCCCAATGCCATTACAATATAACTTATCAATGTAGCAAAAGCCGCACCTAGTATGCTTAGGTAAGGAATAAGCAAATAGTTTGCAGCAATATTTGTAATAGCTCCAAGCCCGGCAACGATTGGGGCATAGATTGTTTTTTCTTCAATAAAAATCCCAGCAGAAAAAACAACATAAAATCCGTTAAACAAGTATCCAAGCAGAATAACCGGAACTATATACAAACCCGCCCAAAAATTTTTACCAATTAACGAAAAGCCGCCAAGATTTGCTTTTGCAATATCTTCAATAAAAAGCGACAGCACAACCAGCAAGATTGTTCCTGCTAATGTAAAATAGGTCATAACTTTTGAAAACATTTCTTTTGCATTTGCTTCTTTTGCATTGTTTAGAAAAAAAGGCTGCCAGGCAAATTGAAACATATTCACAAACAACATCATAAAAATTCCGAGCCTGTAACTTGCTTTGTAAATTGCAACCGTTTTTGTATCAGTAAGCTTTTGCATTATCGGAACATCAACAACCTGAACTAACATTACCGCAAAGCCGGCTGGTAAATATGGTAAACCAAATTTTAATAATCTTTTGAAAAGCTGAGTATGAAAACTGAATCTGAAATTTGAAATTATAATTGGAAGTACTAACAGCCAGGTTACAATAGTTGCAATAAGATTGCTGACGAATACTGCTTCAATTCCCCATTTTAATTTAATTATCAGAAAAACATTCAAACCGATATTTAATAGAATGTTTGCTACGCGTAAAGCAGAAAATAATTTTGCTTTTCTTTCGAGTCTTAATTTCAAAAACGGGATTACAGAGTTAGCATCAAAGAACATTATCAGTGCCGAAAGAACAATCAGATAATTTTGTGCAGGATTTATTTCGATAAATACAGCAATAGGATCTTTTAACAGAATAAAAACAAAAAGAAATATTACTGATGTAAAAAAAATGCTTATGTAAGGTGTAGAAAAATTATCTTTATCATCACCAATTTCTTTAAATGAAGCATACTTAAGGTAAGCAGAATCCATTCCATAAATAAACAGTATGTTGAAAATTGCTATGTAGGAATACAGTACATTGATTACTCCATAATCGGCGGGGAGAAAAATATTAGTATAAAACGGTACAAGTAAAAAATTAAGAAATCTTCCCAGCATCGTACTGATACCGTAAATAGCAGTATCTTTTGTTAATTCTTTTAATTTATCTTTCATCTGAAAATTATTTTAGAAAGATCTTTGGAGTAAAAATTAAATTTTTGATATCTATTTAATTATTCAAAAGTATTTATCTCTTAAATACTTTTTCCAATTTTACACATAATATTTTTTAACAGCGTCTGTAAAAATTTTTGGGGCACGTGTCGGGCGATTTGTTTTTGCATCAAGGAATGCCAGTTCAACATATCCTTCGCATATTACAACATTTCTTTCTTTTGCTTTTATAATATGGTCAATATGAACTTTAACTGCCGGTAATTGTTCAACCCAGGTTTCAATTAAAAGCAGCTCATCATAATAAGCCGGCTGAATGAAATGAATTTTAGTTTCGATAACGGGCATGTGGTATCCGTTTTTCTCAATTGCATCGTAAGGCAAACCAACTTCTCTCATCATCTCAGTTCTGCCAACTTCAAAATACTCAAAAAATTTTCCGTTATATACAAACTTCATTTGATCTGTGTCTGCATATCTAACTCTAATTTCTGTGTGATGTTTAAGCATAATTATCAGAAGGTATAAAAAAAAATCTCTTGTCACACTCAGCATGTCAAAGTGTGATTAAACAACTTCAAATTAAAAAGTCAGTCTCCGACAAGCTCAGACTGACATATAGATTATAGCTGGATATAAAATTAACTGTATAATAAATATCTTCTCAGTAATTCTTTAACGATAATATTCGTAACACTTCTCTTAAAATTACTCAACAAACACACCCATCTTACCAAATTTTTCAATCCGGTTATCAATTAGCTTATCCGGTTTAATCTTAATTAAAACATCAAGTTCTTCAATCAAAGAAGCTTTTAAAGTATCAGCAGCTTCTTTATGATTTTTATGTGCACCGCCGAGTGGTTCTTTAATTATTCTATCAATAATTCCCTGCTCTAATAAATCAGAAGCAGTAAGTTTTAATGCCTCAGCAGCTTGTTCTTTATAATCCCAGCTTCTCCACAAAATCTGAGAACAGGATTCTGGACTTATTACAGAGTACCAGCAATTTTCCAGCATTAAAATTCTATCTCCTACACCTATGCCTAAAGCGCCGCCGCTTGCACCTTCACCAATTATGACAACAATAATAGGGACTTTAAGTTTACTCATCTCAAAAAGATTTCGTGCAATAGCTTCCGCCTGCCCGCGCTCTTCAGCTTCAAGTCCGGGAAATGCACCCGGTGTATCAATCAATGTAATTACAGGTCTGTTAAATTTTTCTGCAAGCTTCATCAAGCGAAGTGCTTTTCTATAACCTTCAGGATTCATCATACCGAAATTTCTATAAAGATTAGATTTTGTATCACGTCCTTTTTGCTGTCCTAATATTACGACTTTACGATGATCAATTTGAGCAAGTCCGCCAACAATAGCTTTATCATCTTTGAATGCTCTATCACCGTGAAGTTCAACAAAATTATCAGTCATTGAATAAATATAATCAAGAGTATAAGGTCTCTCGGGATGTCGAGCTAATTGAACCCGCTGCCATCTTGTAAGATTTCCATACAATTCTTCCTTCAATAGCCTAACTTTTTCTTCAAGCCTGATTATATCGTGTTCGATATCAAGATTTTCAGAGAATTTTTTCATCTCTTCCAATTTATTTTCCAATTCAAAGATTGGTTTTTCAAAATCTAATATTGTCTTTGCCATCTTTTACTTTTTGCTCCACATTTTATTTAATGATTTAGCAAGAATCTCAATATCAAGCCAGATGTTTTGATTTTTTGCATAATAAAAATTCAATTTTTCAAAATCATCATAATTCTCAACATCAATATACCAATATCCTGTTAAACCTGTTTTGCCATAAAATTTCCCACTCTGTAATGATTCTTTCTTTGGACCTACCAGGCTTAACTTACCGGTAAACACTTTTGGAAATCCAAGTATAAATTTTGTAAAATCAGTTTGCTTATTGCTGAGTTTACTTCTAAAAAAAACATAAGGATAGACAAAAATCAAAGAAGGAATTACAATTGAATAATCAAGAATTGCTTTCAGAAGTTTGTGCTGCGGCAGTGCAATATTATAATTCAGTTCAATTACCGGCATATCATCCAGAAGTGTTACAGCAGTTTTACCAACAATAAAATCAAGGCTGCTTCCAACAATTTTAAATTCAACATTTTCATCAGAACACTTAGAAACTATTTCCATCATTTTGTTATAGGCAATTTCACCGGATGAAAAGATAACTTCATTTATCTTAAATTCTTTTATAATTCTTTTTATGTTCTGATCTGTTCCAATTACCTCGAAGGCTTCTATTTTTTCACCGATATTTTTGCTTGAAAATCCGATTAAGCCAACTATACTTCTTCCGTCTGTCTTTTTTAATTTTATTTTTTTACCAATCTGAATTGCGTTATCATCCAGCCCAACAATAATAGTACGCTTTGGTTTCAGATCATCTTCAATCAGACCAAGCTTAAATATGAGTTTAAAGATTATTCTCCAGAGAGAAAGTACGGCAAATAAAAAAGTATATGTTATTAAAACTATTGCTCTGCTGAATGCAAAATCTTTAAAGAAAAAAGTTAGCGAAGTTAATATTGGAAGGCTGATTAAAGTTGAAATAATAGTTCTGGAAACTGAGAGCCTGTCTTTTTTATAATTACCTGCTGCAAACGATACAAGAATCTGAATGAATGCTGGTATGGTGTAAACAATTGGAATTGCAAATGCAGGGAAACCACCCCAATCGCTGATATTAAGATAAATTTTTTCTGCAGTAAACAAACATAAATCAAACAATAAAAAATCTAATATAACAGCCGCAAGGATTAGTTTTCTAACAGCTATAAACGCAATAAAACTTCTTAAAGCAATTGCAATTCTTAAAATCAATCCAACAAGAAAAGAACTTGATAAATGTTTTTTTACAAACAGGTGCATAGCATTGTAAAAAACTCTTGTCTCGTCAAAACTGCTGCGCTTTGTGCTTTCTCCCTTATAATGAATAATTTGTGTGGAGTGTACATAAAAAACTTTATAACCCGCTTTTTGAATCCTGTAACACAAGTCGAGATCTTCACCATACATAAAAAATTGTTCATCAAATCCGCCGACTTTTTCATAAACTTCTTTACGCATCATCATAAAAGAACCGGAGATTGCATCAACTTCGTAAGTCTGATTTTCATCAAGGTAAGTTAGATTGTATCTGGCAAAAATTTTACTCCTGGGAAAAAGTGTACTTAATCCTGTAACTTTAGTAAACGAAGTCCAGGGACCAGGGAAACTCCTTCTGCAGGCAAGCTGAAAAGTTCCATCCGGATTTAATATTTTACAGCCGGCTAATCCAACTGCTTTATCCGATTCAAAAAAACTTATCATTTTTTCGAAAGTATCTTCAGCAACAATTGTATCAGGATTTATCAGCAATAGATATTTACCAGTTGCTTGTTTTAATCCAATGTTGTTGGCTTTACCAAAACCAAGATTTGTTTTATTTGCAATTAACTTTACCTGAGGCAATTTGTCTTTAATAAACTCAACACTTCCATCATCTGATGCATTATCAATAATTATTATTTCTTTGGTAAGATTTACCGCAGCTTTTTCAATCGAGTGAATTAAGTTCTGTAAAAACTCTTTAACGTTATAATTAACTATTATAATTGAAAGGTCCAATTAATTGATCCTTACAATAATCCGAAAATTTGTCGTAATCTTAATTTCCAAACCATAGTAACTGCTTCACGCACAATTTTCTTAGACATCTTGGATTTGCCTTTTATGCGATCAACAAAAACAATTGGTATTTCTTTGATTTTAAAACCTTTTGAATAAGCTTTAAATGTCATCTCAATCTGAAAAGAATATCCGTTGGATTTAACTTTGTCAAGGTCAATTGTTTCGAGCACTACTTTTCTGAAACATTTGAATCCGCCTGTTGCATCCTTGATAGGCATGCCTGTAATAACTCTAGTATAAACACTTGCAAAAAAACTAAGCAGTAATCTTCGCATTGGCCAGTTAAGTACGCGTATCCCGTGTATATAACGACTACCAAGAACAAGATCGAAATTTTCAATTTCAGCAAGAAAGTTTTTTAGTTCATTCGGGTCGTGTGAAAAATCAGCATCCATTTCAAAAATAAAATCATAACCATTTTGCAAGGCATACTTAAAACCAGCAATGTAAGCAGTTCCTAATCCCATTTTCATTTCACGTTCCAGTAAATGGATACGATCATTTATTTTCATCTGTTCTTTAACATAATTACCGGTACCGTCAGGCGAATTATCATCAACGATAAGAATATGAATTCGTTCATCCTGAGCAAGAACTATTGGAATAAGCTTCGGAATGTTTTCCAGCTCATTGTATGTTGGTATTATTACTAATGATTTAGTTTCGTTCATACTCATAGCATAGAGCATAGCGCAAGGCGCATAGATAAATTAATTATTTTATTAAAAATGTCATTTGTGGTCATTTGGTCATTCGTAGTCATTAAGTCATTCATTGTTTTTCTTATCATGATTTTTACCAATCGCATTGATGTAATTATTTAATTTAACACCTAAATTATTAATTTCATTTTCAAACATTTCAAATTCTACTTCTGAAATAAGTTTTCTATTATAAGCTTTTGTCAGTCAGGTTTTTGCTTCTGATAAGAAGCCTCTTGAATAATAACAAAACTGTCTTTCATCTTTATAAAAATATCTGCCAAAACCCTCACTCAAATTTGCAGAAACAGAATCGGCAGATTTTACTAATTGCTTTCCCAAAGTATCTTTTGTAAAAAATCCCAGTTAGTAACAATTTGCCAAACCTTCTCTGATAGATTCATTGATAACTGATAAACTCGTAACTCCTCTAATTTCATTATTCCTCCAATAATAAATAATACTACTTAAATCTAACAACTAATCACAACGGATGACTATTGATTGACAACTGAATGACTATTGAATTAATCATAATGCCCTTTTCCAAACAGTACAACAAAAATTGTTCTGAGCAATATTTTAAAATCCATTCTTAAAGACATATTTTCAATATAAAAGAGATCATACTTCAATTTAATTTTAACATCTTCTATGGTTTCATCATACTTATGCTTTATCTGCGCCCAGCCGGTAATACCCGGACGTACTTTTAACCTGCGTCTGTAATAAGGAATTTCTTGTGAAAGTTTTTCTACAAAATATTCTCGTTCAGGTCTTGGTCCAACTAAACTCATTTCTCCTTTGAGAACATTAAACATTTGCGGAATTTCATCTATTCGTACTTTTCTAACGAACTTACCCATTCTGGTTACACGAGGATCATCTTTTTTTGACCATACCGGTCCGGTATATTTCTCAGCATCTTTGATCATAGAGCGAAATTTATAAACATTAAATGGTTTTCCATTCTGACCAAGACGTTCTTGTTTAAAAAATACAGTGCCTTCACTATCAATCTTTATTGCGATGGATGTAAGAATTGTTATTGGAGCACTTACAATTAAAATTAAAAGAGAGACTACTATATCCATTAATCGTTTTAATTTCTTTTCCCATTCAGGCATTAGCTCGGGCATAATATCGATCAACGGCATTCCGTATATCTGGCTGGTACGAGCCTGCCCGCTCAATATTTCATAAAGATCAGGTACTATCTTTAAACTGACACCCTTTCCTTCAGTCTTTGTGATAACATCAACAAGAATATCGTGATCTTCTTTTTCCAAAGCGATAATGATTTCTTTGACATTGTATTTGTTAATGATCTCGACAAGCTGATCAATTGTTCCTTCTACATTAATGCCTTTATAATCTTTACCGATGTTTTCATTTTTTACCGCTACAAACGCCTCGATATCAATACCCAACGCAGGAGCAGTTAAGATAGAATCTAAAACCTCTTTTGCTCTTGGATTAAATCCAATTACTAACCCGCTTCTTCTCCCGATTCCTTTTATAAGAAGATTTCTTTGAACACTTCGGATTATAATTCTGCCGGAACCAACAAAGAAAAGAAACAGTCCCCAGTAAATGAAAATTAATATTCTTGTTGCCGTTGCAACATTATGCATATAATCATCAACAAAAATGAGGAAGAACAATAAGAATATCCCAAAGAATGAAGCCTTAAATAAAGTTGATATTTCATCAAAGCGGGAAGATGCAAACCAGGTGCGATACATTCCGACAAACGTAAAAATGATAAGCCAATAAAAGTAAATAACGAGCATCGGCAACAGAAACTCGGGAGCAATAATTAACGCAAACCAGCCTGTCTCCAACCGAATATAGCTGTAAACAAACCAGGCAAGGTTAATCATTAAAAAATCAGTTAGGAGAAGAAGTATTTTTTCTTTGGATTTGGGCATTTAAAGGTTATCTGCCAATTTTAAAATTATATTTTCGATAAATATAAAGAATACCAATTAAGTGTTTCATTGAGATTGAGGAAAAAAATTTCTTTTTTGTGATTCTCTGTTCATGGTGAATTATTGTTGTCTTTGGAAAATAAACTACCCTCCACCCAGCTTTCCAAACTCTTAAACAAAAATCAATATCCTCAGGACCATAAAATATTTTGTCATCATACATCCCAATCTTTTTTATTACATCATAACGTATGAATTGACATGCACCAATGAGATAATCCACTTCCTTAATTTCTTTATGATCCCAATCCTGCATAGTATGATAACGAAGAGTCTTGGAGTTTTTAATAACATCAAAATGTTCAAGTCGTCTAAAAATAAATGACAGAAAATTTGGAAATCTTTTGCAAGAGAACTGAAGCTGATGGTCTGTACCAATAAGTTTACTTCCAACAACTCCACAAGTTTTATCATCTTCCATATACTGAAATAATTTTAAAATTGAATTTTCAGTAAGTTCAACGTCTGCATCAAGAATCAAAACATATTTGCCCCTTGCTACTTTCATACCCTGATTTCGTGCAGGAGCAACACCGCGGTTTTCTGAATTTTGTATTAAATTTATTTCTGGAAATTCTGATTGAACCATTTCTGATGTGCCATCCTTTGAATGATTATCAATCACTATAATTTCAAATTCAATATCTTTTGTAAACTTATAAATTGATCGAAGGCAACTTTGAAGCAAGTCTTTCATCTTCCAAGAGATGATCACTATTGAGATCATAATCTTTTTATCATCGTATTGATTCATAACGCATTCAAGAATAGCTTTTTAGGAACTCTTCGTAAATTAACTTAGATGAATTTAACCAACTATAATTAGACGCAATTTCTTTTCCCTTCTTTATCTTGCACTGTTTCATCTCTGGATCTTTTTGGATTAAATCTAATGTTTTAACAATAGAATTAACATCCTCAGGATTAACTGAATAAACAGCCTCTTTGGAGAATTCTAAAATTGCTTCTGATTTTGAAGTTACTATTGGTGTGCCAGCTGCCATAGCTTCGAGAACCGGAATCCCAAATCCTTCATACTCTGACAGATATAATAATACAGATGCACTCTTATAGAGTATTGGCATTTCTTCTTCTTTAAGATATGGAAGTTTTATAATGTTTTTTTCTAAATCTAATTCAACAATCAGTTCGTTAAGGCTATTGGTATCCCAACCGATACCTGATGTAAGCACAAGAGTTTTTAAATCATTATTACGATCTTGTAAATTTTTTAACATCCTAAATAATTTACTTAGGTTCTTGCCCGGTTCTATTGCACCAACATATAATAAAAATTTTTCAGGCAATTGATATTTCTTTCTAAACTCATCTATTATACTCCTATTAACATCATAAAAAAAAGCCTCACTAACACCGTTATAAGTAACGATGACTTTTTTGTTTTCTAAATTGAATTCTTTTTCAATTTGTCCTTTTGAAAAATTAGAAACTGTAAATATCACTTTCGATTTAATGACAGCCAAATTTGTTATGAATTTGATATAGGTTCTTCGAGTTCTAGAATATTTAAACTCATTAAACTTATATGCAAGATCGTGGATTGTTGTAAAAAAATTACCTTTGTAAAAAATTGGGACAGCAACCGAAGGAGTAAAAACAATATCTGGCATTAGCTTTTTAAGCCTATAAGGGAAAACAAACTGTTCCCAAAAGATTCTGCAAAAAACATTCTCCGGGTTAAAACCAGCAAGGACAAATTGAAAATTTTTAGGTAGGTTATCAAAGTTAATCTTACCTTTTTCGGATATAAATAAATAATACTCATTAATTTTATCTAGCTGTGCAAGATATTCAACAATTTTTTTAGCATACTTGCCGGCACCTGCTATCTTTTCACGAAAAGGAAGTAAGTTTACTGCTATTTTCATTTAAGTAGAGCTATTTGAAATATTAATTGGATCACTTACAAACATCCTTAACTCCTTAAAAGCCTTTAATTTTCCATTTGCTTTATCAGGAAACTTACTCTTTAATAAATTCCAAAGAATAACTTGAAATATAAAATGAATTTGTAAAAGGAATTTAAATATAGTGAACTTTTTTGTTGACGAATGTTTTTGTAGGAATATTAACTTGCCTTTATAAAAGAGCTTTGTAAAAAAATAATAATTTTTCTTCGTGCTTACACTTCCATCGTGTAAAACATTATTTGTTGGGAAGTAATACACATCATAACCTTTATCCTTTATTCTCTTAAATAAGTCAAGCTCTTCAAAATATAAAAAATAATCAGAATCAAACCCGCCAATATTTACAAATAATTCTTTAGGAATAAAAAATGCAGCGCCCATTACCCAATCAACTTTTATTTTTTTTCTACCATTAAGATAAGTCAAAACTTTTATATAAAAAGCTTCAATTATTCTGCCCAGCGAAACAATATTGCATGTTTCTAAGAACAAATTAGGAAATAACCCTGCTGAATTGTCTATTGCAAAGTGTTTGTGAACATTTAATCCAACTACATGATCAGAAAATACTTCTTTTCCAAACTCACTCTGTATTGAATAAAACAAATTTTCTAATACCAATGTGTCAGGATTTAAAAAAAATAAAATTTTTCCACTAGCCTTTAATACAGCCTGATTACAAGCTTGACCAAAACCAATATTTTTATCATTTAAGATTAAAGTGATATTTTTAGAATTGATAGATTGAACTTTTCTTTTTATTAAATCGAGCGATGTTTCATCCGAGTTATTATCAAAAATTATTATTTCAAAATCTGTTGTATTAAGATTTTTATAAATACTATCAAGACAAATACTTATTTCTTTGGATAAATTATAGTTTACTATTATAATTGAAAAATTCATTTTATTCTGGAAGCTTACCTGTTATGTGTTTCCGATAATGGAGATAACCTTTAATCATCATTTTTAATTTTAGAATTTTATTTTGTTCAAACAAAACCACTTTAATGATATTGTTACGAATATTTTTTGATTCTTTCTTAAAATACTCGGGGAAATTTATTTGATATTCCTGTTTCAGATACAGATAATTCCTAATTTTATAATACCATCTAAACGGTTTATGATTTGGAGGATAAACAGTTTTTCCAAAAAAACTTTTTTTTGAAAGATTTGCCTCATTATGCACAAGAAAAGAATTGTTAACTCTTAAAATTTTGTAACCATTTTTTCTTAATCGTAAACAATATTCAACATCAACATAATCTATAAAATAATCTTCTCTAAATAATCCAATCTTTTTTACTGCTTCAAGGTTCAAAATATTTCCTGAAGTCATAACATCAGAAACTTCTTCGATTTCTTGAGTTATGGGAGGATTAGTAAAATATTTGTTTTTATGAAAGGGTGAATAAATTCCGATATTCTCATCTTCTATTTTAGAAATTAATTTCTTAAGCGCACTTTCTTCAAATTTACTATCTTGATCCATAGTAAGTACATACTTATAACCTTCATCCAAAGCTTTTTTAATTGCAATATTTAATGTAATGCCAATACCAGGATTATTACTATTAATATCATATTTAATATTATTTAAAAATTGAATATTCCTACAAATAAAATCGTTTTTCTTAGGCGAATTATCTATTATAAATAAATTATTAACTTCGTGTAAATAAGATTTCAGATTTTCAATAAAGCTTTCTTCAGGATTGTAGAGTACTACAACACCCGAGATACGTAAATTAGTCTGATTCATATTTCCCAAGCTTATTTCTTCTGTAATCTAAATATCCAAGTAGGATCAATTTAATTTTCTTTAAAACTTGTTTTTCTCCAAATAATAGATAGATAAATTCCCTAAGTTGATTTTTATGGTCCTCCCTAACATATTTTGGAAAATGCGAGATATATAATTTATTTACGTAATATCGATTTCGCGTGCGATAATAATATCTTAATGGTGAATGATGCGTTGGATATAAGTTGACACCAAGGATTTTTTTCTTTTCCGACTTCCCTAAAGTATGAAATACTAAGGTATCATTTGTTATAATAACCCTATAGCCCAATTTATTCAATCTAAGGCAGTATTCATGATCAACATAGTCTATGAATAATTCGTCTTTAAAACCGCCCACAATATTGTAAATTGATAAATCTAATAGATTTCCACTTGACATCGTATACAATACATCTTTGCAATAAAACTCACCACTTATGTGATGAAAAGAAGGATTAAAGTGTTCAGCAGCTGCTATTGCAATCTTATGGTGTGAAGACATTACTGATAAAAGAATATTTACCATTTTTTCTGAAGCTTTACTGTCCTGATCCATAGTAAGAAGGTAATCAAAGTTCGCTTTCATCGCAAAATTTGCACCAATATTTAATGATTTTGCAATACCGAGATTTTTTGACTCGCTTATATATATTAAATTTTGGATACTTTTAATTTTTTCCAAAATACTGTCAGAAATTTCAGAATCAGAATTATCCACAGCATAAACAACTTTAACTTGATTTGCATAGGTGATTATATTTTCATAAACACTCAAATCAGGATTATATAATGTGACAACAGCAGCGATTTTCTTCATTTAATTTGGTTATCAATTACATTAGTAATGTCATAAATCAACTTAAAGATTTTACTTACTATATAAGTATTAAAGTTTCTTTTGTTTTGCTTGGTCTGTTGGAAATGGACTAAAAATACTACCATTATAAAATAAATTAAATATTTTTTTATTATCAAAATCATTAGATTTTTTAGCAATCAAAATAATATGGTAAGGTAGTAAAGCTTCAATTGAAAGTATCTCAAATTTTAAATGGTCTATTAAGTTCATTGCTAAATAAGAATCAAATACATGATGATGTAAACATCTATTTTTAAAATTATTTAAAGATCTTGTTTTAAAACTCTCAAAATCTCCCGCAGCTAAATCTTTTTTCAAGTCATGGAGTTCGAGAATTTCATCTAAATGAGTTAAATCATATTCAGAAATATTAGAAGAAAAATCCTCTTTTAGATGATTAAGAGTTGTCACTGATCTTCTATGATCAAATGTTCCATCTTTGTGCGGAAAAACTATAATTAAAACACCATCATCTTTCAATATTCTTTTCCACTCAATTAAAGCTTTGATGGGATTTGCAATATGTTCAATCACATGTGAGCTTAGGAGGAAATCATATTCAGATGATTTTATAGCGGTTAATTGGGTCGAATCCTGCAAATATTGATATCCTGGTGGTCGTTTTTTATTAAATCTAAACGTATTGCCTTCAACAATCTTCCCCTCCCAAACTGTAGTATTTGAAAAATTACAGTTATCTATATTTTTTGCTATAGAATATATAGGGAAGATGTCATTTTTAAAAAATAATTTAGATGGTCCACCTATCTCTATACCGTTTTTTTCAAATAATAATTTTTTGATAATATGATAGGAGTTTGATTTCTGTAAAAAAAGTTTTTTAATGTAGTTATTCAATTTAATCATCACAATGCAATTTTATCCATAATTACTATATCTCAACTTTCTTAAAGAGAAAATTTCAATGTCCTTATTCCTACTTAATTTTCGTTTTAATAAATGATACAAGATAATTTTTATCATCATTGTCAATTATCGTTTTCCAATTGCCATACACAAATAAAGAAATTAGAAGCACAAATGAAATTATTTTGATTGTTAAAATGCTAAAATAATATACGATTAATAAACCAAAAATAAACATTGTAAAATTGAGTGCAATAACTTTTAAATTCAATGGAATATTATACTTAAAGTAGGAAATAGAAAACATTATTAGTGAGTTAATTATAGCACCGATCATGAATACAATTGCTCCACCAACTAAACCTTTAGTATGAATAGATAGATACATAATTGCAATATAGAATGGGAGTTCAATTAACATAATTATCGTTGATATTTTAGGTTTTCCAATTCCTTGGAAAAAACTATCTGGAATTGTTGAAAGACAATTTGCTAAGACACCAATAGATAAAAACTGAAGTATAAGTGAGCTATTATTGGCAAAATCTTCTCCTAACCAAAAGCTAATACCATCGTGAGAAAAAAATAATGTGAACAGAGTAATGGGGAAAATAATTAAAAAGGTCAATTTTATTCCTTTAATAAATAATCTGTTTGATTTTGCCTGATCATAAGAATATGTTGTAGAAAATAAGGGAAATAAAACACCAGAAAGAGCTACTGGAATAATTTGTACTTTTGTTATTATTTCATATGGAGTAGTGTAATATATTAATGACTTAGCAGATATTATTGAACTAATTAAGAATCTATCAGCATATAAAATAATTGGACCAATAATATTAGCAATAGTAATCCAAATACTAAAATTTATAACTGGTTTAATCGAACTAATTTTTATTCTGATGTGGTAAAATAAATCACTATTAACTTTTAAACATTGTATAAAATATACAATCCAAATTATTACTCTGATTACAATAAGAAAAAGTACTATCCAAAACAAATTGTTAGTAAACAAAAGGATGAAAAAAGGACCGATAAAAGTCATCACTCCCAAAGAGACTCTAATTATATTAATTATCCCAAACTTCTGATATGCTTCCAAAATACCTCTTAATCCAGCTGAGGTTGAGACAATTGGAATTGAACATACTAGTAAATAAAATGTACTTTGCGATTCGCTACTCATTCCTTTGGAGATACTAAATACTTCATTAAATGTTGGCACAAAGAATAATAATGAAACGGTAGCTAATAGACTAATACTCAACATTAAAAATAGAGATGTCCAAAATATTTCAGGAATTTGTTGAAACTTTTTTAATCCTAATAATTCAGCAACAATTTTTGTAAGACCTTTCCCTATCCCCAAGTCAAAAAAACTAAAATATCCAATAATAATCCAAGATAATGTAAGTACTCCAAATTTCTCATTACCGAGTTTAGTGATCAGTGGTGGAATAAAGAATATTGCACAAAGTACGGGTAATCCATAACCAAATAAATTATAAAATAAGTTTCTTACTATTGAATTCCGACTAAACTCAATTTGGTTTTCCTTTTTTTTCATCGTTTGAGTCTTTTATGGTAAACAAAAATTACTATTTTCTCAATTACTTTTATACTAATTATAATAAGTAAAAGACTGATAGACCAATAACTTGTTCTAGTAATCATTACTAAAAAAGAAAACCCAATAATTATATAAAGGTAAACCATTATTGATAGAATAATGAGACTATTATTTTTAAACAACCCATACCATAACCATGTAACAATTAGTCCTAAAAGAAACGGAATTAAAAATACACCAGTTAAACCAAAATCTGCATGCAGTTCGCGAATGTAGGTTCCTGTATTTATCCACATTGGCGTAAAGTAACCTTTCTGATAATCAGAAGATCTTTTAATAACTCCAAGTTTATCCAATATGTGATAGAATGTTAAAAATGTATTCTGCCCAAAACTTGTATTCTCTCCATCCCCTTGAGAATACTTGTTTAATACTCCAATATGACCACTTAGATAAAGATACAATGAAGGTGACAGAATTAAATTATCTTTAAATTGACTTAACGATCGGTTAGTACCAGAGTAAGTTTCTGTAGCACCACGGCTAAGTCTAACTAGTGATGCACTGGTAATAAATAATATAATCAAAAAAGTAAAGGAAATTAAAGCATTCTTTTTTGAAAACTTGAATAGTCTTACAGAGATAAAGTTTAATTGGTGCCTAAATAATAAAAAAGTAAAAAGGAATTCCATCAAAGCTAAGAGCATTCCTGCTCTTCCAACTGTAGCAACTTCTTTAATAATAATTCCCAAAAAAGGTAGAAAAGTTAGAAGAGTAAATTTTTTATTATACGCTGTATAGATCGCTGAAAAAAAAATGGACACATAACCAAAATTTGAAATAAATGGAACCTGCCCTTTAATACCCCCACGAGTATTCAATATATAAATCGCATTAGCATTAATTAAAACTCCAGGAATACTGCCAAATTTCTCAATTAAAATTATCCAATGTTGTACTGCACCAATAATACTTATAATACTAAAAAATAAAATTGCATATCTTACAGTGGTTCCTCCATCAACAAAAATTTTTACTGATTTTTTAGATTCTTCAGTGTTTCGTTCTACAAGTGGAAAAAGTTTCCTTGCGGAAATAATAGTAAAAATTCCAAAAATAAAACAAAGACAGGATGAGATTATATAAAACCAAGTAAGTGGAAGAATATCATCGTATGGGAACAGCTTCAAATCATAAAGTAATATCATAGTACACCAAATGATTACATAAAGAGAGAGATGATTAAACCATCTTTTAAATGTTATTCTTGCAATAACTATAGCAACTAACGATACAAAGGAGACTATTAAAGAAATCATTTTATAGATTAAAATCTTAGTCTATAAAATTTTGATATTTTAACTGCAAGACTATATAGCTTCTGCTGTAAAGGGTTTTTAAACTCTTTTAAAGATAATGTATGTTCAAATACAAAAATAGCAGGTATAAGAAATAGTAACATTAAAAACAACATACCAATGACAATCACACTTCTCTTAGGGCTATATTTTATTTCTGGAACAGTTGCTTTATCAATTAACATGATTGTAGGAATACTTTTCTGTTCTTCTACTTTTGCTTGCTCATACATTGGTAATACTATTTCTAATATAGATTGTTGAATTTCAACTTCTCTATAAGTACGCAAATATTGCATCGCAATATTTGGCATTTGCTTAAATGGGAAAAGTATATTTGATGATGAACCTAAATCATTAGAATTCTTTAACTCCTGTACTTTTTTCTTTAATAAATCGATTTCTGATTTAAGACCTAAATATTGAGGTGAGGTCTCACCATAACCATTTAAAACAAAATAAGATTCCATTTCTTTTTTCATAAGTTCAGATTCAATTTCTGCTGCGGCTTTAACTGTAACTTCAAGTTGTTCAGGAACAGCAACTATTCCGTATTTTTTTTGAAATTTAAATAATGAATCTTCTGCTTTCTTTAAATCTGCAACATTTTGAAGGTATCTTTTTTCAATAAATAGTCTGTTGTTTTTTGCTCGCTGAATATTAAACTCAATATTCATACTATCAACAAGTGTTACTAAATAATTTGCAATCTTTGCACTAACATTCGGATTTTTATTAATTACACTAAATTCAATCATCCCAAATTCATTAGGATTAGAATAAAGATCACTTCTAAAGGCTTTCAAAACTTCATCAAAATTATTATCATCTATTTCATAATACTCCACTAAATTAAACTTATTTATTACATCTACTAAAGCTGTCCGACTATTAAGAATTCCGAGTAACAGATCTTCTGATGTATTTGAAACACCAAATAATTTTGAACCCATTGAAGCTATTGATGATTTACCACCTAATAAACTTGATAGTCCACCCAATCCCATTTGGTTATCCGGAGGTATCATAATTGTTGCAGTAGCTTTATATTGATTAGGGATAAGAAATACTAATCCTGTGGTAATTAAGCCAACTACTAATAGATTAACTATTAAGAATCTCTTCCATTTAAAGAGAATATAAATGTAGTCAGATAAACTTGGGATTTTGTTTTTTACTTCATTTTCCATTTAAGGGCAATCTCTGAGATAGTTAACAATATTTAATACAAAGTTAATATAATTAGCCCAGATATGACAATACCAATTATTTTATATAACTCTCAGGTCTGATAATTTGAACTGAAAAAAATTAAGAATATTTTTCCGAATAGAATTATGGAATATAAGACACTAATACAAAAAGCTATTGAGGCAAAACGGAACTCTCATCCGCCTTACTCAAATTTTCATGTCGGGGCAGCACTTTTAACAGAGGATAATAAAATATATACTGGATGTAATATTGAGAATAGTACATTTGGCTTAACATTGTGTGCTGAACGGACTGCAATATTTAAAGCAATGTCCGAAGGTGAAAGAAAATTTACTGCAATTGCAATTGTAAGCGATTCACCGGATTATATAACGCCCTGCGGTGCTTGCAGACAGATAATATTTGATCATTGCGGAGAGATTGATATAATCTGCACTAATGGTAAAAACGAAAGTAAAATTTTTAAAACTTCAGAGTTATTACCATTTGCTTTTGGAGATAAGGATTTAAATAAATAATATGGAACCAACACTTCACGCTGTACCGAAAGAAACAGGCTGGATCGAAGCAATAACCGGATGTATGTTCAGTGGAAAAACCGAAGAACTTATCAGAAGGCTGAGGAGAGCCAAAATTGCCAGACAAAAAGTTATTATCTTCAAACCTCAGATTGATACCAGATATTCAAACAATGCTATTGTATCACATAGTGAGCAATCCCTTCCGTCAATAACTATAAAAGATATAAATGAAATTTTTGATTTTGTTGAAGATGCACAAGTAATTGGTATTGATGAAGCACAATTTTTTTCAAATGATCTGCTTGATGTTTGCAACAAACTTGCAGATAAAGGTAAACGGGTTATCGTTGCAGGATTGGATATGGATTACAAAGGAATTCCTTTTGACCCAATGCCTCAGATTTTATCAATTGCTGAGTATATAACCAAATCACTCGCAATTTGTGTTGTATGCGGCAATCCTGCTGACAGAACTCAGCGTAAAACAACATCACCTGAAAGAGTAATAGTTGGCGCTGCCGATGTTTATGAAGCACGCTGCCGCAAGTGTCATTACATCCCAACTGAGGAATAATACAAATGGATTTTGAATCTTTTTTCCGAGGCTTATTCGGATTAGCATTATTAATCGGAATTGCCTTTCTTATCTCTAATAATAAGAAAAGTGTAAACTGGAGATTAGTAATATCAGGTTTTTTTCTTCAGATAATATTTGCCATATTAATTCTACGCGGCGATTCATTAAGCCGGTTCTTTGCTCCGTTTGGATGGCCCAAAGATTTTTTCAACAGTGTCAGTTATGTTTTTGTATTAATACTAAACTTTACAACCGAAGGTGCAAAGTTTGTGTTCGGTAATCTTGCACTTTCTCCCGGTAACGAAGGCAGCACCGGAATGTTCTTTGCGTTTCAAGTTTTACCAACAATTATTTTCTTCGCTAGTCTGATGTCGGTTTTGTATTATCTCGGAGTAATGCAAAAAATTGTTCAGGCTATGGCTTGGATAATGGCAAAAGTTATGGGAACAAGCGGTGCTGAATCACTATCCTGTACTGCAAATATTTTCGTGGGACAAACTGAAGCCCCTCTTATGGTTAAACCTTTTATAAAAGGAATGACACAAAGCGAGCTTCTTACAATAATGATCGGCGGGATGGCTACAATTGCCGGAGGTGTAATGGCAGCTTATATTCAAATGCTCGGAAGCGCTTATGCTGCCTCACACGGGGTTGAATTGTTTACAGCACAACAGATGTTTGCTACACAATTACTTGGTGCAAGTTTTATGGCGGCTCCTGGTGCAATGATGATTGGCAAAATCCTGATTCCGGAAACTAAAGAATCAGAAACTAAAGGAATAGTAAAAGTAAAAATTGAAAAAACATCTAAAAATATAATTGAAGCTGCTGCAAATGGTGCCGGTGATGGATTACAGCTTGCATTGAATGTTGGTGCTATGCTTATTGCATTTATTGCTTTTATTGCATTGATAAACTATTTATTAAATGGTCTTGGTGATTTAATTGGTTTGAATGCTTATTGCATTGCTAATTTCGGTCAGCCGTTAAGTTTTCAATTATTGATTGGTTCGGTAATGCAGTTTATTGCTTTCGGAATTGGTGTACCCTGGCAGGATGCTCTTTCATTCGGAAGTTTACTCGGAACGAAAGTAGTCCTGAATGAATTTGTTGCTTATTCTGATATGAGCACTCTTGTGCAAACCGGTAAGCTTGTAAATGAAAAATCAATCCTTATGGCTACTTATGCTTTATGCGGATTTGCAAACTTTTCTTCTATCGCAATACAAATAGGCGGGTTAGGTCCGCTTGCACCAAACCGCAGGTCTGATATTGCAGCTCTTGGAATTAAAGCAGTTGTCGGAGGAGTAATTACTACTTTATTAACTGCAACTTTAGCAGGATTGTTCTTTTCATTCTGATGATTAACTTAAATATTAAATACAAAAATCTTATTGATTATTTAAAGTCAGAAATACCATTTGAACCTGAGATTGCAATAATTTTAGGCAGCGGTCTTGGAGATTTTGCTGAGCAGGTTAATATTAATAAATCCATTTCAACTTCAGATATTCCCGGTTACCCGGTTTCAACAGTTGTTGGACATAAAGGGAAAATACATTTTGCAGAGTATGAAGGTAAGAAGTTGATTCTTTTTCAGGGCAGAGTTCATTTTTATGAAGGGTATGATATCGACGAATGTGTTATACCTGTTTTTATTTCGTATAAACTTGGTGCTGATAAACTGCTGCTAACAAATGCTGCTGGCGGAATAAACAAAAATTTTATTCCCGGCGATTTAATGCTTATTACATCATTCAATGGCATTTTAATCAAAAAGGAATTAACTGATCTGATCGGTCTGACTAATCCAATAGCAAAAAACAATTTTGTTGATCTGCCAAGTGCTGATTTAAATGTAATCATCAAAAAAGCTGCGATCCGTGAAAACATCAGACTTGCAGAGGGCGTTTATTTTTATACAAAGGGTCCAACTTATGAAACTCCCGCTGAAATTAATTTTTTTAAGGCGTTTGGAGCAGATGCAGTTGGTATGTCCACTGTTCAGGAAGCAGTTTATGCTGCATATCTCGGAATAAAAGTATCTGCTGTTTCCTGTATTACTAATTTTGCTGCAGGTATATCAAATCAAAAGCTCTCACATTCCGAGGTTACAGAAACTGCTGACAGAGTTAAAGATACTTTTGCAAAGCTTGTTAAGGCTGTTATTAAGTCTATATAATAACTCTGTAAATATTTCACTCCTAACGGAGTATTATTTTTACCTGCATTAAATGTTATTTAGTTAGAACTGAAAAGTTAACCCATTGGAACACGGATTGAACAGATTAAACTGATGTTAACTGATTAATCAATTTTTTGCCAATCTATTAAACTCTTGCTGGAAATAATTTTAAAACATTTTTAAGCTAAGCACTCTTAATCAAATTTACTACTTTAATAAGTATGCTTAAAGTTTAGGCAGCCTTTCTAAAATATATTATGCATTTCAACAGAGAATACAAATCTTTTTGATTTACACCGATCCAACCTCTGCTTTTTATCATCATTTAGATTATCAGAAAACTAAATCATCCCAAAATTTAAATTATAATTTAAACATTAATGGTATTGATTGATTATACTAATTATGATATGTTTGTAGTGTCGCTAGAAGTTAGATCCTCCCCCAAGTCTATCTTTTAGGATAAACCCGGTGGCTTCGGTTGCCGGGACTTTTTATTTTAAAGTCACTTGAAGCAAGATTATTTTTATTCAGCAATACCTGAACTTTAAGTTTTCCATAATAATCACAATTGAATTATTGCTTTGATGATAATAAATCAAATATCAATAAATCACACAAAAAACTGCATTATTATCAAACGAATTGCCCTTAACCCCTTAATTTTTATTGACTTTCTAAGACGTTAGCCTTAAGTTTGACAGCTATTTTTTTAAAGACCTTTTCGTCACAAATAATATACTATGTATGAAAGAATTCAGATTTAAAATCATTTTAGTCCTGGCAGCGGTTTTATTAAGTATTTACCTGCTTTACCCGACTTATCAGGATTATCAGAACACGAAATTTTTAACTACTGCTCTTGAAACCAAAAGAAATGAGTTAAAAAAGCAATATCCTGATTTACCAAAAGATAAAATCGAGCAGATTGTAACTCTTACAGAGGACAGTATTAAAGTAGCTGATCCTTCAATACTTGATGCCAGAAAAAAGAGAATTAAACTTGGTTTGGACCTTCAAGGCGGTATGAGGGTTGTACTGGAGGTTAACACTGCAAAATTATTAGAAAAGATTGCAAACAATCCTGATGATGTTTTCAAGACAGTAATTGCAGATGCTCAGAAAGAAGCTGCAGTTACTGATGAATCAGTTGTTAATATTATTGGTAGAGAATTCCAGAAAAGAAATATAAGATTAAGCAGGTACTATGGTACAATCAGACAAGAGGATAGCGAAATTCTTGATGAGTTAAAGCAATCTTCTGAAGATGCAGTAAACCGTGCAATGGAGATCATCAGAAACAGAGTTGATCAATACGGTGTTTCTGAACCTTCAATTTCAAGACAAGGTAGCAGAAGAATTATTGTTGAACTGCCGGGAGTTGCAAAAGAAGAAGAAGCCAAGCAATTATTACAGGGCACAGCATTGTTAGAGTTCAGATTGGTTAAGGATGCTGAATTAACCTTTCCTATTATGCAGCGTATTGATGATGTACTAGCTAAAAGAACAAAATCCGGTGTAAAAGATTCGATTGGTAATGATATTGCTTCAACAGAGAATTTAGAAAAATCTGATACAACTGCTGCTAACGATACAACAAAGCAATTATCCGAAGAAGAATTTAAGCAACAGCATCCATTCTTTTCGGCTGCAGTACTAAATCCGCAAAGTCCTTTTGCTGATGCTTATGTAAGTCAGGAAGATAAAAATAAAGTAGAGTATTGGTTAACATTACCCGAAGTCCAAAAAGTTATTCCTGATAATGTTGAGTTTGTATTTTCAGCAAAACCTATTAACACACAGGATGCAAAAAAGATTTTTGTACTTTACCTGGTAAATAAAACTCCTGAGTTGACCGGCGGTGTTATAACAGACGCACAAGCTAATCTTGATCCAAATACTTCTTCACCAATTGTAAATATGGAAATGAATTCAGAAGGTGCAACTGAATGGGCAAGAATTACAGGTGCAAATGTAGGAAAACGATTAGCTATTATGCTTGATGGGGTAGTTTTTACAGCTCCGAATATAAAGGGTAAAATTCCGGGCGGCAGATCACAAATTGAAGGCTCTGCAAATCTTGATGAAGCAAAACTTTTAGAGATTGTTCTAAAAGCAGGTGCACTTCCGGCACCGGTTGATGTTATCGAACAAAGGATTGTTGGACCTTCACTCGGACAGGATTCTGTTTCAAGCGGGTTTAACTCTGCGCTGTTTGGCTACCTACTTGTGGGTTTATTTATGATATTGTATTACAGACAAGCCGGAACAATAGCTTCGCTTGCACTTGTTCTTGTGTTACTTTTTATCTTAGGAGTATTAGCCGGATTCAATGCTACTCTTACATTACCAGGTATTGCCGGTATTGTGTTAACAATTGGTATGGCTGTGGATGCCAACGTTCTTATCTTTGAAAGAATTAGAGAAGAAATGGCAACAGGTAAAACAATGAGAGCATCTGTTGATAGCGGTTTCTCCAGAGCATATTCTGCAATCATAGACTCCAATATTACAACATTCTTTACAGGAGTTATTTTATATCAGTTCGGTACCGGTCCTGTTCAGGGTTTTGCATTAACACTTATGATTGGTATTGCTACTTCGTTATTTGGTGCATTAGTTATAACAAAACTTATGATGGACTACCTTGTTGCAAAGGGAGCCAAAATCAGTATCGGTTAATTTTTATTTAGGAGTTAAATCATAAATGCGAGTTTTTCATAATTTAAATGTAGATTTTTTAAGTAAGAGAAGATTTTTCTATATGGTCTCTCTTGCTTTGTTCTTAATCGGATTAGTTAATATAATTTTCCGCGGGTTAAGCTTCGGTATTGATTTTAAGGGCGGTGCAGAAATTGTTCTGCAGTTTGATAAACAAATCAATATTTCACAGATAAGAACTAATGTTGAAAATATCGGACTTGGCAATGTTGAGGTAAGGACTTTTGGCGGAGAAACCGGTGTATTAATCAGGACTGAAATGCAGGATATACCTGCTGATGTTTATCCTAAAGTAGTAAACAATATTGAAGAAGATATTAAACAGATAGTACCTGGTGTTGCTTTTAATGTTGTAGAAAAAACTAATAATTCTGTCACCTATTCATTCCCAACCCCCGATACAACAAACCTCGTTGTTAATCAGTTAGCTTCGTTTGGATTCCAGACAAGTAAAGTGTCTGAGGAACTGAACAATACACAGATGAATGTAAGAGTTGCTATTTCAGATTGGATTAAAATAAACTTAAAAGATAAGTTTAAAGACAATGAGTTTATTGTACTTAAAGAGGATAAAGTAGGACCAAAAGTTGGTGAAGAACTAAAACGCGATGCTGTAATAGCAGTTTTATTATCGTTATTAGTAATACTTATTTATCTCGGATTCAGATTTAAACTTGTATTTGCAGTTGCAGCAGTTGCTGCTTTGTTTCACGATGTGTTAATCACATTGGGTTTATATGCAGCTTTATACGGGGTAATCCCGGGGTTAAATCTTGATATAGATCTTTCGATAGTTGCAGCATTTTTAACTCTTGTTGGTTATTCAATTAACGATACTGTTATTGTATTTGACCGTGTAAGAGAGAACCTGAAACTCCATAAAACACAGTCAATATACGAAGTGATGAATAAGAGTATTAATCAAACTATGAGCAGAACAATAATTACATCTTTCACAACTCTGCTTGCAGTATTTGTTTTATTATTGCTTGGCGGAGATGTATTAAGAGCTTTTGCATTTACACTTCTGTTTGGTATTGTTATCGGTACGTATTCATCCATATTTGTAGCTTGTTCATTCGTTTTTGAATATTCTGAAAAATCAAAAAAGAAAGTTCAGTTTTCATAAAACTATTTTGGTATCAATTAAAAAAAGCCGGTGAGATTACTCATCGGCTTTTTTTAACTACTCAACTACTCACTCCTTCCCCCTTTAAGAAATTGAAATTGGGATGAGTTTAAAGAACCTGATATAACTTTATTCTATAAGAAGTTTTTTTAGTGAAAAGTTTTTTCTTTATCAATCTAACTCACCCTTCTTCACTCTCTTAAAAAGAGAGGGAACACCTGCCCCTTCTATTCCTTAGAGAAAAAATCGGGGGATGAGTTTAATAATTATTTTTTCCAAATACATCATTCTTTAAACACCAAACAATTTTTTAAACTCATCATCATTTTTCATTGAGTCAATTATTGATTGTTCATCCTTATCTGATTTATTACAGTTTAACTGTCTGGCGAAATCTTCGCTTTTAATTACTTTGCAGGAACATACTTTTGCAAACTGACCAAGATTGGAATCAGAAGTAATAACTGTTATTGTTCCAGGTGATTTAGATTTTTCAATTTGATTTTTAATTTTTTCATCTGCTGTATTACTTTCTGAGTATATCAATTTAATTTTTCCGGCGTTTATCTTTATCCCGGGATATCCATCAAAATGCAGACTAACATTAGTCTTTTTATCGTGAAAAAATCGTTCTATCATTAAGGCAAGTTTTTCTCTTGAAGCTTGTTTGTCCTTTTTCTGAATTTTTGAGAGACTGCTAATTTTACCGATAAGATTATTTCCGTCTATTATATAACCCGTCACTGTTATCTTCCTTCAAAGAACTGATCACGTTTTGTTACTTTAAGATCCTGTAACTGAGGTGCTTTAACTCTAATCTCAAAGTTATATCCCCGGAAAGTACCTATTGGATTCCAGGTAAAGTTCATAACCCAGCAGTGTAGATCACGCGAGATTCTTATCTGCGGTGCTGAAAATTCATGTCTGGTTAAATCATAGCTGCTTGTAACGGAAAACTTCCACTTCGGAGTTAGATTAAAATTAAAGCTTCCGCTTATATTTGAGTTCTTATTAATTCTTGATGGTAAGGGACGCGATTCGTTGTAATTATAATTTAGCGAAAGATCCCACGGAATAGAAAAATCAGCTTCCTTCTCATTATACAATCCCTGATAAATACTTCTTTCAGATGCTTGTAAATATTGATCCTGCTGTAGTGTCGTTCGTGTATCTGTTTCGGTTGATTTAATTCTTTCACCTGAAATTGAGAAAGACATCGAAAAACTTAAGTTGGTTAATCTCAATAATCCTTTACCCTGATCGATTAAATATTTATTAACATTTCCTTTCTCATCATAGTCGTAAGGAGAAAATGAAGTAGAAGCCTGCATATTGAATATATCACTTACCTGTGTCTGATATTGTAAATTCAAATTGGAAAATTTGAATTCCTTAGCAGCAAAGTTATAACTTATATTGGCTCGTACATCCAACAATTTAATCTTATTTGCTTTTGATGTTGTATCAGTTGGATCAGTTTTTGTTTTCATCTCAAAAACATTCCCGACTGAAAAACTAATACTCTGCTGTTCCTGTCCTGAAGGTTTACTGAATATTTCTCTCTCAAATTTGTTGTATTCAACAATCTTACCTGATGAATCAACATAAGAATCATAATAACCCCAAAATGGAGTAGAAAAATCAGGTGAATAATTATAACTGAGCGATGGTGTTACAATATGTCTTATTGCTTCAATTCCAAGCGATCTGATATTAAACATTCCATAAAATTTAGTTGAGGCAGAAACACCCATCGAAAAAGTTCTGACCAAATTAATTTCATTTACATCATCTGTCTTAATAAAATATTTACCTGAATCATCGACAGCAGGTGATCTCTCAATACGCTTATTATACCAGCTTTCATTATACCTGAAATTTGGAGAAATACTAAAGTAACCGATCTTCGGAGATAATGACGCATTAATGTTATGTTGTATTCCGCCTCTGATATTAAGATGACCAGCTATTTTCTCCCTGTTATTCTGAAACTGACCTGAATAATTAAATCCAAAACTTTCATACCATTCCTGCCCGCCAGTATTTTTCCTGAACGGATATTTTTGTGCAAGTGAAAAAGACAGACTTGGCAGAACTTCAGAAATATTATTATTCTCAAAGTTCTGTGTTCTTGAATAACTGATTGACATACTGTTGCCTGATTCTTCCCACTGTTTGAAGTAAGTTGCATTTGAGAATGCTTCATTCCTGAGAAGTTCGTTAACATCACTTATGTTACGCTGGATTTTATTACCCGATAAGAATTCAAGTTTAGCATCAAAACGAGATGTTGGTGTAATTGTCTGATTATGATTCCAGCGAATCCGCCAATCGGTACTTTCAGATCTGTTTGCATCTGTTTCTTCACCAAGTACAAATCTCCCATAACTTCCTTCAACATTACCGGAATAATTATAACGTTTCGAATATCGAAATCTTGAATCAAGTTTAAAGCTTCCGCGAGTATAATAATCAGCAGTAAGATTCACATCTGTATAATCATTAATCGCCCAGAAATAACCAAACCTTGAGAAATATGTTCCATATAATCCATCAGAACCAAACGTTGGAGGGATAATGCCTGATCTTCTGCCGGATTCAATCGGAAAAACCGCAAAAGGTAATGGTATCGGTAAAGGTACACCGCCAAAATTTATAAAAATCCACTCAGCAATTAGTTGTTCTTTATGAATCACCTTCATCTTACTTGCGGTAAAATAATAATGAGGACACTCCTTATCGTCGCAGGTTGTAAAAATGCCATCCTCAATAAAGTAAGTTTCTTTATCAACTTTTTTAATCTTTGTACCGGTATAACTTGAGCCATCCTGCTCTGTCTTTGCTAATGAAATAATCCCCTGCCCTGTTTTAAAATTATATTTCATAGTTTGACCTTCGTACACTTCAGTACCTTCTTTAAGTACAGGAGTACCGTCAAGTTTACCTTCAAGAGTATCGGAGGGAACTCCCACAGCATTTATATTATTTGAGTTAAAGTCAATAAATATATTTTCACTTTTAATCTCGGTAATCTTATAGTTAATACTGCTCTTTCCGTATATATTCATTTTTTTTTCTTTAACAAAAAATATCAATGAATCTTTTGATGCAGCAAAAACAGTAGTATCAACATCAAAGGTTTTGCCGGATGGTTTTGGAATTGATAAAGTATCAGTTAAAGTTAATATGGAATCAGAAGAGACTATTAATGAATCGGTTTGCTGTGAAAAGAATTTTTCCTGCAAAAGAAAAAAAGCAAGAAACGACAACAAGTAAAAACTATAATTTCTTTTAATCAACATCTGAATATCATTAATAAATCTTTGTTCGGTTAGTTGTTATAAAACACCAACGAAGATGCGCCTTTTATTCCAGCTTCATTTTTTAATTTAGCAGGTATAACTAAAACTCTTTGTCTTAAAGGTAACAGTACTCTGTTTGCAATAGTTTTTCTGGTTGAATCGAACAAAGGTTTACCAAAACCTGCAACGCCGCCTCCGATTATAAATGTACTAATATCAAGCAGATTGCTTAAAGATGCTAAAGCAGCACCGAGTTGTCTGCCCATTCTTTCAATAACAAATTTTGCATAAGCATCATTTTTCTCAGCAGCAAGCTGAATTATTTTCGGAGATACTTTAGATAAATCATTTTCAATTAACCTCCATATTTCCGAATCACGGTGTTCCGGTAATTCGCTTCTCACAATTTCTCTTAAATACGCATTACCGGCATAAGCTTCAATACAGCCTGTTGATCCGCAATTACATTTAGGTCCATTAATATCAATAGAAATATGTCCAACTTCGCCAGCAGCTCCAAACTCACCCCTGAATATTTTTTTATCGAAAACAATTCCACCGCCGACACCAGTACCAAGTGTTACCATTACAAACGAGTCAAACTTTTTACCAGCGCCAAAAATCAATTCGCCTATAGCTGCAGCATTAGCATCGTTTTCAATATGAATTTTATATCCATATCTGTTTTTAAGTATTTGTCCAAGCTTTACATTTTTCCAGCCCGGCAGATTAGGTGCATTTTCAACAATGCCTTTTTTAATTTGCACAACACCCGGACAGCCGACACCAATTCCCTGAATCTTTAGTTTGTTTTTCTCAAGTGTTTCATCAATACCTTTACAGATATTAGAGATAACTTTTTTCGGACCGCTTTCAGGCTGTGTTTTAACTGAATGACTTTTAATTAATTTTCCGCGGTCAGATACAATACCGATCTTGATATTAGTACCTCCGATATCAACACCTAAAGCATATTTTTCAGATTTAGTCATTGGTGTATTCTTTAACATTATTTTGAAAATTGAGTATCAACTAATTTTAATTCACCCGGATAAGTAATATTTCCAAAAGCAGAGCTTACCGTGGGCGTAGCATAGAGTGTTACTTTGGAAGATGAGCCTTTCACACCTCCTAAAGCTAAAGCAAGATTTACAATACTTTCATACCCGCGGTCTTCAAAAAACTTAACAAGGTCCAGATTAATTCTCAATGGAATTGTTGTAATATTGCCGGTACCGGGAACAGTAACCGGTTTATCAAGTTCACCTGAAACAGTTTCCTTATCATCAAGAAACAAACGCCATTTAAAGTTTTGAAGTGTAGCATCAGATTTCTGATAACCACCTGTTCCGTCATTCGGATTTTTTGCTTCAACATTCAGAACAAAAGATGCCGGTAATGTTCCTTTTGCAAAAGCTGAAGAGAGATTAATTAAATCCAATGGATTGAAATCACTTAATTTTGATTTACCCGAAATTGAAATTCCGTTTATCTCAAATCCATCTACCTGTCCAACTTTAAATTGCAGACGCGATAAATTAGTCAAAGTCTTGTAAACACTGCATCCTGAAATAACCAAAGCAAGTACAATTACAATTGAAAAATATTTTTTCATTTTAGTTTCCTTTTGATTGTTCGATTTTTTGAATTATAATTTCAGCAACTTTAAGCGCTCGTAAACCGTCTTCGCCTGTAACAACAATTTTTTTATCATTCAGGACCGCATCCACAAAAAGCTGAAGTTCATAATTAAGTGCATTTACTTCTTTAATTTCGGGCTGCTCATAAATAAGCCTTTTCTTTTTATCGCCAACACCAATTTCTCCAAAAGAAATTGAAGTTGGTAAAGCCGGCTGATCAACCGGAAGTAAACGGTATATTTCTGATGCACCGGTTACGAAATCAAGTGAGATATAATGATCCTTCTGAAAGATACGCATCTTACGCATTTTCTTCTGCGATATTCTGCTTGCGGTAACATTTGCAACAGCTCCGTTTTCAAATTGTATCCTTGCATTTGCAATATCGATATGATCCGAAACTACTGCAACACCGTTTGCATCTATCTGTTTTACTTCGCTTTTTATAAAACTTAAAATAATATCTATATCATGGATCATTAAATCCAATACAACAGCAACATCTGTTCCGCGGGGATTAAATTGTGAAAGCCTGTCCGATTGGATAAACATCGGATCAGATATAAAAGATTCAAGAGAAATTAATCCCGGATTAAATCTTTCAATATGACCTATCTGAAATTTCAGATTTCTTTCTTTAGCAGTCTTAACTAATTCCTCGCCCTGCTCTATTGCAGAAGTGATTGGTTTTTCCACAAATACATGGATGTTCTTTTCAAAGCATCTTTTAGCAGTTTCGTAATGTGCACTTGTTGTTGCAGCAATTGAAACTGCCTCAACATTTTCAAGCAATTCATCCATTGAATGAAAAGCAGTAGTATTAAACTCAGCGGCAGTTGTTTTAGCCAGCTCATAATTTAAATCAAATACACCAACTAAGCTACAATTGGAAATATGAGTAAACATTTTTGTATGCAGTTTACCAAGATGACCAACTCCAATTACACCAACATTTAGTTTTTTCATAAAATTTATCTTGTTTGAATTATTGTATAACCAATTATTTTATCGTAGCCGCCGTATTCAGGATCGCGGTACCAGAGGAAAATATTAAGATCATCAGTTGTCTGCCAGTTGTTACCTTCCAAAATTATCCAGTCCTGATTAGTAACATCTTTATAGTCGCCATTAACAACAACATACTGATAATCATAAATACCGCGTTTTAGCTCAAGAGAAAGTTCGTAATGATCACCATTAAATTTCATTTTATTATTGTCGGATAATTTCCAATCATTAAAAGCACCAACAAGATAAACATCGCCATAAACTTCCTGCGGTGGTTTAATCTGAAAAAGAACATTCATATAGGTCGAATACATATCTTTAGGGTATTTAAGCGTAAAGCTTCCGTTGTTATCTTTAAAACTCTGCAATAAAAACCTTGAATATTCCATCCCATCAAACTGAGCTTTTACGTTCTTTGAGTTATATATATTTACATCCATCAGATTTAACTGTCTGTATTCATTGCCGGGTCTTACATCTTTAGCAATAAATTTTATTTTTGATCCTCCGTCCCATTCAAAAACCCTGTTATGATCAGTTGAAGTTCTTTGAACTTTGATTGGATTATAGAGAAGATGATTAACTATAATTTCAACCTCGTCGATAAAAAAGGGAAAGAAATCATCTTTAGGCTGAGCTTCGGTTGTAACCCAATAAGTATGACCAAGCTGAGGAGGATAATATGTTTTATCATCCAATGTTTCTCTGATAGCCTTTGATTGCAGCATAACCTGATTTTTTAATGCATAAAATTTTCCTTCGGCAAACACAATTGAAGTATCCTGTGAATCAACAATGAAAAAACGCCATTTACCTGAGAATGGAAAACTAACGTAGCCATTTTTATCCGGAAACAAATTAGTGTAATGATATTTTGCATCTTCAACAGTAGTAGGCAGAGAAAAATAATCCAGCGTATATGCGGTGTTATTCCCCTGATTTAATAAAAAAATGTTATTTGTAGGATTCCAGTTCCTATCACAAAATTTAAATAAAATATTAATGTTTGGCGGATAATCTGATTTAACATCAAATTCGATTACTAACCTGTCACCGGGTTTACTTAAAACCGGAATAATATCAGGAGTGCCCTGAACAAAAGTTTTTAAGCTCTTAATTACAACTTCTTGCGGAAAGCTGTAGGAAAAAGACAGAGCCAGAAATAAAACAAATATTTTTTTCACGATATGCCTGTATCAAAAAGTTAAATTGTTTTTGCAAATATAATTCTAAGAAATGAGCTTAAACAGAGCTGATAGTGGAAATAAAAATCCCCAATAAAAAACACTTATTGGGGAAATCATAAAAATTATATGGAATTATGATTATAGATTTTTTATTTCATTAACAAGTTTGCTTATCGCTTCTTTTGAATCACCAAAATACATAAGTGCATTTGGGTAAAAGAAAAGTTCATTTTCAATACCGGCATAACCAACATTCATAGAGCGTTTGTTAATAATAACGGTTTTTGCATAGTCAACATTAAGTATAGGCATTCCGTAAATAGGGCTGTTCTTATCATGCCGTGCAGCCGGATTAACAACATCGTTAGCACCAATAACAATCACAACATCAGTATTTGGAAAATCATCGTTGATATCTTCCATAGCCAGAAGTTTATCATAAGGAATCTGAGCTTCGGCAAGAAGCACATTCATATGTCCGGGCATTCTACCAGCAACCGGATGAATAGCAAATCTTACTTTTACACCTTTTTTCTCCAAAAGATTTACCAAATCACGAACAGCGTGCTGTGCCTGACCAACAGCCATTCCATATCCCGGAACAATTATAACACTGCTTACGGAATCAAGCAGCATTGCAAGCTCTTCAGCATCAATAGATTTAACATCACCTTTGGGAGATGTTGTTGAAGATGCTGCAGCTGCACCAGCATTTGCCCAGCCGCCAAGTACAACATTCATCAAAGAACGGTTCATTGCTTTACACATGATGTTAGTCAGAATAATACCCGAAGCACCAACAAGAGCACCTGCAATTATTAATTCATTATTAGCCAGCACAAATCCGGTGGTCGAACCAGCTAACCCGGAATAAGAATTTAACAAAGATATCGCGACCGGCATATCAGCACCGCCTATCGGAAGCACCAACAAAACACCGAGAACCAATGAAACAACAGTAATAAGAATAACGATACTCATCATCGAAGGATTTATCACAACATAAGCTCCCGCTCCAAGAACAAATAATGCAAGCAATGCATTAAGAGGATGCTGCAATGGATATCTTACAACTTTACCGGTAACGATTCCCTGCAGTTTTCCAAATGCAATCATTGATCCGGTAAATGTAACACCTCCGATAAGTAAACTTAAAATAATAGCTATTCCCTGATCAATAGGAAGATTAAAAACCAAACCCTGATCAACCGGATAATTTGGGTTTTTCTTAAAATATTCCGAAAGAGCAACTAATGTTGAAGCACCTCCGCCAAATCCATTTAACATTCCAACCATTTGAGGCATACCGGTCATTGGAGTTTTAACTGCTAAAATAATTCCTACCAGTGAACCAATTATTGAACCTATAATTATCCATTGGAAAGTGAGAACCTGCTGATCAAATAAAGTTGCTGCAATTGCAAGGAACATTCCGATAGCGGCAAAAAGATTTCCTTTTCTTGCAGTTTTAGGAGACCCTAAAAACTTGATACCAAAAATGAAAAGAATTGAGGAGATAAGATAAATTATTTCTATGGCTATTTTCATTTTTTAACTCACTTCTTTTTGAACATTTTTAACATACGATCGGTAACAAGAAAACCGCCTACCACATTTATCATAGCAAATATAACTGCAATTAAACCAAGGATTGTGCTTATTGTAAATTGCTCTAATCCTGCACTAAGTATCGCTCCAACAATTGTAATTCCTGATATAGCATTTGAACCAGACATAAGCGGTGTGTGCAGTGTTGGTGGAACTTTTGTGATGAGTTCAAATCCTACAAAAATTGCAAGTGCAAAAACATACACATGCATTAAAAACATATATTCTTCCATGATTAACCCTTATTAATTAAACTTTATTTTATCAAATCTTTAACCCGTTGGTTAATAATTATTCCATTAAGAGTAATTAAAGATCCTTTTACAATTTCATCATCAAGGTTTATAGTTACTTTACCTTCTTTGCTGATATGCAGAATAAGATTTAAAATATTTCTGGCATACATCTCACTTGAGTGAGTTGGAACCAATGATGGTAAGTTTGATTCGCCTATTATAGTAACACCATGCTTCTTAACAGTTTTATCTCTTTCACTAATTTCACAATTGCCGCCGAATTCGGTCGCCATATCCAAAACCACACTGCCTGGTTTCATATTTTTTATCATCTCTTCGGTTACAAGTATCGGAGCTTTTTTACCGGGTACAAGCGCGGTAGTGATAACAATATCAGCTTCGGTAACATGCTTAAAGATTGTTTCTTTTTGTTTTTGTAAAAACTCTGCTGATGCTTCTTTAGCATAACCGCCGGCATCCTGCATATCTTCTGCACCTTCCACTTCGATAAATTTTCCGCCGAGACTTTGAACTTCTTCTTTAACAGCAGTTCGTATATCAGAAACTTCAACAACAGCGCCTAATCTTTTAGCAGTTCCAAGAGCCTGAAGCCCTGCAACTCCTGCACCCATAATAACTACTTTGGCAGGAGAAATCGTTCCAGCCGCTGTCATCATAAGCGGAAATATTTTACCGAGTTCATTGGCAGCCATAATTACACTTTTGTAACCCGAAATATTTGCCTGAGAACTTAGCACGTCCATTTTTTGAGCTAGTGTTGATCTTGGAATCATATCCATTGAAATTAAATCGATACCATTTTCAGCACACTTTTTTGCAATATCAGAATATTGGAGTATATGAACGAAGGAAATCAGTATTGTACCTTTTCTTAGCAAGCTAATTTCGTGTTTGCCCGCGTTAGGATGTTCGATTGGACGCTGAACTTTCAATACCAAATCAGCGTTGGAATACAGGTCAGTAAGATTGTCAATAATTTTGGCGCCTGCTTTTTGATAATGTTCATTTGTGAAACCAGCATTTATGCCGGCATCTTTTTCAATCTGAACTTCGTAGCCTGCTTTAATTAATTTTGAAACAACATCCGGAACACAAGCAACCCGATTTTCGCCCGACATTATTTCTTTTGGAACTGAAATTATCACAGAACATCTCCTCTGATAATAGAATAAAAAATATTTAATACAAAAGTAAAGATGAATGAAGGTTTATCCAATAATTTTTTAAGAAAACCATTACGGTTGTTTCATAAATAAAGTTTTATAAAAAACTACGCCTTGACATTCTTTATTGCTTTAATATTTAAATTATTTGTAAGGAGTATAACTTCACGGGAATGAAAATAATTTTAGAATCTGTTCTTCAGAGGTTTCTTAAACTTAATTTTAATCTTATTTGATTAGTATTCTGATTTCATTTTCAATTGTTTTGCTAAAGTGAAAGTTGATTGAAAACGTTTTCTTCAAATCAATAACAATTAAAAAACAACAATTGAGTCAATAAAAAATCTAATTTGATATTTCAATCGCATAATAATTGGAATTACAAAATGAACGCTGAACAGTTATTATGGTTTAAAATAAAAAATCCGGAGAAAGCTTATCTGTGCGTTTAATACTCAAATAAGCTTTCAATCCGAATTGAAATTTATCTTTTAATTATCAATAATATTTTTTTATGATGATTATTTCATCAGTACCATTTTCTTAACTGATCTGAATTCACTGCCATCAGCACCAGATGCGGTAACAACATAATAAAATATTCCGCTTGCCTGATTAGAAGCATCAAATGATACATCGTGGAATCCGGCGGATAACTGATTATTCAGCAAGTCAGCAATTTTCTCGCCTAACGAATTAAATACCTCAATCTTAACTTTTGAATCAACCGGAAGTTGAAATTTAATAGAGGTGCTAGGATTAAATGGATTCGGATAATTCTGCATAACTGAGAAATCTCTTGGCAATCCGGCATCAACAGATACTACATTATAATATTTTGAAGTTCCGTCAAAATCAATTTGTTTTAAGCGATAATAGTAATTACCAATTTGTATATCATTATCAATAAAACTGTAGGTTGATTTTTCAGTTATAGTACCTTTCCCAGGGACAAATCCTATCGAAGTAAAACTTTCAGAATCTCTGCTTCTTTCTACTTCAAAACCAGAGTTGTTAGTTTCGGTAGCTGTTTCCCAACTGAGTAAAATGCCAGATTCAATTCTTACAGCGGTAAAAAGTGTCAATTCAACCGGTATTGGCTGCGAAATTGTGAAATTAACATTTGATATATCAAAGAAAATATTTCCAGCTGCTTCAACTTTAATTCTTGCAGTAGTTACCTGATTATCAGGAATTGTAACATCCTCACTGCCATCATTTGGTGTATAGGAAGCCAGAACAATCGGCCAGGTATTACCACCATCGGTAGATAGTAAAATATTTACATTAGCGCAATTAACCGGTGATGCATTTGTATTCGCAACATTCCAGGTAACAGTCTGTGTTGAAAGTGCTGCCCAACTTACATTAGTATTAGGTGAAGTTACCACAAATGGTCCGGAGTTTCCATCAACGTTAAATTGAAATTGAGCGCGATCAACACCACCGCCTCCCATTTTATTATCCCGTACGGTTAATCTGAATGTTAAAGCCCTGGTATAAGACGGAAGGAGTTCTCCGATAACAGTTGTGTTGTTTAAAAGGTTTTGAAGCCTTGGAAAATATCTTGTAGGTGATGTTGAAGGATTCCAGCTTCTGAAAATCGGGGCATTACCTGATGGAGAACCAGGTGCACCGGCAGGACCAAGATCAAATTCTTCCCAGCAAAAAGTAACAGCATCTCCGTTAGGATCTGTAGCAGAACCAGTAATAGAAAAAGGTGTACTTTTAGGAATATAAAATCCGCCTGCAGGTACATTTACAGTTGGAGCAGAATTACCTGTACTTGTTGAAGAAGCACAGCCATTACCGCTTCCAAAATTTGTAAATGCAACTATTTCATCAAAACTAACTGTATGAAAGTACGGATCGCTATGCGGTTGAAGATCTTGTCCGGGACAAATTCCAGCATAAGCCATAATGGTTGAACCGCTTCCAGGTTCATAAGCTGTGGAAGCATTTCTATTATTTCCGCTGCAAGAGCCGGTTGTTCCGTTAAATGTATGGTTTGCACCAAACTGATGTCCCATTTCGTGTGCTACATAATCAATATCAAATGGATCTCCAACCGGAGATGGTGAACCAGTTACACCACCGGCTTTACTGCTAGTACAAACACATCCCAAATATGCTACACCGCCTCCGCCTGTACTAAACACGTGTCCGATATCGAAATTTGCATTTCCAATAACCGATGACAGGTTACTTATATTTTGTCCAAGCATTGTGCTGCCATTATTATTGGTATAAGGGTCAGTACTTCCATTTGTATAAATAATCAGATTGTTATTTGCAATAAGTACCATTCTTATCGCAGCTTCTCTTTCATAAACACCATCAACACGGTTAACTGTTGTAACTACTGCGGCTAACCCGGCGTTAACAGTACCGCCAAAATATGCGGTGTACTCTCCGGTTGCTGCATTTGCTAAACGATAAGTTCTCAATGTTGGACCAGTTGGTGTCAGAATATTATTACCTTTTAAATACTCAAGTTCATTTAATTTATTTTCTTCATAAAGCAGTTCACATTCAAAATTTGAATTAAACTTTACGTAATCTTTTTTATAATAAGATATGTAATTATGAATATCTCCAACTGTGTAAGGATCAATAAAAACTGCTCCGTTTGGTGAAAGAACCATTGCGTGAAATCCTAACGGAGTCATATCAAATCTCATCGATGCATACCTGTCATCTAACCCATAGCCTGAATAAGTCTTTATATCAGGATATTTAGCTGCAAGTTCAGGTTCCATAATTGGTGATTCGTAAATATGAAATTTCTTCATAGTTCCGTCAGGATACGGAAGCTCCATTACAACATTTCTTTCTGACGCATCAATTGTAAATTCTAAAGGTGCCGTTTGCAATAAGATTTTCATCTGCCCTACATTTAAACTTACAGTCCGATAAGCTTCAGGAATAATATCTCTTTCCCTCAGAAGTTCAATTTGTGATTCATCAATATCTGACCAATAACTTTGAGAATTGAATTGAGCAGAAGAAAATGATGAGAAGAAACTGAAAGAAAGCAAAAGGAGTATTAGATATCTATACATACATACCTCATAAATGTTTTTTGGTTAATAATTTATTTATATGCTCAGCAATTTTTGAGTGCAAAAAGTTACTACTATTATTTTAGATTATCAATAACCATACGTAGAAATCAATAATCCGTCTTTTCCGAAAGTTTTGCTCGTTTGTAATCTTCCATTATTATAAAAATCTTCTTTCATCATTATACCATCATCATAATAAGTTTTAACCCAGCCGGAGAGCTTGCCATTTACATAGTTCTCAATTTTTTCCAGAGCCCCATTTCTGTAATAGAGATTTCTTTTACCGGATATCTGCCCATTAATTATTGTCTGTTCAGTATGTAGTAAACCGTTATCAAAATAAGTTTTATAATTTCCTTCAAGTCTGTTAAGATGATAATTACCAATGCTTTCAAGATTTCCGTTCGGATGGTAAGTTAAACAAATACCATTTTTAAGATTATTTTCATAAATAGTTTCCGCTTTAAGAATTCCATTTTCATAATATGATTTTTCATTGCCGCGTTTAACTCCATCAACATAATCAGATGAAACCTTGAGCACTCCGTTCTCATAATACTCAAATGATCTGCCGACAATGTTGTTTTTATTGTATGTCCATTCCTCTTTGAGGAAACCGCTTTCGTAAAAAGCCTTCAATGGTCCGTCCTTTAATCCGTCAATAACATATTTCTCTTCTTCAAGTCTGCCTGAAGGATAATACGTTTTTACAAGTTCTTCTTTTGACTCGACTTTACCGGTATAATCATATCTTACACGATTCATCAGTTCATCATTAACATAAGTATCCTTAACACGGATATTTTTCATCTTATCATAAATAAGCACATCGCCCTGCAATTTATCATCAATAAAAAAAGCTTCGAGTGAAACTGATTTATCATCATGAAAAATTCTTGTTGTTCCGTGTTGTTTTCCGTCAACAAATTTTCTTTCTATTTCAACATTTCCGTTTTTATAAAAGGTCTTTGATATACCTTGCAAAACTCCATCGACATAAACCCATTCACCCTGCTTTTCACCGGTTTTATAATATGTATAAGTTATTCCCTGAAGAACACCATCGCTGTATTGCTGTTCTGCCCAGAGTTCTCCGGTTTCATAGAACCATCTTGAAGTTCCTTCTTTTTTACCGTAAATATAATTCCATTCGATACTTACCTTACCATCGGGAAAATACCAGATGGAAATTCCTTCTTCTTTTCCATTTACATAATTCCAGTCTTTCCAGAGTTTACCATTGGGATAATATTCTTTATAATGTCCATCAAGAATATCATAAAGATATTCTCCTTCAGTTTTAATCGTGCCGTCAGGAAAGTAAGTTTTGATTACTTTCCGGTAAGGGTTATCCTGTGCGTAAGAAAAAAACTGAAATAAGAAAAGACAAACCATTATTATCAGTGTCTTGTTAAAATCATTCTCGTGTGTTTTCATCATATACAAAGAAATCTTGCTTTTAAGATAATTGATTAATAGGTAATTCAAACGGTAAAAAGTAAGTATTAATTAGAGCGAATATTCCTGCCGATTATTTCTGCAATTAATTTAATCTGCCTCATCAATTCAGTAAATTGTTCAGGCAATAAAGCCTGCGGTCCATCAGATAAAGCTTTTTCAGGATCATAATGAACTTCAACCATTATACCATCAGCTCCGGCTGCCACTGCTGCTCTTGCCATCGGCAGTACTTTATCTCTAAGACCGGTTGCATGTGATGGATCAGCAAAAACCGGAAGATGACTTTTTTTATGAACGACAGGAATTGAAGAGATATCGAAAGTATTTCGTGTGTATGTTTCAAATGTTCTTATTCCTCTTTCACAAAGAAATACATCAGAATTTCCGTTTACCAGAATATATTCAGCAGACATAAGCCAGTCTTCAACTGTTGCTGAAAATCCGCGTTTAAGTAATACTGGTTTCTTTGCTGAGCCAAGTTCTTTCAGCAGAGAATAATTCTGCATATTTCTTGCACCAACCTGAAAAATATCTGTGTATTTATATACAAGATCAATCATTGAATTTTCGAGCACTTCAGTAATTACAAGCATACCAAACTGATCGGCAGCATTTCGTAAATATCTCAATCCTTCTTCACCAAGCCCCTGAAATGCATAAGGTGAGCTTCTAGGTTTGAATGCACCACCGCGTAATATTTTTACTCCGCTTTGATGTACTATCTGAGCAATTTTAAATATTTGTTCTTCACTTTCAACCGAACAAGGACCTGCAATAACATTAATTTCTTTACCACCGATTTCAACATCTTTTATTTTAATAACAGTATTTTCTTTTTTAAAACTTCTGCTTGCAAGTTTAAATGGTTCAGTAATTCTGAAAACATCTTTAACGCCCTCTAATATTTTAACTTTTCTTGTATCAAAATTCGGCTGTACACCAATTGCACCTAAAATTATTCTTTCTTCACCAACAGATTTGTTAACAACAAATCCATAATCTTCAAGGTGTTTAATAACATTATCAAGGTTTTGATCAGAAATACCTTGTTCTAAAATTACTATCACTTCTTCTCCATGTTTAATTCAGTATGAAAGTTTTTCTCACCTGCTCTGATTTCAAAATCCAAATAATCATTTTTAGTCGGTATAGGGCAAGTGTATAAATCACTATAAGCACAATACGGATTATAAGCCCTGTTAAAATCAATCTCGTAAATAAATTCAGGATCAGGATTCATAGAAAAGTCCAGATACCTTCCTACATGATAAGTTTCTTTTCCGGTTGTTTTATCAGTAAATAAAATAGTATAATATCCTTGTCCGCTATTACTGAAGCTTTTATATAAATTTAATTTATAATCATTCCCTTTATAATTAAGTATAAAGAATCCCTCAATCAGTGATCTCCTTTCCTCACCGCGGGTTCCATAGATTATTATTGTATCCTTTTTTTCATTCTTATATAATTTCGAATTAAAGATAAACTCTGCTGCAGGTTCAAAATATTTTAACGGCTGCTGTTTAGCAGTTGAATCCATATTAAAAGGCGATTTTAATTCATAAGTAAATTCCCAATCCTTATTTTCTCTCTCCTGCTCTAACTTGCTAATATAAAGTTCATCAAGATTCATAACTTTATCTTGTTTTCCGCAAGAGATCAGAATACCAACCATTGGTACAATTAAAAGCAATTTTTTAATCATTTTCTTTCATCTTCTTTTTTAATTCATTTAATTTATTCAATGCTTCTAACGGAGTGATTTTATCAAGCTCCATTTTTTTTATTTCACTTCTCAGTTCATCATCTTTAAATTCAAACAGGTTAATCTGATTATCATTAATCGATTTTAATTTTTTCAGCCGTTCCTTTTTTACTTCATAAGGAGTTAATTCCTTACTTTCCAGATTGTTTAAAACTTCCTTTGCACGGTTAGTTACAAAAAGCGGCAGCCCTGCCATTTGTGCAACCTGTATTCCATAGCTATGATCTGCCCTGCCCGGACTTACTTTATGCAGAAATACAACTTTATCCTCATATTCACGAACCTCAACTTTATAATTTTTTATTTTCGGAAACAACTCGGACATTTCATTTAATTCGTGATAGTGAGTTGCAAACAATGTTTTGGCTGTAATATCAGGATTTTCGTGCAGATACTCTGTAATTGCCCAGGCAATAGATATACCGTCAAACGTACTTGTGCCTCTTCCAATCTCGTCTAACAGAATCAAACTTTTTGAAGTTGCATTATTTAAAATATTTGCTGCCTCCTGCATCTCTACTAAAAATGTACTTTCGCCCGCAGTAATATTATCGCTGGCACCAACACGTGTAAAGATTCTATCTACCAATCCTATCTCTGCTTCTTTTGCAGGAACGAAAGAACCAATTTGAGCAAGCAGAACTATAAGTCCAACCTGACGTAAATAAACAGATTTACCTGCCATATTAGGACCGGTTAATAAAATAATCTGATCAGTATCATTATCAAGAAAAGTATCATTTGGAGTAAACTTGTTTCCAGGATCAATAATTCTTTCAACAACAGGATGACGACCCTGTATTATGTTGATTTTGTCTGAATCATTTACAAATGGCTTTACATAGTTATATTCATCCGCACACTGTGCATAGCTGTTAAAGCAATCAAGCATTGCAATCAGTTTTGCATTTTTCTGAATTATCTCAGTTTCATTTGCAGCAAGCGAGCGGATCTCATTAAATAATTGTGCTTCAAGTTCATTTATCTTTTCCTGAGCATTAAGTACTTTATCCTCGTATTCTTTTAATTCAGGAGTAATATATCTCTCACTGTTTACAAGCGTTTGCTTGCGTATGTAGTTATCCGGAATTTTATTTTTATGTGTATGGCTTACATCAATGTAATAACCAAACACATTGTTAAAATTTACCTTCAAAGATGGGATTCCGGTTCTTTCTCTTTCAGTCTGCTGAAAAGCTGCAATCCATTCCTTCCCGTGTAAAGAAATATCTCTCAGTTCATCAAGCTCAGCACTAAAACCATTACGGATAATTCCGCCTTCATTAATAGATGCAGGCGGTGAATCAATAATTGCAGCAGAAATTTTTTCTACGATTTTTTCTGCTGAATCAAGCTGATCAGAAATAGTTTTTAAAGTCTGAACAGTAGAATCTTTCAATTGTTCTTTCAGTTCCGGTATAATTTTTAATGATGATTTTAGTGCAACAACTTCGCGTGGAGTAGCTTTGCCGGTACAGATTCTTGAGATCAATCTTTCAAGGTCACCGATTTCCCTCAAATGTTCATTTAATTTTTTTCTGATTCTTTTGTTCTTAAATAATTCCTCAACACTGTCGTGGCGTTTTTTTATCTGATCTAATTCGCGCAAAGGAGCAGATATCCATTTTTTTAACAAACGCCCGCCCATTGCAGTCTGTGTTTTATCAAGAATCGAAATCAGAGAACCTTCTCTGCCGCCATCCTGCATAGAAAATGTTATTTCAAGATTTCTCTTTGTCGAGTAATCAAGTATCATATAATCGGCAGGATTGTAGAGTGAAATTCTGTTAAGATGAGTTAAATTTACCCTTTGAGTATCATTCAGATAATTGAGAACCGCACCTGCTGCAATTATTCCGACCGGAAGATTTTCAATTCCAAAGCCTTTAAGTGTTAGAGTTTTAAAATGATTCTTTAGAAGTTCATTTGCAAAATCAAAATTAAATATCCAATCATCCAGTTTCGTAATTCTAAGAGATGAGTTGATCTTTTCAATCAGTTCTGTTAAAAATTCTTTATCCTTTTTTGGAATTAAAAATTCAGATGGATTGATAGATTCAATCATATCACCAAGCTGTATCAGTGGAATTTCAAAAACATAAAATTCAGCAGTAGAAATATCACAAAACGATAGTCCGCAAATTTTATCCTGAATTACGATTGAGAGTAAATAGTTGTTCTTTTTGTGATCAAGAAGTTTATCCGAAAGAGTAACTCCGGGAGTTACCACTTCAACAACTTCCCGTTTAACAATTCCTTTTGCAAACTTTGGATTTTCCATCTGTTCACAGACAGCAACCCTGTAACCGGCACGCACAAGTTTTGGAAGATAACTATCTATTGCGTGATGGGGAAAACCGGCAAGCGGGGTATCACCAGCATAACCGTTTGAACGCTTGGTTAAAGTAATACCAAGTACTTTTGAAGTTGTTTTTGCATCTTCTTCAAAAGTTTCAAAAAAATCTCCTACCCTGAAAAGCAAAATTGTATCAGGATGAGCCTGCTTAATCTTATAGTACTGTGCCATTAATGGCGTTTGTTGAGTTTGAGATTTCATAATTGAAATGTAAAAATAGCGAATTTAGAATTCAAATATTGAAAAATTCTTCATACCTGGTTATCAGGATTTTCAGAAGTAATAAGAACTGTCAATGCTTGTTATAAAACCATTTTTTTTTATATTTGCCCACGATTGTTAAGGTTAGATATTTTTCTGTTATCAATTTTTCCATGGATTAAAAAAAACTTTTCAGAATCATATTTTGATTTATGTAATTATTTTTTGATTCATTAATAAAGTTGAATATTGAAATTATACTGTTTAATATTATAAGCAAAAAACAAAATTAAAAAGGTTGGCAGAATGAAAAAGATCGGAATTCTCTTTGGGCAGGAAAATACTTTTCCACCCGCTTTTGTTGAAAGAGTTAATAACAAAAAAGAAAGTGGAGTAATAGCTGAGTTAGCTCATATTAATAAAGTTATTCAGGGCGAACCGCTCGGTTATGATGTTCTGATTGATAGAATTTCCCAGGATGTTCCATTCTATCGTGCAATGTTAAAAAATGCAGCAATTACCGGTACAGCAGTAATCAACAATCCTTTTTGGTGGAGTGCGGATGATAAATTTTTTAATAACGCACTTGCAACACAGATTGGAGTTGCTGTTCCAAAAACTGTCATCCTCCCGTCAAATCAACATCCGCCGGATACAAATGAAAGATCTTTCCGTAATTTAGCATACCCGTTGGATTGGGAAGGAATTTTCAAATATGTTGGCTTTCCTGCTTACTTTAAACCATTTGCCGGCGGCGGCTGGAAAAATGTTTATAAGCTGAATAATATGGATGAATTCTTTAAAGCATATAACGAAACTGAACAGCTTGTAATGATGCTTCAGGAAGAAATTATCTTTACAGAGTATTTCAGATGTTATTGCCTGGATAGACAGGATGTTCACATTATGCAATATGATCCAAAACAGCCGCATCATTTACGTTATGTAAGAAATCCAAAACCAATTGAGAAAAAATTATTGGATAAAATACATAATGGAGTTCTGGAATTAAACAAAGCTTTAGGATATGATTTTAATACTGTTGAGTTTGCTGTAAGAGACGGAATCCCTTATGCAATTGATTTCTGTAATCCCGCTCCTGATGCTGATGTAAATTCTGTTGGTCAGGAAAATTTTGAATGGATAGTTGAAGCAGCAGCAAATATGGCTATCAGAAGAGTAAAAGCGCATAAACCAGGTCAGAATAATTTAACCTGGGGCTCGTTTATAACATCATTTGCAAACAATAAACCGATAAAATAAGAAAGAAGAGTTACTATGACAGAGGCTGGTTTATTTACACTTGGAGTTGAAGAAGAATTTCAAATTGTTGATCCGGTTACACGTGAATTAAAATCTCACATACAGCAAATCCTTGAAGATGGAAAGATTATACTTAAGGAAAATGTAAAAGCAGAGATGCATCAATCTGTGGTTGAAATAGGAACCGATATTTGCCGTGATGTAAAAGATGCACGGGAACAAGTAACAAAACTCAGAACTGATCTTGCAAAACTTGCAATGAAGAACGGACTCAAAATTGCAGCCGCAGGCACACATCCTTTTTCTCATTGGAAAGATCAAAAGATAACCGAACACCCGCGTTACAAGGTAATAATTGATGATATGCAGCAGGTTGCCCGTGCTAATTTAATTTTTGGATTACACGTTCACGTCGGTGTGGAAGATCGTGAAGTAGCAATTCATATTATGAATGCCGCAAGATATTTCTTACCTCATATTTTTGCTTTGTCAACCAACTCGCCTTTCTGGCTTGGAAGAAATACAGGATTTAAATCTTATAGAAGCAAAGTATTTGACAGATTTCCGCGTACAGGTATCCCTGATTATTTTAACGGAGTATCTGAGTATGATAAATTTGTTGATTTACTTGTAAAAACAGGTTGTATTGATAATGCAAAAAAAATATGGTGGGATATCCGTGTTCACCCGGTTTTTAAAACATTAGAATTCCGTATATGCGATATACCGATGAGAATTGACGAAACAATAGCACTAACAGCAATAATGCAGGCAGTAGTTGCAAAACTTCATAAATTAATAAAACAGAATCTTGGATTTCGTCTGTACCGCAGAGCGCTGATTGCAGAAAATAAATGGCGGGCTGCTCGTTATGGTATTAACAGTAAACTGATTGATTTCGGGAAAAAAGAAGAAGTTGAATTCAATAAACTTGCTGATGAATTACTTGAGTTTATAGATGATGTTGTTGATGAACTTAACTCAAGGGAAGAAGTAAATTACATACATAAAATTATTGAGATGGGAACCGGTGCGGATAGACAGCTTGCTGTTTGGGAACAATCACGAGATACGAAGAATGTAGTTGATTATATTATCGAAGAGACTTACAAGGGATTAAAACTTTAATCCGTTCCTGTAACTCTAAGATAGCAGAAAGGAAAATTTTTAATTATTATGAACAAGACACAAATAAAAGTTGCAACAATAGACCTGTATAACAACGAACGAAATGAAGGAATGCGCTGCATAAAGGAAATTGTTTCGGATGTTGGCAGAAAGAACCATAACATTGATTTGAAGTATGCGGTTTTTGAAACAAGATACAAAGGTGATGTTCCTGATTTGAGTTATGATATTTTTATTTCATCCGGTGGACCAGGCAGCCCGTTTGAAGGTGAAAATCAGCAGTGGGATAAAGATTATTTTAATCTGATTGATAAAATCTGGAATCACAATCAAACCTCAGAGCAAAAGAAATATATTTTTTTCATCTGCCACTCTTTTCAGATGATGGCAAGATATTTTAAGTTCGGTGAAGTTAATAAGCGATTTATTAATTCATTTGGTGTTATGCCTTTTACAAGAACAGAAGATGGAAAGAAAGATATCATTCTTCAGAGCCTTACTGACCCCTTTTATGCTGCTGATATCCGGCATTGGCAGGTTGTAAATCCAAATATGAAGAAGCTTAATGAATCCGGAGTAAAAATTTTATCCTGGGAAATACCTGAAGAAGAAAACAAAGATAATCCGGCAATCACTGCTGTTAGAATTTCAAATGAAATAGTTGGAACACAATTTCATCCTGAAGCTGACCCTGAAAGTATGCTTTTCCATTTTAAACAAGATGAGAGAAAGAAATTTATTATTGATCGTTATAGCGAAGACAAATACTGGGAAATGATAGGTTTACTTGAACAGCCTGATAAAATAAAATTAACTAGGAAAACGGTTATCCCTAATTTTCTAAACAATGCTGTCAATGATTTGGTTTTAATCACTGCTTAATATGATCCCTGAAATCAGAAAAAAATTTAACAGCGAGTTTACTGATCAGTTATATCATACATATCTTGATGATCTGAATTCAGTGCTAAGATATCCGCCAGACTTTAGGGTTTGCGAAACCCCGCTTTTTCTTAGCAGGGATCTTACAAGTGAACTAATTAAAGCTTGCGATGATATAACCGAGCAAATTCAAAAAGAAGAATTCTTAAAGAGATCTGAAGATGCAATACCAGCTCATTTGAAAGTTCCTGATAATTTTGAGCATCCGCCATTTTTGCAATTAGATTTTGCTATTACTAAAACTGACGATAAATATATTCCAAAACTTATCGAGCTTCAGGCATTTCCGTCTCTTTATGGTTTTCAGGTTTATCTCAGCGATACAATAAAAAAACATTTTGATATACCGGTTGGTTTTAATAATTATTTCAGCGGATTAAATAAAACTACTTACCGCAATTTATTAACTGAATGTATTCTTGCTAAACACGATCCGGTTAATGTAATTCTTCTTGAAATTGAACCTGAAAAACAAAAAACACGGATTGATTTTGCGGCTACTGAAGAACTAACAGGAATAACAACGGTTTGCCTTTCTAAGGTTAAGAAAAGAGGAAAAAAATTATTTTACTTTAGGGATGGAAAAGAAGTTGAAATCAAACGCATTTATAATCGGGTAATCTTTGATGAACTTGAAAGAAAAAATCTTGAATTTGAATTTAACTTTAAAGATGAAATCGAAGCAGAATGGGCAGGGCATCCTGATTGGTTTTTTAAGATAAGTAAATTTTCTCTGCCTCAGCTTGATGGTAATTATGTACCTGAGTGTTATTACTTAAATCAGCTTGAAAGTTATCCTGATAACTTAAATGATTTTGTTTTAAAACCACTTTTTTCATTTGCCGGACTCGGGGTTGAAGTTGATGTTACTAAAGAGAAACTTGATTCTATAAAAAATAAAGACAACTATATTTTACAGCAAAAAGTTGATTATGCTCCGTTGATCGAAACCCCCGATGGATTTTCAAAAGCTGAAATACGTATGATGTTTTTATGGAAAGATAGAAATCAAAAGCCAATGCTTGTTAATAATCTTATCCGCACAAGTAAAGGTAAAATGATGGGTGTGGATTTTAATAAAAATAAGACATGGATAGGATCGAGTATAGCTTTTCATCCATGATGACTTATTTTTTGTTTTCTTAACAAATAGGTTTAAATCTATTTCACACTATATTTTATTATATTTCAACTCAAATCTTTGTAATTCTGTTCTATCATTTAATCTCGAAGTATTATGATTACTTATTATTTCCACGTCTCTAAAGAATCAAGAATTAAATATTCATTTGAAGAAAATTTATTTGCTCTGCAAGGAAATCTGATAATTTCAGATTTTTCCGCTGCAAGACTGATTTCTGAAAAGATAAATACCGTCAGACGCGAAGAAGGCAAATTTGAGATGCAGGTAACCTCAGGACAAATAAACGCACTCGGTTTACTCCACGAAATATTACATCTTCTTATCAGAAAATACGAGGAAAATAACAACGCTAATGTTTTCAAAAGCAGTATTGATTATCTGAAGAATACTCTAAGTGAAGATGAACTGAATAAAACATTATTAAAATTTATCGAAGAATTTCCACCGCTGTCTGTTTTTCAAAATAAGATTAGTTCTGATGATTATTTAAAAGGCATAACAGGAAATAAAAATAATAGTGAAATAATTCTGGAAGAGTTGATTTTATTAAATCTGGAAAACATAAATCCGGCTACATATCAGCTTAAAGAACTTTATAATGATGAAAAGCTTGCCAATGATACAAAGTACAAAGAAATAATAGAACAAACTGAAATCTTTTTTGAAAATGAACCAAAGATCGGCGGATTTAATTTAATCTCTTTTTTACGCAAACCGATTATTCAAAGTCCTTATAACATCGAAGAACAATTAGATTTTATCAGATCAAACTGGACAGATTTTATTGATGAATCTGTTTTAACAAAAATTCTTTCAGGCAAGGATCTTATTCACGAAGATTATAAATTGTTTGTTCAGCATGGCGGCGGTGAAAAAGGAACTCCACCTGTCCCCTCTTATGAATTTGATTACAAATATTTCGAATCATTAAAACAAAAGCTTGCTGAGGGCAGAAAACTATCACCTGAGGAATATGAATATTATCAGATAGAAACAAAAAGATTTACTGAAGACCTTGATTGGATGCCTCGCGTTGTAATGATTGCCAAGAATGCTTCTGTGTGGCTTTTTCAGTTGTCTCAAAAATATGGCAGAGAAATTAAAACACTTGACCAGATTCCTGATGAAGAACTCGACAGACTTGCACGCTGGAATTTTACAGCTTTGTGGCTAATAGGTATTTGGGAGCGAAGTTCTGCATCCAGAAAAATTAAACAGATAATGGGAAATCCTGAAGCAGCTTCATCAGCTTATTCTTTATATAATTACGAAATTGCTGATGAGCTAGGGGGTGAATCTGCTTTTGAAAAACTTAAAGCCCGTGCATGGCAGCGAGGGATAAGATTATCAAGTGATATGGTTCCAAATCATACTGGAATTTATTCCAAATGGGTTGTTGATAAACCAGATTATTTTATTCAATCAAAAATTCCTCCATATCCAAACTATAAATTTTCCGGTCCAAATCTTTCGGATGATGAAAGAGTTGAAGTAAAGATTGAAGATCAATATTACTCAAGAACCGATGCAGCAGTTGTTTTCGAGCGGCTTGATAAATATACCGGTAACCGTACTTATATCTATCACGGCAACGATGGAACGAATATGCCGTGGAATGATACCGCTCAATTAAATCTGATGAAACCCGAAGTTCGTGAATCATTAATCCAGACTATAATGCACGTTGCACGAAAAACTCCTATTATCAGATTTGATGCAGCAATGACTCTTGCAAAAAAGCATTATCAAAGATTATGGTTTCCTATTCCCGGTACCGGTGGAGCAATTCCTTCACGTTCGGACTATGCTATGACACGCTCTCAGTTTGATGATATTATGCCAAATGAATTTTGGCGCGAAGTTGTGGATCGTATTAATTCAGAAATGCCAAACACCCTTTTACTTGCTGAAGCTTTCTGGTTAATGGAAAGTTATTTTGTTCGAACTCTTGGAATGCATCGTGTTTACAACAGTGCATTTATGCATATGTTTATGAAAGAAGAAAATGAGAAATATAAATTACTGATAAAAAATACGTTAGCCTTTAATCCAGAAATACTTAAACGATATGTAAACTTTATGAGTAACCCGGATGAAGAAACTGCAATAAATCAATTCGGTAAAGGTGATAAGTACTTTGGCGTTGCAACAATGCTCGTAACTTTACCAGGTTTGCCGATGTTTGCACACGGACAGCTTGAAGGTTTTTCCGAAAAGTATGGTATGGAATATAAGCGTTCTTATTATACTGAATTTATAGATGAACATTTAGTCTGGCTTCATGAAAAAGAAATCTTCCCTCTTACGAAGAAAAGATATTTATTCAGTCAGGTTATTGATTTTGAATTGTACGATTTTATTGATTCAACCGGAAACTGCAATGAAAATGTTTTTGCTTTTACTAATAAAAGCGGAAATGAAACTGCTCTGGTGATTTACAATAATTCCTACACTGAAGCAATCGGAAAAATTTATTATTCATGCGAAAAATCTTACGGTGAAGAGGGAAAAACAAAAACAACTTCTATTGATAAGGAATTAAACATTTCTTCATTCTTCGGACACTATTACATTTTTAAGGATTATGTTAGTCAGCTTGAATACATTACTTCGGGTACTGAAATAAGTTCGAATGGATTCTCATTTCACTTAATGGGATATCAAAGAAAAGTCTTGCTTGAGTTCAGAGAAGTATATGATGTTGATGGCAGATATAAAAAACTTTATGATCAGTTGAATGGGCGCGGTGTTGATTCCATTCAGCGGGCAATAGGAGAAATGAATTTAGCACCATTCCATAATTCATTAACTCACTTCTCAACATCTATTAAATTCAGTAAACTTTTACTGGCATTGGATTACAGCAATAATGATGAGGTTGAAATTCCAAAATTTGATGATGAGTTATTGATAATTATAAATACTCTGGAACAGGTTTCACAAAAGACTATTGAAAAAGATATCTTACTTATCTCAATTCAAACTGACATTTTGAATATTAACCAGTTTAATAATCTTACTAAGGAAGTTTTGTCTTCTGCAAGACCACCGAAATGGTTGAATGAACTGATTTCAGTTTTACACAGCAGTAATGACAGGGAAAGGAAAAATAACTTGTCTTTTCTCTTGTTAAATAAAATATTGTTTAAGATATTGCAATCAATATCCGATGAAAAAATTAATTATAAAGTATTTGACCAGTTGCTGCTTTGGAAGCCTCTTTTTGATATTTTTAGTTTCTTAAGATTTGAGGATGCAGGCAAATATTATGAGCTAAGCCGGCTTCTCTACAAAGCTGATTATCTTTTAACTAATCCTGATGATTTATTAAATAATTTTATTAATGACGATCTGGCAGGTAAGTTTATTCAAATAAATGAATATCAGGATAAGAAGTACTTTAACAAAGAAAGAATTGAACTGCTGCTTAAATGGGTTCTATTCAATTCAGTTTTTGATTCCGCGCTTGATTATAAAAACATTACAAAAAAATCTTTTACTGAATCTTTAAAGAATTTATTTACGGGTTACAAAGACATTTTAGATAGAATAAATAAGAGTGAATACAAAATTGAAAATATTACAGCAGCTACTGATATAAGTAAACCTAAACACAGAAAGAGAAAGGCTGTAACTAAATCAAATATAAAAACAAAAGCAAAGATAAAAACTAAGATTAAGAATAAGACTAATCCGATACGTACAAAGAAAAAGTTATCTGAAACTAAGACAAAAAAATCTAAACTAACGGTTAAGAAAAAATCAAAAACAGGAGAGAAAAAAACGAAATCAAAAAAAACATAAACTTAAAAGGAGGCAAAACTATGGTAAAGAAAATGAATCTTATAGTATTATTATTAATACTTATAAGCACTTCAAACTTTGCTCAATTTAACTTCAGGGTAGCATTTCCAAACCTATCCTTTTCAGACCCATTGGATTTACAAAATGCAGGCGACGGCACTAACAGAATTTTTGTAGTCGAACAAGATGGACGAATACGGGTATTTCCAAACGATGAAAATGCGCAATCAACAAAACTATTTCTTGATATTACGGATCGTGTAACATCAGGTGGTGAAACTGGTCTGCTTGGTTTAGCTTTTCATCCAAACTATGAATCTAACGGATATTTTTATGTTAATTATACTGCACCAAGTCCACTGAGAACTGTAATCTCAAGATTTAAGGTCTCATCTACAAATCCAGATTCTGCCGATAAAAACTCCGAACAAATCCTTATTACATATAATCAGCCTTATTCAAACCATAATGGCGGAGCGGTTGTATTTGGTCCAGATGGATATCTATATATAGGCTCAGGTGACGGCGGTTCAGGCGGCGATCCACAAAATAATGCACAAAATATTACTAAACTCTTAGGTAAGATTTTAAGAATTGATGTTGATAATCCGCAAGCGCCGCTTAATTACGGAATACCGGCTGATAATCCTTTCGTTGATAGTACAAACACTAATATACGAAAAGAAATTTTTGCCTGGGGAATGAGAAATCCTTGGCGGATTAGTTTCGATCCTGTTACTGATAGTTTGTGGTGTGGAGATGTTGGACAGGGTGATTGGGAAGAGATTGATATAATCAAAAAAGGTAAGAATTATGGATGGAGATGTTATGAAGGAAATCATGTTTATAATTCAAGCGGCTGCAACGGAACTTATGAATTTCCTATCTGGGAATATTCTCATTCTTTAGGTTATTCAATTACAGGCGGATTTGTTTACCGCGGAATAAATGTTCCTGAACTGGTTGGAAAATATATTTATGGTGATTATGTAAGCAGAAGAGTATGGGCACTTGAATATGACGGAATAAATACAACCAATACACAAATTACTACTGCAGCCGGTTCAATTTCTTCTTTTGGAGTTGATGAAAGCAATGAATTGTATCTTTTATCATTTAACGGAAAAATTTATTCTTTTATTCCGACTCTTGTACCGGTTGAATTAACCTCATTTACTGCAACTGTTGTTCAAGGAAAAGTCAGACTTAATTGGTTTACATCTACCGAGACAAATAATGCGGGATTTGTTATTGAAAGAGCTTCAGATGTTACAGAATTTAAAGAACTTGTTTTTATCAGTGGTAATGGAACTACAACTGAGAAAAATGAATACACCTATCTTGATGAATCAGTTAAGTCAGGTATTTATCATTATCGGTTAAAACAAATAAACTACGATGGGTCTTATGAATATTTGAAAACAGTTTCGGTTGATCTGGGTATGCCCGATGGTTTTATGCTTGGACAGAATTATCCTAATCCGTTTAACCCGACTACTACTATTGAATTTCAAATACCGGTTTCTGGATTCGTATCATTAAAAATTTATGATGTGCTGGGAAATGAAGTAAAAGCATTGTTAAATGAACAAAAGAAAGCAGGATTTTATTCAATAAAATTTGATGCATCTGATTTAATAAGCGGAATTTATTTTTATAAACTCTCTTTTGAAAAATTCAGTGCTACAAGAAAAATGACAGTTCTTAAATAACTTTTCTCTGACAAACCCAATTTCTCAAAGAAATTGGGTTTGTTGTTAAAAAGGAATTGGGTTTGTTTTATTAAACTTAAATAGAAATAATTTCTTTAATCCTGACCGAACAGGAGTTCGTTCACTACAATATCTTACTACAACAGCCTGCTGATTTTTATGATTGTTTATGATCTTAAATTATCTTAATTAAATCAGTTTGATCAGCGTCCTATTATAAAAATATTTAACGACAATTTTATCGCTATAATTTTTACAACTTAGGAAATTTTACATTATTTTTTTCCTCTTTTTACTTGGTTTTAAAAAAATCTCTCTGAAAATAAACCTTTAGCGAAGGAATGAATTTTGCTGTTTTAATTACAAGACTGTTTCTTTGCCTGGGTTTACTGTTTTATAAAAATTTTTTCTTGAGGGTTATTTTGAAAAAAATTACTAAACTTTCTGGCACGATTGTTATCTATCTATCTATCTATCTATCTATCTATCTATCTATCTATCAAAAATTTTTAGATACAAAAGAGATACGTTTCTTTTATCTTTTTATTCTTTTAATTTCATTTCAACAGAAAAAAACATTTACGCAAAACAATCCTATTTAAGGCAAAGGTAACAATATGAAAAACATCACCTTACTCTCACTCATACTCTTACTCTTAATCTCAGCATCCTGCAACACAACTGAGCCGCCACCGCCGGATGGCGAAAAGCCAACGCTTGAATTAAAGCTTGAAGATGTTTCCTGCATTGAAGCGTGGATTGAATTAACTGCTACCAATCTCCAACACCCAGCAACCATAACACTAAAACAATTTAACCCGACTGGTGATACCGTAACTCAGAATATTATTCTGAGCAACGCAGACTCATTACTTTTCATAGACTCACTCCTACCAAACCAAACATATAAAATTCTTGCAGCAATGCAGCCATACAACAATGCAAGCAGCGAGTTAAGCGTTACAACAATGGACACCACCAGCCACGACTTTACATTTGAAACATTTACGTTTGGAGGTACAGCAGGCAGCAGCTCACTTTACGATGTTGCTATAATAAATGAAAATAATATCTGGGCTGTGGGAGAAATTTATGTTGCAGATACAAGCATTAACGGTTACACAAAATATAATGCAGTGCATTGGGACGGACAAATCTGGGAATTGAAGAAAATTGCTGGGCACGGTGAATATCCTCGAAGAACAGTTTTTGCTTTTTCAGAAAATGATGTATGGTTTGATGGTGGCATAAAATGGGATGGTGTAAGTTACACAGTTCATATGAGTGGGTGGCCATTAATGCCAAACGGTGATGGTTGGCAAATAAATAAAATGTGGGGTAGCAGCAGTAGTGATTTATATGCCGTAGGCAACAATGGCAACATAGCCCACTACAACGGACAAAGCTGGAGTAAGATAGAAAGCGGAACGGATTTGAACATAAATGATATATGGGGAATATCAGATGGCAATGGGGGTTTCAATAAATATTTAGCCGCTTATAATGCGATGTTGAAGTTAGATGCAAACAAAAATTTATCAAGAATTGAAGCTGAATCCGGTATGCATATTTTTTCAATTTGGGGTTATACAAACCAATTAATATACGTTGTTGGAGGAGAAAATGATGCCTTATATAAAAATTATAAATGGGAAATAATTAATGATCCTTTGGTAAATACTCTCTATAGAATCAAAGGCCAAAATTATAATGATGTGTTTGGAATAAGCTCTTTAGGGATAATCTTGCACTTCAATGGTTATAACTGGGGTTCGATCAATGTGCCGGTAGAAAATATTTTTTTGAAATTAGATGTAAAAGGAAATGTGATTTCTACTGTGGGGTGGCAAGGAGAAAAAGCAGTAATAACAATTATTAGGAGAAATAATTAAAGCGAGGTAAATGCTAATGAAATAAAAAAATCTCATCCCCGCGCTGCCACGCAGGGATGAGTTAAGCTGCATACAAAAATTTTTAACGCGCAAAAGCTTTGCAAGCTAATGCTTTTTTTTGTATGCGGTTTAAGATAATAATAAAACAATTAATCTTAAACTGAAAGGAGATTACAATGAAAAACTGTTTTTTCATTATCCTGTTGTTTTGGGCTCTGTGTAACACTAGCATACTGCCCCAATATAACGCCTCTGTTTTAGAAGGCACACATAATAATGCTTATACAGTAGTTGAACCGCCTTCAATTTATAAATACAGAACAGTGCTAGGCAAAATCGCAACTTCTAACTTTGAAATTTCCTACACTGATCCTATGCCTCCAGGGCAGGCGAGGACAGCAATAGAATATGCGATAAAAATCTGGGAATTCTTAATAAATTCTGATCAGACGATTAACATACTTATAAATTGGAAGGATCTGGGTTACAGTAGCACTGGGGTATATACGTTAGCTAATTGTGGTCCGACAACTTATTATAATTCACCTTCTTTACCGAAAGAAAATGTACAATACCCCATTGCGCTTGCCGAACATCTTATGAATCAGAATTTAAACGAAGATGATGATTACGAGATGATAATAAATATTAATTCCAATGATAGTGTAAGTTGGTATTTTGGTACAGATGGTGTACCACAGAAAGATAAAGTCGATATGGTAAGTGTTATTTTGCACGAAACAGCACACGGATTAGGATACATTGATTTTTTTAATGTAAGCGGAAGTTATGGATATAAAGGTAAAAGTGGTTTTCCCGTTGACACTAATTCTCATTCATCTATTTATGATATATATACATCGTTAAACAGCTATTATCCAGCTTTAGATTTCTTGGTCAGTTATCCCAATCATTCTACGGAACTAAAAACTAAGCTAACGAGCGACAATGTTTATTTTAGCGGTGATAATGCCTGGATTCAAAACGGAAGATATAGGCTTCCGAAACTATATGCACCTGCAGGATGGAAAGCAGGCTCCAGTATTTCCCATCTTGATGAAGCTACATTTCCGCAAGGAAATAGCAATTCCTTAATGACTCCTCAATTCGATCAGGCAGAAGTAATTCATTCACCCGGCGAGGTTGGACTAGCCATTCTAAAAGATTTAGGATGGAATATAAACCGACTTGCTACTTTTATACATCCTGAACCTGGAGTCTCACTTCAAAAAGGTGCAGTTGATACAATAAAATGGATCGACAACGAAGGAGGCTCATATAACCTTGATTTACTCGATTCGTATGATAATTTTATAATGACTGTCTGTACACTTGGAATGGCAAATGATGGATTGAATCAATATGTCTGGACAGTTCCTGCAAATGTACCAGATGGAATGTACCGAATTAAGATTCAATTTGGCGGTGCTTTTGGCGGAACAAATCTTTTTTCAATTTCAGAGCAACAGCAGGTTGCGAAACCAATCTTCACACCGCCACCTGACACTTATGAAAATCCCGTAACTGTTACATCATACTGTCCAACATCCGGCGCAACTATAAGGTACACAATAAACGGCACAGAGCCTACTATCAATTCACCTGTATTCCCGCCGTCACTAGAGATTACTACCCTTACTACTATCAAAGCAAAGGCGTTTAAGACTGGAATGATACCGAGTTTAACTACAACAGCAGTCTATAACATCGGAATTGAAATTACTGTACCTGAACTTTTTCCAATTAGTGGAACCTACCCGCAAGGATTAAAAACTACATTAAGCTGGGAATCAGGTTTAAGATGTTTTATGAATTACACTAATGATGGCTCAGAACCTTATGATCCGAGTATTCCGGGTTATCAAGTCGAAATATCTCCTAATCCTAAAACATATACATGGGAAAATATAGGTACAATAAAAATGAAAGCAAGAACTTATTTGAATGGTACCTGGAGTTCACTGGTTGAAAGGGAATATATCATTATTCCTGGTGTGGCCATAAAACAACTCGATGCTTCAGGCACTCCATTCGGGCAGGCTGCATATTGGGATTATTCTTTTTGGAATTATATTGAACCTGATCAACCTGTGGCTATGGAAAACACTAAAAAATATTTCTTATCAAGTCATAATTGGAAACCAGGCACAAATCAGAAATTTAATTATTGGGATGATAACCTCAATAATAAACGTTATCGTAACTGGGATACACTAAGTATTAAATCTGGAACGAGAGAGGTTATATCTCATTTTTCTGAAGCGGTAAATGGAGTTACAATCAAAAATTCTCTCGAATCAACTGGAATTAACGTAGGGCAGGTTGAATTTATGGATCCTTGGCTTGTTGATTTTAATGAACCTCCATATGGAATTAGAAGTCAAGGAATGAATGCACCGTTTTTACCGAGACCATCGCCCTTTAATCCCAATTATTCAAGCAGTTACAAAGGCGTCTTCTTAAATCAAGGGTACGATCCAGTTTACCATACTTGGAAACCACCCTATTACAAAGTCGGTATGCCTGATGAGCAGATAATTTCAGTTAATGGTCAAAACAGGAAGTTCTATCCTGTTGGATGGGGTGGTTCAGGTGTTACAATTCAATCTCCGGGTGCAGTAACCGGGATTGTATTTAACTCTCCAAACGCTGTTGCAATCGCTACATTAAAAGGACAACTTATGTCTAATTCAACAACAGGAATAAGCAGCAACAGTCAGCGTAAAATGGTAAGAACAGATAACGGAATATATCATTTGGTATATGAATCTATGGGAAATGTTTACTACACTCACAGCTTAACCTCAAACCTTGATGGCAGTTGGTCGCAGGAAGAACTTTTAATGACAAACGCTAAAAACCCGGCAATAGAATATCACGTTAATAATGTTAAAATTGTTCTTGAGTTTTATGATCCCGTGTACGGCCCTGATGCAATAATTTATTTAGCAACCTATGCTCCGAATGCAAGCGGTGTTTACACACAGGTTGCAAATGAATGTGAGGAAGTAGCTAACTTTCCTGTATCATACTTTGGTAATGCAAAACCTGTTATCTCATATAACCAGGTTCAATTATTTATTGCATACAGAAAAAACTCAACTGAAGGATTAAAAGAAAGAACGAAGTGGTTTAATATAAATACCGGCTTGTGGAACTGGAGCAGTGAAGCAGCAATCCCGGGAACAAATTTATATTCTATAAATCCTTCTGTGGTTGAAAGTTATGCTCATATTCATTTGGTTTACGAAAGTCAGAATTCGATAATGTATAAATATGCAGTTACAGAAAGTTACGCGGGTCCCTGGCAGTATGAAGCAGCAATTAATGTTTCTACTGGAAGTGGTTTTACAAAAAACAATTATCCTAATATAAGTATTTCAAATGGCTTACAAACCTATCTTCTTGTTAGCTGGCTGGGAGCATATAATAACACTCAATCAAAAATCATAGCAAAAGAAAATGACTACGGGTTAAAAAGAGAAGCTGTCGTTGTTAAGGCTGGTTATAACAACAGTTGGGGTGGTTCTACAAATTTTAGTAACAATGTTAATTTTACAAATAACAATTCAATCAATTCTTCAGCTGGTTCAATAATAACCTGGAGCGAAAGTAATGGTTTGTATTCCAAATTTGTTAAACGAAACTCTAATGGCAACTACAGTACAATTGCTAATTTATCAACAAGCGGAATACAAACAATGGTTAGTAACGGAAGCAGTTTCGATAACATTAAGGTAATGGTTTTTAATACTTCAACACCCGCTCCATACCTGTTGAATAAATGTACAAATAATTTTGTTCAGGGAGGTTTATCAAAAATCGGCGAAACTGAAATTGCAGATATAAGCTACGGCAGAGCAGGTGTTGTTGAAAAAAATGGTATGGAGTTTTTATTTAATATCGGAGATGTGTCATTAAATGGTCAAACTATCCAATTTATTGAAAGAATAGATACGCTGCCTGTTAATAGTTTGGAAGAATTAAACGAGTTTGCAAGAACTGAATCATTTAATCTAAACTCTCAAAGTGAACTGATTTTTTCAAATTATTATTATGTTGTAAACCCTTCTCTGGCTGATTCAGTATTAACAGACATTTTTTATGTAAACTTTAAATGTGAGCTTGTTAATTCGGCAACAAATCAGGTTATTGGTACCTTTGATAATATTACTTATAACAAATCAAACGTAGATGAATATAATAATACCGGTTACCTTGTGGATTGCTCGGGCATAGAAAGCGGAGATTACTTTCTGAGATTATTTACTACTGTTAGTAAAGATGTTAACTTGTTTATATCTGATTTCCAGCGGGATGATATTAACCTTGAAAAATCAAATTTAATAAAAAGGAACTTCAAAGGTGAAGGATTACCAACAACTTATGAGTTGGCACAAAATTATCCGAATCCATTTAATCCAAGCACAACTATTAAATACCAACTGCCAAAAGATGGAATTGTTACACTTAAGGTTTATGATATACTTGGTAGTGAAGTGGCAACATTGGTTAATGAACAAAAAACTGCTGGCAGATATGAAGTAAGCTTTAATGCATCACAACTGGCAAGCGGTGTTTACATCTATAGATTACAATCCGGCGAATACATTTCTTCCAGAAAGATGATGCTGCTTAAGTAAAATGTTACTTTCACAAACCCAATTTCTTTGAGAAATTGGATTTGTTTTATTAAACTTAAATAAAAATTATTTCTTAAATCCTGAACGAACAGGAGTTCTTTCGCCACAATATTTTAATTGACTCTTAATACAATTAGAAACTGTGTTCTATATACTGCGTTTATAAGTTGCTAATATATTTTTTTGTAGGGACTGGGCTTGCCCTGTCCGCTTTTAGAAAAATAATTTTGTGGTTATTAAACTTTAATTAAAAAACAAATTTACTCGTTCTGACCGAACAGGAGTTCGTTCACTATAATATCTTACTACAACAGCCTGCTGATTTTTATGATCGCTTATGATCTTAAATTATCTTAATTAAATCAGTCTGATCAGCGTTCCATTCTAAAAAATATTTAACGACAATTTTATCACTATAATTTTTACAACTTAGGAAATTTTACACTATCTTTTTCCTCTTTTTACCTGGTTAAAAAAAATCTCTCTGAAAATAAACCTTTAGCGAAGGAATGAATTTTGCTGCCTTGATTTCAAGACTGTTTCTCTGCCTGAGTTTACTGTTTTATAAAAATTTTTTCTTGAGGGTTATTTTGAAAAAAATTACTAAACTTTCTGGCACGATTGTTATCTATCTATCTATCTATCTATCTATCTATCTATCTAAAATTTTTAGATACAAAAGAGATACGTTTCTTTTATCTTTTTATTCTTTTAATTTCATTTCAACAGAAAAAAACATTTACGCAAAACAATCCTATTTAAGGCAAAGGTAACAATATGAAAAACATCACCTTACTCTCACTCATACTCTTACTCTTAATCTCAGCATCCTGCAACACAACTGAGCCGCCACCGCCGGATGGCGAAAAGCCAACGCTTGAATTAAAGCTTGAAGATGTTTCCTGCATTGAAGCGTGGATTGAATTAACTGCTACCAATCTCCAACACCCAGCAACCATAACACTAAAACAATTTAACCCGACTGGTGATACCGTAACTCAGAATATTATTCTGAGCAACGCAGACTCACTACTTTACATTGATTCCCTGCTGCCAAACCAAACATACAAGTTCATTACAACAATTGAGCAATCTAACAATAAAAGCAATGAACTTTCTGTTACTACGCTTGACACAACCAGCCACAACTTTACTTTCCAGAGTTGGACATTTGGCACTATTGGCAGCAGCACACTTTACGATGTAGCAATAATAGCTGAAAACAATATCTGGGCAGTTGGAGAAATAATGATAGCAGATACAAGCATTAATGGTTACACAATGTATAACGCAGTGCACTGGGATGGAAGTGAATGGAAATTACACAGAATTATGTTTTATACGATATGTGGACAGCAGCACCAAAATGCGTATGCAGCCTCATCGATTTTTGCATTTTCAGAAAAAGATATTTGGGTTGGGATGCAAGGAAGTCAGATAGCACGATTAACAGATACAGCACAAATAGGAACTTATTGCGTTCCGATATCTATAAGGAAACTCTGGGGAACAGATAGTCAGAATATATATGCTGTGGGTGTAAATGGGCAGATCGCTCACTACAACGGACAAAGCTGGAGTAAGATTGAAAGCGGAACAATATCAGTAATAGGTGATATTTCTGGAATTCAAAGCAAAAATGGTGAATATGTTAAGTATTGTGCTGCAGATAATGTTTTGTTAAGGATAGATGGTGATAATAATGTTTCAAGAATTAACGTTATTCAGGGAATGTTCCTAAATTCTGTCTGGGCAGCATCAAATAATTTAGTATATACTGCAGGGAATGGAATAGTTTTTTATAAAAATGATAAATGGCAAAAAACTGATAGGCCTGATCTAAACACTATTTTCAGTGTAAACGGTCAATCATATAATGATATTGTTGGTTTAAGTTCAAACCTCTCAATTTTTCATTTTAACGGATACAGTTCGAACTCGATCCATACGGGGTCAAATAATATTTATGTAAAGATTCAAATTAAAAATAATACAATAGCCACCATTGGGTGGCAGGATGATAAAGCACTGATAACAATATTATATAGAAACTAATAGCGAGGTTTTATACGCCGCCAATAAAATAAACCGCCATAGCAATTACGCTGCTATGACGGTATAATAGACAAACAGCACTCTGAAAAACACTACAGTTGTAGTGCTATGCTTTTTTTTGTCCAATAATATAATACAAAAATGAGGTTTAAAAATGAATAAGCTAGTTTTATTATTCTTATTAATGTTTTGTCTGGTTCAACTTAGGATTAATGCCCAAAATGATTTAGATGAAAAAGTTAGAACACAAATAATCAGTAATACAGACACATTAGCTCTAAAATCTTTTAAGGAGAAACAGAAACAAAAAAGTGAAATAAACAAAGAAAAAATAAATAATCTAATTAAAAAAAATCCTAATTTATTAATTAGAAGTTCAAAAAATGGCAAGACAATAGAACTAAAAGAAATAAAAAATGGACGCCCTGTTTATAGAACAACTTTTAATAGAGTGGCTGCTCAAACCACTTCAACGGACGATGTTTGGTCTTCGCCATTTAATCTTGATGGAAGTGGAATTAATATTGGTTTATGGGATGGGGGAGCTGTTGATGAATTTCATACATCTTTTAGAGAGGGGACCTATGGTCAGAAACATGTTTTCTATGTTGACCCGGATACCATACCAATTGATGATCATGCTACTCACGTTGCTGGAACTATTGTAGCTGACGATGATAATTTTAATTCTAAAGGAATGGCAAGTAAATCGATAATTATTTCAAGAGATTGGAATGAAGATGTAATTGAAATGACAAACGCTGCGGCACTTCTTGATCCTAATTTTCCAAACGGAATACTTCTTTCAAATCACTCTTATGCTACAATAACCGGGTGGGAATGGGGAGATCTAAGAAAAGTGGGCTCAGATGCCTGGTATTGGATGGCGGGAAATATGGATATTGAAGATCCGGATTTTGGAAATTACAATGAAGCAAGTTTTGACTACGATGAAATTGCTTTTAATGCTCCATATTATACAATCGTATGGGCAGCAGGCAATGATCGTGGACAAGGCCCTGAACCGAATACTCAACATTGGGTTTGGAATGGTCAAAATTGGGTTACTAGTACAAGTTATCATCCAAAGGATGGAGAAGTAACCAATGGATTTAATTGTCTGCCACCTGATGGTGTGGCGAAAAATATAATTACAGTTGGTGCAATTGATGATATCTTTAATGGATATCAAAATTCATCTGACGTAAAGCAAGTAAACACAGATTTCAGTTCCTGGGGACCAACTAAAGACGGAAGAATTAAACCTGATATTGTTGCAAATGGGGATGAACTCTACTCAACTTTACCAAATTTAACTTTTGGTAATATGTCTGGTACCTCTATGGCGGCACCTAATGTTACTGGTTCAATAGCTTTGCTTTTACAACATTACAAAAATACTCATAGTGGATATGTTCCGCTTTCCTCTACTGTTAAGGCTATACTAATTCATTCTGCCGATGAATCCGGTGATCATCCTGGACCAGACTATAAATATGGCTGGGGTCTGTTAAATACTTACAAAGCTGCACAGCTTATTTCGCTAGATCAGACTAACCCGACAACAATTCAGGAAATGGATTTGTTAAATGGTCAACCGCGTACAATAAGTAATCTTTATAATGACGGAACTCAGCCAATAAAAATAACTTTAACGTGGAACGACATACCACCGGTTAATATGGTTGGTGGACCAATACTTATGAGAGATCTTGATGTACGATTAATAAAAGGCGGAGTAACTTATTATCCATATAAATTAAATTCAGCAAGTCCATCTTCTGCAGCAATAACTGGTGATAATAATAGGGACAATGTTGAACAAATATTTTTACAATCCCCTGGCGCTGGATACTATACAATTGTAGTCTTGTAATGCTTCAGAAGGAAATGGAATTTCGTAATTTTGTGTAATGTAAAAATAGAAAGGAAATTCTAATGTCCGAAACAAAAAGAGAAAGAAAACATTACTCCCCGGATCAGAAAGTTCTTATCCTTAGAGAACTTCTTGAAAACAATCTTCCCATCAGCCAGCTTGCTGAAAAGTACCAGGTTCACCCTAACGACATCTATAACTGGAAGAAAAAACTCTTTGAATATGCTAAAGATATTTTTCAGAGTAAATCAGTTAATCAGAAACAAACCTCCCTGGAACAGAAAAAGATTGAAAAGCTTCAGTCTAAATTAAGAGATCGTGAGGAGGCGATAGCCTTTCTGCTTAAAGAAAACATCGAAATAAAAAAAAGTATAGATGGGGAGATATGAACAGAAAGTGGGTTGAACCTGACGTAAGAGATAATGTTGTGGAGTTTGTAAACTTCATAAGACTCAAGACTGATATTCCGCTTAAAGGCATCACTCCTCTTTTAGGCATTAGTTCCAGTAAATATTATTCCTGGATTGAGAGGAAAGGAGTAAAAAATAACCATAACGGAAAGACTTCCAAGGAACATTGGTGCCTGGACTGGGAGAAGAAAGCCATTATTGTCTATGCTAAAGTTCATCCCGTAGAAGGTTACAGACGCCTTACTTACAAGATGATTGATGATAATGTTGTTGCTGTTTCGCCTGCTACTACTTACAGAATACTTAAAGCTGCCGGCTTACTTAACAGGTGGAATAAAGTTAAAAGATCTTCTAAAGGAGGTGGCTTTGATCAGCCAACAGCTCCTCACCAGCACTGGCATACCGATATTAAGTATGTTAACTATCACGGAACTTTTCTGTTTCTTATTTCTGTTATTGATGGTTACTCACGATATATAGTTCATCACGAACTAAGACGAAGTATGCAACAGTTTGATGTTCAGTTAACCTTGCAGAGAGCTTTAGAGAAGTACCCCGGCACAAAGCCAAGAATCATTTCAGATAATGGTCCTCAGTTTATTTCCAAAGACTTTGCTGAATATCTGAAGCTTCTAGGACTTCAGCATATAAGAACCTCTGTTGCTTATCCTCAGAGTAATGGCAAGATCGAACGATACCATAGAACTATTCATCAGGACTGCTTAATGAAAACCTCTTTAATCAATCTTGATGATGCACGCAAACAGATTTCATCTTATATTGATTACTACAATACTAAAAGACTTCACAGTTCGTTGTTTTATTTAACACCTGAAGATTTTCTTATTGACAGAGTTGAAGAAAAGCTGAAAGTAAGAGAACGAAAACTTAAAGAAGCTAAACTGAAAAGAATTGAGGTTAGATATGCAAGCTAATCTACCTTATTTAATTAACACCAAATTCCATTTTCCGCTGAACCAATACAGTCTCGCATAAAGGTACTATAAGCACTCAGAAATTTTCCCTGATAACAACAGGGTTTATTGAACCTTTTGTTACATTTTATTTGAAGCAATTAGGCAATGACAATCAACCATTTGGTCAAGCTTCCTACTGGGATAACTCAATATGGAATTCAGTTCCTCCGGCGCAACCAATTACTTTGTCATTGGATAAACATCATTTCCTTTCTATTCAGGATTTTAAACCATTGAGTTACGAAAAATTTAACAGGTGGGAAGATAATCTTTCTAATAAATGTTATAGAAATTGGGATACACTTTCACTCAAAGCTACAACAACTCAAGTTTTTTCAAGATTCATACCCAAAATTACTGGTATCACAATCAAAAACAGTCTTGAGGGTACAACTTTAAGTGGTGGTAATATTAAATTCAAAGACCCGTGGTTAGCTGATACAACGGAACCACCATATGGTTTACGCAATCAAGGTATGAGTGCCCCTTTTAGAGAGCAACCATCTCCATTTATGCCTGATTATTCAACCAGTTACGACGGGGATGTTTACAAAGGCGTCTTCCTGGGACAAACACCTGATCCACAAAATCCTAATAAACCCTACTACAAAGTCGGTATGCCTGATGAGCAGATAATTTCAGTTAATGGTCAAAACAGAAAGTTCTATCCTATTGGATGGGGTGGTTCAGGTGTTACAATTCAATCTCCGGGTGCAGAAACCGGGATTGTATTTAACTCTCCAAACGCTGTTGCAATCGCTACATTAAAAGGACAACTTATGTCTAATTCAACAACAGGTATAAGCAGCAACAGTCAGCGTAAAATGGTAAGAACAGATAACGGGATATATCATTTGGTATATGAATCTATGGGAAATGTTTACTATACACACAGCTTAACTTCAAACTTTGATGGTCAGTGGGCTGAAGAACAATGGGTTGATGTTGATGCTAAAAATCCTGCCATAGCTTATTACGGTAATATTGTTTATATAGTTTTTGAAAAATACTCCCCCGGCAATCCTTCTAATACATATATTAAGTTAATAGATTATCAACCTACAAGTTCCGGTATTTATCACTATATATCGGAACAGTTCTTGGCTCAATATCCAGTTTCATATTTCGGTAATGCAAAACCCATTGTAGGTGCTGGTGCGTATTTTATAACTGTTGTATATCGGAAAAACAGCACTGAAGGATTAAAAGAAAAAACAAAATGGAAAATTGGGGGTAACTGGAATTGGGGCTCAGAAAACTCAATTCCCGAGACAGATGCCAATTCAATAAATCCGTCTATTGCAGTATTTCCACAAAATTTTCATCTTGTGTTTGAATCCTTAAATAAAATAAATTATAAACAGGCTTATATTAAGAACACAGCTACTTGGTGGTACAATCCTATCAATATTTTATCCGACGGCAGTGGTTTTACAAAAAACAATTATCCTAATATAAGTGTTTCAAGTGGCTCACCAACCTATCTTCTTGTTAGCTGGCTGGGAGCATATAATAACACTCAATCAAAAATCATAGCAAAAGAAAATGACTACGGGTTAAAAAGAGAAGCTGTCGTTGTTAAGGCTGGTTATAACAACAGTTGGGGTGGTTCTACAAATTTTAGTAACAATGTTAATTTTACAAATAACAATTCAATCAATTCTTCAGCTGGTTCAATAATAACCTGGAGCGAAAGTAATGGTTTGTATTCCAAATTTGTTAAACGAAACTCTAATGGCAACTACAGTACAATTGCTAATTTATCAACAAGCGGAATACAAACAATGGTTAGTAACGGAAGCAGTTTCGATAACATTAAGGTAATGGTTTTTAATACTTCAACACCCGCTCCATACCTGTTGAATAAATGTACAAATAATTTTGTTCAGGGAGGTTTATCAAAAATCGGCGAAACTGAAATTGCAGATATAAGCTACGGCAGAGCAGGTGTTGTTGAAAAAAATGGTATGGAGTTTTTATTTAATATCGGAGATGTGTCATTAAATGGTCAAACTATCCAATTTATTGAAAGAATAGATACGCTGCCTGTTAATAGTTTGGAAGAATTAAACGAGTTTGCAAGAACTGAATCATTTAATCTAAACTCTCAAAGTGAACTGATTTTTTCAAATTATTATTATGTTGTAAACCCTTCTCTGGCTGATTCAGTATTAACAGACATTTTTTATGTAAACTTTAAATGTGAGCTTGTTAATTCGGCAACAAATCAGGTTATTGGTACCTTTGATAATATTACTTATAACAAATCAAACGTAGATGAATATAATAATACCGGTTACCTTGTGGATTGCTCGGGCATAGAAAGCGGAGATTACTTTCTGAGATTATTTACTACTGTTAGTAAAGATGTTAACTTGTTTATATCTGATTTCCAGCGGGATGATATTAACCTTGAAAAATCAAATTTAATAAAAAGGAACTTCAAAGGTGAAGGATTACCAACAACTTATGAGTTGGCACAAAATTATCCGAATCCATTTAATCCAAGCACAACTATTAAATACCAACTGCCAAAAGATGGAATTGTTACACTTAAGGTTTATGATATACTTGGTAGTGAAGTGGCAACATTGGTTAATGAACAAAAAACTGCTGGCAGATATGAAGTAAGCTTTAATGCATCACAACTGGCAAGCGGTGTTTACATCTATAGATTACAATCCGGCGAATACATTTCTTCCAGAAAGATGATGCTGCTTAAGTAAAATGTTACTTTCACAAACCCAATTTCTTAAAGAGGTTGGGTTTGTTTTAAAAAATGATTTTGATTAATAAAAAAACCCGATTCAATTGAATCGGGTTTTTAAATTTCTAAAAAAAGTTTATTTAATTAACGGGATAAACACTTACATATTTTCTGTCACCGCGTTTAACTTCAAACTTTACAATTCCATCGGCAACTGCAAACAAAGTATCGTCTCCGCCTCTTTTAACATTAACGCCGGGATGAAATTTTGTTCCTTTTTGTCTGACTAAAATATTACCAGCAAGCACATTCTCACCGCCAAATCTTTTAACACCAAGACGCTGTGCATTACTGTCTCTTCCGTTTCGTGATGAACCTTGACCTTTTTTATGTGCCATAATTAAATCTCCTTTATCCTATCTGGGTAACTTCTATTCTGGTTAATTGTTGTCTGTGACCATTCAACTTTTGATATGCTTTTCTTCTTTTCTTTTTGAAAACAAGAACTTTATCATCTTTTAAATGCTCAAGAACCTTTGCTGTAACTTTAGCACCTTCAACAACCGGATTACCAACCTTAGTTTCCTTACCATCACTTAACAATAAAACCTTATCAAATGTTATTTCACTTTCAGGTTCCTGAGTTAAGCGCGGTACATAATATTTATTATTTTCTGATACTTTAAACTGTTGTCCTAAAATATCTACTACTGCGAACATTTTTTCCTCATAATTTCTATTTTGAGCGTGCTAATCTAATAAAACAATGGTTTTATGTCAAACTTTCCGCCGATTTAAATTTTTTTAAAAGCAACACTCCAATTTTGGGTAAGTGACTTAAATTTCTTAATCAGTCTAATTTGAGAAAATTTCAAGATTTTTGCATAAAACTACTAAAAAATAAGTTTTCCAGTAAAGTTTTCAAATAAAGTCTTCTACGGCTTAATTCAGAGTTTTATCTCAAGTTTTTTGTTATCTGACTCATACATTGCTTCAATAACTTTCATTCTGTGCACAGCCTCTTCACCGGAAGAGAGAATCGGATTTAATCCGATAATTGCACCAACAAAACTTTTTAACTCATTGATATATGATTTTTTAAATAAACTTGCTGGATTATCAGGAAGGTTTGGGGTCAAATTAATATATTCATTCTCTACCCGTTTAATCAATCTGAAAGGATTTGCTGAAACTGTACCTTTAGTACCATAAACATCTAAAAAGAAAAAATCTCTTTCTATTGGTAATGACCAGCTAACTTCAAGATTGATTACTGCAGAATCTTTACATTTAATACAATTTATTGATGTATCTTCAACGCTCTTTGTGTAATGATGAAAATTCTGGGTTGATACTGATAATATATCCGGATAATTCAAAAGCCAAAGAGCTAAATCAAATAAATGAATTCCAAGATCAATTATTACACCTCCGCCGGATTCCTCTTTTTTTGTAAACCATTTTTGACTGCTGCTTTGCTTTCTGATCCATCCGCATTTTAAGTAGAAAGGGTCTCCTATCTCACCAGAATTCAAAAAACTTCTGATCAGCATCGTATCCGGTCGATATCTTAGATTCATCCCTACCATTAATTTTCTCTTATTCTTTTTTGCAGCTTCCGTAATTTTTTTTGCTTCATTATAAGTTCTTGCCAACGGTTTTTCAACCAATACATCTTTACCAGCATTCAAACAGTCTATTGCAATTTCGGTGTGTGTACTTGTGGGAGTTGTTATAATTACAGCATCAACATTATTTTTCTCAAGCAGGTCAAGGTAATTTGAATATTTATTTTTTACATTAAATTTATCAGCGATGGTATTTAAACGACTTTTATTTGTCTCAGCAACTGCGGTTAACTCAATATTCCTCATCTTTGCCAAATTCGGAAGATGAACTAATTGGGCAACTCCTCCTAATCCGATAACTCCAATTTTAACCTTATCCATTATAACCGAACCTCATGGTTTTTATTTAAACGTGTAAAAGCTGTAACTCTTTCAACAATACCAACAGGATCTATTCCAAGCAAATGATGAAGCTCTTCCTGAGTACCGTGTTCAACAAATTTATCAGGAATGCCGATAAAGTTTATATCGTTCTTATAATTTTTTGATATAAAGTATTCTGCAACTCCGCTTCCAAAACCCCCGGGCAGATTGTTTTCTTCGAGTGTAACTATCTTAGTAAACTTAGAAGCAACATAATCAAGCATATCTGAATCAAGGGGTTTTGCAAATCTCATATTTATTACTTCACAATTTATTCCCTGTTCTTTAAGTATTGATGCAGCTTTCAATGAATAATTAACCATTGCACCTAATGCAAGAAGTGCAACATCATCACCTTCAATTAGTTTTTCAGCTTTACCAATTTCTAAAGCTGTAAATCCATCTTTAATTTCTACACCAAGTGCTGAACCACGCGGATATCTTAAAGCAATTGGTCCTTGTTTATATTCAACGGCAGTATAAAGCATATTACGAAGTTCCGCTTCATCTTTTGGAGCCATTATTACCATACCTGGAATCATTCTCAAATAGCTAAGATCAAAAACTCCGTGATGCGTAGGTCCATCAGCACCAACCAAACCGGCTCTATCCATAACAAACACAACATGCAGTTTTTGAAGAGCAATATCATGAATTATCTGATCAAAAGCCCTTTGAAGAAAAGTCGAGTAAATGGCGACCACAGGTATGATTCCCTGAGTTGCTAATCCGGCAGCAAATGTAACTCCGTGTTCCTCAGCAATTCCAACATCAAAATAATTTTTCGGGCAATGTTCCTGTAGATAATCCAAACCTGTTCCATCGGGCATTGCACCTGTAATACCAACAACCTTAGGATTTGATTTTACAACTTCTACTAATGCCTGTCCAAATATTTTTGTGTAAGAAGGAGTTGACGATCCTTTTTTAATCACCTGACCGGTTAATTTATCGAACGGAGTTGAAGCATGCCATTGTTGGCTATGATCTTCAGCAGGTTTATATCCTTTACCTTTTTCTGTAACAGTGTGGATTAAAATCGGTCCTTTAAGTTCTTTTGTCTTTTCAAATAACTTGATAAGCTGATATAAGTTGTGTCCGTTTACTGGTCCAAAGTATCTGAACCCAAGTGCTTCAAAAAGCATCCCCGGTGTAACGACAGCTTTAATACCGCTTTCGAGCCGTGATGCAATTTTTCTAAGCCGGTCACCAAAGTGATCAAGTTTTCCGGTAAGATCCCAGACCTGTCCTTTAAATTTATTGTATTCAGGATGTGCAATCATTTCAGTAAAGTAATTAGATATCTGCCATACATTTGGAGCAATAGACATTTTATTATCGTTGAGAACAACTATAAGATCAGATTTTAGAATGCCCGAGTTATTCATTGCTTCATAAGCCATCCCGCCAGTCATAGCTCCATCACCAATAACAGCAATTACTTTCCGGTTAGGTTCATTGTTTAAGTCTCTCGCAACTGCCATTCCAAGCGCTGCTGAAATTGAAGTAGTTGCGTGTCCGGCACCGAAAGCATCATATTCACTTTCATTTCTTTTAAGAAATCCGCTTATACCTTTTAATTTTCTTATTTTCTTTAATGCTTCTTTTCTGCCGGTTAAAATCTTATGAGGATATGCCTGATGACCTGTATCCCAAACCACCAGATCGTATGGTGTATTAAAAACTTTATGAATAGCAACAGTAAGTTCAACCGCCCCTAATCCACCGCCAAAGTGCCCGCCTATTTCCGAAATAGTATCAACCAGATATTCGCGCAAATCTTTGCAAAGCTCTTTTAATTCTGTTATACTCATTTGTTTTATATCCGATGGATAATTTACTTTTGAAAGGACCGGGTATTTCTGCGTATCTGACATTAATGGATCTCCGTTTTATCTGATTTTAATCTTCATCATTTGTAGAAATATTGTTTAACTCTTTTTGTAACGTAGTTATTTTCAGTTCAGCTTTATTAAGAATTGAAATACATTCTTTTGATAATTTAACACCTTCTTCAAATAAAACAATGGATTGCTCCAAACCTGTTTCACCGCTTTCAAGCTTCTCTGTAATTGCTTCGAGACGTTTTAATTTATCTTCAAAACTATCTAAAGATTTTTTCTTACTCATTATATTTTAATTTCTCCATCATAAAATTGTATTGTATGCGTTTCAGATTTATTAAAATTATTCTTTCTGGTTACAAATTTTGAATTTTGCCTGATTAGTGCAAATCCTTTTTTTAAACTCTTTTGAATATCATATCCTTCAAGGGTTTTTGAAAGCAGCAGTATCTTTGAATTATTTGATAATAATTTCTTTTCAGTAAGATTATTTATCTTAACACTTAAGGTATCAATCTGCTGAGAGTAATTTCTAACTCTTTCCAAAGGATATTTGAATGTATAAGAATTAGCCTGATATTCTATTTCCGATCTGTACTCATCCAAAATACTATTAATTGAACTAACTATTGCGGCAGAATTATCTATAACAAAATTCCTAAATTCTTCCTGGTCTGGAGTAGCTAATTCCATTGCAACAGAAGGAGTTGGTGCTCTCAAATCAGAAACAAAATCCGCTATTGTAAAATCAACTTCGTGACCAATACCAGTAATAATCGGAATATCAGATTTGAAAATAGCCCTCGCAACAATCTCTTCATTAAATGACCACAGGTCTTCGATCGAACCACCGCCGCGGGCAAGAATAATGACATCAATATCTTTTAATGAATTTACTTTAGTAAGATTTTCTACAATTTCCTTAGCTGCATCTGCACCCTGCACTTTGGTTGGAACGATTAATAATTCTACTAACGGAAATCTTCTTTCTGCAACAGATATCATATCTCTGACAGCAGCACCTTCCGAAGATGTGAGCAATGCAATTTTTTTTGAAAAAAAAGGTATCGTTTTTTTATACTGCTCATCAAACAAACCTTCATCAAAAAGTTTTCTTTTTAATCTTTCAAAAGCAGCCTGTAATTCTCCAACACCAGCGGGTTTCATTGTACGAACATCTATCTGATAACTTCCTCTTGGTGCATAAACTGTAAGTCTTCCGGTAATAATAACTTTCATCCCATCTTCGGGAGTAAAAAACACATAATTGTTTACACCCTTCCACATAGTACAATTAATTACTGCTTCTTCATCTTTTAAGCTAAAGTACCAATGACCAGAGCTGTGAGCTTTAAAATTAGATAATTCACCCTCAATACTCAGCTTCTCAAAGTTCGATTCGAGTACGAACTTAATTGACCTGGTTATCTCTGAAACTGAAAATATCTGTTCTTTCACTTCATTCATTAACTATTCAATACTTTGTTCAATTTTATTCTGTTGTTTATCAAGTTCATTATAATCTAATTCAGACCCAAGCACACTATGTGGTATCAGATAAATTATAAACATAAATATTGAAGCAAAAATAACCCATCGCTGCGGTTTTGCAGACTTCTTTAATGCAGCTAATGCAACTATCCAGCCTACTACAGCTAAAAGAGTTTTATTATCTGTCAAATCAATTCCGAATGGCACACCGGTCCAGAATTCTCCGAAAGCATATTTTTGCATTATTGGACCTAATATCATTCCACCAAGAATTAATATTACAAATGTCCAGTAAACTAATTTTTTATAATCAGGTTTGTAATTGAAAAATTCCAAACCAGCTCTTGCAGATAACATCATTGCAAGAAACATCAAAATAACATGCGGTATAATTATAAACGCAGGTACATCACCTTTAAATCTTATAACGACAGGATGTCCATCATTAAGTGGAAATAATTTTTCATTCTTTTCAAGAGTAATTTTATACATCAGCTTTCCAGCAGGCGGCTGATGAGGAAGTGTACCTGTTAAAAAACCTTCTTTATAAACTAATGAACTTGATTCCCAATCATCAGATGTTTTAAAACGTTTCCACTGCAATAAACCTGAAATATCACTTTCATCAGTTTTGATTTTAATAAGATGATCTCCATTGCCGCCATGACTCCGGTCAAAAGAATAACTGATAACTTTTCCATCAATATTAACTTTGCCGCTGATTGGATAAGTTGGGCCAGTAACTCGCTGATAAGCTGCAGTAAGAAGCGTAAGGATAAAAGCAATTATCCAAAGCCAGACAGTTCTTTTCATTTGCAAACAGTTTATTGAAAAATTGTGTGCGAATTTAAAGAAAATTCCTGCTAAAACTTAACACTAATCTAATACCTATATTTACAAATAAATTGAAAGAAATCTGGTGTAAAGACCAAGATTAATTTCATGGAAGTTTGAAGAAGAATCTTTTGGTTTTATGTTATATCTGTACCTGGTATAAAAAGTAAAAGTATCAAGAAGTGTAAACCAGCCGATAGAGATTTCGGGCGCAATACCATTTTGTCCCATAAAATTAGTATAGGCAGTAAGTCCGGGTGAAATATATTCTACATAATCAATCGGAAATATTTTCTTATAACCAAATCTTAAATAATTATTATAACGTATATCAAAAACATAAGTATATTCTAATGAAATGTAACCAGACGGATAGTTTCCTCTTTTTGCTCTAAAAGAAATTATCGGCAGATCTTTGGTAATACTAAAAGAACTGTGGTTATCTGCTATAACATAACCCGGCATAGGTAAAAGAAAAACAGAACCAGCAAACAAGCACAACGTCCAGATACTTGAGCCTTCTGCAATAGCCGGTTCATAAGGAAGGTCAAATTCAAACTCTTCAGATTCTGACTTTTTTCCATTTGAATCAACTGTTTCAATAACAAACCGGACATTTCTTTCGGTAAATTTTAATGCTGATATATCAATTTGTGAAGAATGAGTTTCACTTAAACTATCTGAGACTACAAATTCATAGTGATTATCAATTACTACCTTGCTGGTACAAAATTCACTTGTAAAAAAAGATAAAATAAAAGTATAAGGCGGTTCGGGTTTTACATAAGCATCAATTAAATAAATTTCCATTCCGGTGGAATCATCCTTCACTTCATCAAATTCCTGTGCTGTAATTAGTTGAGTAAAGGATAACAGAATCAAAAAAAATAAACTTGTGTTTTTCATTATTCAGAATTATTGTTTACGATTGTTCAAAGTTAGCAAAATGAAGTCTCATTTTTACAATCTTATTTTGTAATATCCGCTGTCCTTATAATTTTAGCATATCAAAAAGGATATCAAAATGAAAAAAGTATTGAAAATCGGAATTCCACTATTGATTGTAATACTTGCAATAGTTTTTTGGTGGAGGTATTATTTTGTTTTTGGTGAAGGTGTAAAAGCAGGCAATCTTAATTTTATTGTAAAGAAAGGATATATTTTTAAAACCTGGGAAGGAAGATTAATTCAACAAGGTTTTAAAACTCCCACACCTAATCAAATGCAAAGTAATGAATTTGAATTCAGTATTGCTGAAGATAGTGTTGCGCAAATACTTGAGCGATACAGCGGAAGATTTGTGGAATTGAGGTATAAAGAATATTTAAATGCAATCCCCTGGCGCGGCAATAGTAATTATGTTGTTACAGAAATTTTACAATTAGAACAACCTACTGATCTTCAGACTTTGCCGTATTGAGTATAATGAAGAATTTTGATAATTTTTAAGCAATAATAAATAAAGCTGTTGCGTATTACTAACCATCTACGATGGTTTCACGCATTGCGGTAAACACGTAGTTAGCGGTCATTCTTTGGCGACAATGCGAACTCTGACCAATACTACATAAAATTAGCTTTGACAACAACAAACAATTAAGCAAACTATGACGACAGACTTTTTCAAAGACTTGCAAAAAGAAATTTTAGAGCTTAGGGACAGGTATCCTCATTTGACACCAGACAACGCATTTGTAGTTTGGTTCATGCGAGCATTTATTACAGACGATGAGAAACAAGCCGTTGACAGTTTGACTGGTAAAGCAGGCGACAAAAGTTCGGACGCAATTTACATTGACCATGACAACAGAATTATTTTCATTATTCAAGGAAAATATCATCAAAATAGTGCAGCACTTGAACCTCGTTCTAGCATTATCGCACTGGCTGACCTTGCGAGAGCTTTAATGACCGACAGAAAAGAAGCATTTGAAGCAATACTCCACAAAGCAAACCCAACTGTAAAACAATTTCTTTCTGAAAGCCGCAAACTTATTCAACAAAGAGACTATCAATTAGTAGTTAGGTATGTAACGACAGGTAAAATCAGCGACACAAACATTCGTGAAGGAGAAAGTAGAGTTGAAGATTTTGAGACAGCAAGATTTGAAACTTTTGCCTTCAAAGACTTGATGAAACTAATGCAGGATTACATTGAAGGAGCAGCACCACCTGTTCCGACAATTTCGCTGCCAGTGCAAGGAACGGAAGTTTTTAATCGCATTGACAGAGGAACAGGAATTACTTCTTGGATATTTACAATGCAGGGTAACGATGTAGGTAAACTTTATCGTGATTTAGGAATAAGGTTGTTTGCAAGAAATATTCGTGGCTATCTTGGAAACACCGAGATAAACAAAGTTATGAAAAGCACAATTGAAAATGAGCCAGAATATTTTTGGTATTACAACAACGGTATTACAATTGTTTGCGATGAAGCAAGGCAAATTAAAAAAGGGAGTAGCAATATTATTAAAGTTACCAGCGCACAAATTATCAATGGGCAACAAACGACAAGGACTTTAGCATTATCAGCAAAGAACGATGCCGAAGTTCTTATTAAACTCATTGAAATTCCAAGAGACAATGACCATCATAATAATCAATACCGCCATTTAGTAAGTGAAATTGTTTCAGCAACTAATTGGCAAAATGCAATCTCACAGTCTGACTTAAAATCAAATGATGCGGAGCAGGTCAGAATTGAAAAAGAATTTAAGAAGTTAAATTACTTCTACATCCGCAAGAGAATGAGCAAGTCAGAAGCTGTCAAGTATGGTGCAGACAAATACAGTTTCAGAATAAACAAGGAGCAGTTAGCAAGAGCTTGTGCAGCGTGTGCATTAGATCCTTATGAAGTTCGTTTAGGTAAAGACCGTTTGTTTGAGGATGATGTTTATTCTAAAATCTTTGACGGCAGGAAAGCGACTGATTACCTACTTGTCTATTGGCTTTACAGAGACGTTGAATACTGGAGCAAAGGGACAAATAAATACGCATATGCAAAATGGCATGTTCTCAATCTGCTATGGAATTTACTTGGCTCAGAGTTGAAAAAGAATTCCGTCCGCGACCAATTCCGACTAATGGCAGAGAGGCGAAACTCTTATGTTGCAGAACTTGAACCTTTAGATAAAATCGTAAAAGAGGCATTTCGTTTCTCATCAACATTTTACAGCAAGCACAAAAAAATTGACGGTAAAAACCAAGAACCAATTGACTTTTTTAAGCATAGAGACATGCACAAACAGATGAACAAGTTTTATCAACGAAGTGGTAAACACAAGACTAACATCGCAAAGCACACCAAGACACTCTTTGCATCAATCAAAAAAGCGTTGGACGAAAGATGATACGACACAGCCCAATGACGAAAGAAGCACGAACCGCTAACAAGGTATTGCCAAAAGCGGGACTGAACGGCTTCGATTGGGCATTTGTGCAAGGTTCAACTTTTGTTCTTCGATTAAACTTTTGTGCTAAAAATCCCCGCCTTCGGCAATACCCGAACCGTTGGCGGTAATTATAAAAAGACGATATATCAAAGATGAGTGCAGCGAAAATCAAAGGAAGTTTACTTGAATTTATAGTCAGACGACTGTTGTTAAATTGTGGTTTTATATCAGTAGTTCCTGACGGACTTTTCATTTACAGACAACGGGGGTTGACATTTATTAACGGGAAAGGTGCTGCACACGATGCAGACGTATTGCTAAATCCGCCTATGCAAATCCCGTTTTCATATCCATCAAGGATAAATTTTGAATGTAAGGCATATAACAAGACAATTGGGTTAACCATAATACGAAATGCACTCGGACTTAGGACAGACATAAATGAATTTGAAATTGTAACAAGAGACCATATCCAAAGAAGGCAAAATAACAGACGGACTATTCTTGCGATTGACAATAGACAAAGATTTCAATATCAAGTTGGAGTAGCGACAGTAGAAGATTTTTCAAAAGATGCTTTTGAATTTGCTGCAAATAACAAAATACCATTAATTTGTTTGCGATGGTTTTTACCTGTCAATATTTGTGACTTGTTTCATCAAATTACAGACGCTTACCTTTCACAATTTCAAGAAAATGACTTAAACGATTTAACACAGTATCTCAAAGGAAATGACAATCAAAACGGGGAAAGATTTACAAGAGAAACTGACTCACATATTCGGACAATTTTAAATTCCTTTTATGAGTTTGAGAATAGGGTATTTATTGGCTTACTTGAAAGTGGTGATATGCTCTTTTTATTCTCAAATACAGAAAACCCGAGAGAACAACTATTAAATAGACAGAGACTTTCTGCTCAATTTCATTATAGACGAAGAACACTAGACTATTGGACAATAACAATTAATGATAACTTAGAATTTGGGTTCTATTTGCCAAGCAGAATTATTGAGATTTGGCGTGACCAAAACTTTAACGCACAGGCTGCAATAAATTTAAAGCAAGAGTTGTTTTCAAGACTTTTCCTTTTTATCAGAAACAATAATGAAAATGAGCTTCCATTCAAAACAGTAAATATTGACAGACAATGGTTGAACGAAATAAACGGAAACCAAGAATAACTACCGCCAACATCGGCTTGGCAATATGGCGGCAGAAGTGCTTCTATGAAACATTTGTGCAAGGTTCAACAGCAGTTCTTCGATTGAACTTTTGTGCTAAAAATCCCCGCCTTCGGCAATACCCAAACCGTTGTAAGCCATTAGAGTGAACAAAATGATAAGGGAACTTAAAATATCTGAATCGGACTTCTTAGCCGATATGTTGTATGAAGCGATTTTCATTCCGGAAGGACATGCCCCTTTACCAAAAGAAGTCATTAAGGACAAATCTTTATTCAAATACATTGAAAATTGGAAAAAGGACAAGTTTGACATTGCATTGGTTGTGGAAATTGACAATAAACTTGTTGGGGCAATTTGGGGGCGTTTATTGACAAATGAGAATAAAGGGTTTGGATATATTGACGATAATACGCCTGAATTGAGTATGGCAGTCAAATCAGAATATCGAAACCAAGGAATCGGAACCGAATTGATTAAGGCAATCGCAACCGAGTATGAAAAAATTGGAGTGAAATATTTGTCCCTAAGTGTGGATAAGGCAAACATTGCTTCAAACCTGTATAAACGGCTTGGATGTGAGATTGTAGAAGAAACAGATACATCTTGGACTATGATAAAAAGAATATAATACGGCTTACAATAAGGGTTTTGTGTCAGGCGGGCAGAAGTGCAAAATTCAACGGTAGTTCTTCGATTGAATCCCGATATATCGGGATGCGTAAAATCCGCCACTTCGCTAAGCCCAAACTGTTAGCAACTATTTAAAACAAATGAAAACAATACTTTTAACTTTAATGGTATTTATTTTCTCGTCTTGTCAAATAACAGATTTGGATAAAAGAATTGAGAAAATTGCCGTAGATAATAATTTTTCAGGGACTGTTCTAATAGCTATTAAAGACAGCATAATTCTGAATAATGCTTATGGATATTCCGATAAAAAAAAGAAAATTAAAAACACTCCCATTACAGTATTTCCAATAGCATCCATTACAAAACTTTTTATTAAACAATCCATATTGCTTCTGGCTGAAAATCAAAAATTGTCACTGAATGATACCATATCTCAATATTATAACTATTTTAATTTTTCGAGCAGAATAACAATATCGGATTTACTGTATCACAAGTCAGGTATTCCTGACATACATAACCGAATTTCACGTTTTAATATTCCAAGCGAATTACAGGATTCAATTTCATTAACCGATTTGTTTAAGCAAATTAATTTATTTCAGCAATTAGAGTTTGAACCAGGTAGTCAAATATCATATTCAAATTCTAACTACTTAATTCTTGCTTATATAATTGAGAAATTGACGAATAAACCTTTGGATGTTTACTTAAATGAAACAATTTTCCAACCTTATCAAATGTTAAACACAGGTCTATTTAACGATTATTCTACAGAAAAAGGTCATACTGCTGGATTCTATTCTCGCAATAACATTGTTTATTATATTCCAAATTTCAATTTTAGAAATTTCTGGGGATCAGGAAATGCTTTCTCAACAACTCAGGATTTATTTAGATATTACCAAAACACACAAAAGCTGTTGAAATCTGAATTCGCATCCCAATTAGTGCAACATTCAGGCTACTATTTAGGATTTCGTTCCTATTACAAAGTTGTACCAGAAATCGGATTGGCAATAATTGTTCTTTCAAATAGCGGTGATTTTAATGTGGACTTGATTGTAGATGAAGTTATTAAATATGTAAAAGAAAAACATTTAACGAAAACATACAAACATTCAGAAAGAAATAAATTATATGTTGGTAATTATTTCACTACCCAAAATGGAAATGAAATGGCTATAGAGGTCTCACACGAAAATAATGAATTAAAAATTAACAACACAAGACTAATTCAAATTGATGCCAACAAGTTTCTAATGGACAATGCTAGTTTGACATCAATATCATTTCATCCAAATAATGGCATACCTGAGCTGATTATGAATGATAATGGAGAAATATTATTTTTCTACAAGAGATAAATAAACAAATTGACATCCGATAATAAAAAGCAACAATATTTTGAATATTTACAACCTAAATGAAAAGTAATAAAGAAATAGTAGCGGAATTTATCAACGCTACAAATCAAAAAGATTGGGACAGAGTTTTAACCTTAGTTCACAATGACTTCATAAGATATAGCTCATCAGAACCAAAGGAAATAAAAACAAATGTTGGATTAGTTAAATTTCATCAGACAGAATTAGATACTTTTCCTGATTTACAAGAGACAATAATTTTCGCAATAGAAGAAGGCGACTTAGTTGCCGCGAGAATAAATTTTTCTGGGACACAGTTAGGGAAGCTTATAAACTTTGCCCCGACAGGTAAAAAATTAACAGCAGATTTCAATTGTTTCTTTCGTGTGACAGAAGGTAGAATTAAAGAAAGTTGGGTTGAATATGATAACTTAAACGGACTTATTCAACTTGGACACTACAAATTAGATAATGATAATGTGTAACAAAAATAACATCGAACCACTAACACGGGTTTTGTATCAGGCGGTGGTTGTGTGGTTCTAATTAAAAACTTTTGCTAATTTTAGGTATTGGGTTTTGGTTTGGGAAAGTGGGTTCATACCCCGCACGAACGCAAAACGAGAACATTGGCTGCCGTTGTAAAACGAACGACGAAATAAAAATGAACAACTGCGAAATATGACTTGAAAATTTTTCTGGAACCGACTTTGACACATTGATTTCTTGGGTTAAAGACAAAAATATGTTAAAATGAAAGCAGAGGCTTTTTTAAAGAAAACAAATATTTACTCTAAAAAGTCTGAAGGTATTTTTTTTTCGCCTTTTAGTTTAAATATTGACGATATGGAACACTTGATTCTGGTTAATTTTGAAAAGGATCCTGATGAGTTCTATAATGTCTTCGAACTACAGCAGGCATGTGATAAAAATGGCGAAAAGCGATTTTTGGTAATTGCTTACCGAAAGGATGGCTCAACTGATGTTTATCATCAGGAGGGGTATCCGTTTTGCTCACAATCCGATATCTTAAATGATGTTAGCTTTTTTGTGAGACCTATGGTGGAAACAAAATTCGAAGTAAGTGCTGACTATTTAGAAGTTTTCTTTGCATTTGAAGACAAAATTCATCGTGAAATAAAAGTTACTGTCAAAGAAACAAACAGGCTTAAAAAAAGACCCTTTTTCTTGCTCGCACCTATTGGAGTGCTACCCAGAAAGCCAATGGCTCTCCCAATATATTCGTTATATGAAATGTCATTTACAAAACAAAAATACTCGACTATTGAAATCTCAATTGATGGATTAAAGCATAAACCGGATACTTTTCCACTTCCGATTGATTGTGGTAAAAATTATTTCACCAGATATTCGGCAGATACATTTAATGTGGATTTGAATAAAAGCTTTTGTGGTCCTTTATTACCAATGAAACCTGACAAGAATAACTTTATACAAAGCAACGGGATAAATTATGAATTGGTTGATAATGATGGGCATTTTGAAATTAGTAGCATTAACGTAAAGAATAAAAAACATCAACTTTATATTTACTTTTCACCACCTATACCTGATTTGTTATGCTTAAGAGATGAAGTGATTGTTGATGGAAATTTCATTATCACAACAGACAAGTCAACAGGAAGATTATCTGGTGAGTATCATCTGCAAAGAATAAAAAATGAGATAGAATTACGGCTTCAGCCAAATAAAGGATGGCAACCGAATGAGAGAAGATTGATACTTAAAATTTTGTTCATGGTGGTAAAAGTATTTAAAGAATGGCCAAAGAGCTATGTTTGGAATGCAAAGATTAAATTAGACGAAACAGAACCACCAATGATGGAAACAAGATGGGAAAAGGATACCGGAATAACAGTAAACTAAAACTTAAATGAGATACAACATGTTTATTAAAGTTTTGTACTCTTTACTTAGTCTTTGTGCAATTTCCCTTTTATCCGGTGAGTCAAGCGAAATCGTATTTAATGACAAGCCGGAAATTTTCATAGTAGGGACCATACATTCAAGGCATTTTAATCCTGAATATCATTATTCCCTTCTCGATCTTCAGACACAGATTTGTGCTTTGAAGCCTGATTTGGTTTGTGGAGAGATTACACCTGAAGCATATGAAAATGTAATGGAAGGCTATTTTCCTCAGGAAGCCGCTTTTCTAGCACAAATGGCATCAATACTAAATTATAGATTTGAGCCTGTTGACTGGAGACTCAATTATGCGACCCAATTAAAAGCTGAGAAGGAATATCCTGAGTCAGTATTGGAAAAAGTTTCCTCCTTTGCTAAGACTTATTTTGCCAGATTTAAAGAATCTGACAGCCCATCGGTATATGACGACATTCATAACGAAATGAATATAGCAATTGTTGATTCATTATTTGAAAAAATAATAGGTGCAAATCAGATTGCAGAAATAGCACATGGAAATTGGAATGAACGAAATAGACGCATTGTAGAAAATGGTTTAGCTGCTTCCAGAAATGCACATAGGATTGTTTTTGTTTTTGGTAGCGATCACATACCACAGATTAGGCGTCAATTGGAAGTTTTAGGATATAAAGTTCGAATACCAGCCCGTCAGTTTGAACCTTGCAATAACTTCAAAGTGTCAGATGAAGTTCTTGAGAGATGGCAACGCAACCTGAAAAACCTAAAGTTAATCCGTGAGGGAAAAATTCAGGTAAACGAAGACGATTATCAAAAATTAATCAATAGTCATCGAATTGAGGATTTAGAACTTGCAATACAGAAATCAACTTAATTATCAATATTATATGTAATATCATGAACAAACTTACAATAACTGAAAAAATAATTGCTTTGGAGACAGAAGCCCTCGATGCCTGGCTCAAAGGCAATCCCTCTCCTTATCTCCATCTTTATTCGAAAGACTTTACGTATTTTGACCCCGCTCAGGAAAAGCGGCTCGATGGCTGGGACAAAATAAAAGAGTTGTATGAAAGCATGCGCGGAAAAGTAAAAATGGACAAGTTTGAAATAATAAATCCAGTAGTACAACAAAGTGATACAATGGCTGTCCTGACTTATAACCTGCACTCAAACACAGGCGAAACTATCTGGAAAGAAAATTGCACCGAGGTGTATAGGCTTGAAGAAAATAACGAATGGAAAATAATCCACAGTCATTGGTCGTTTACCAAACCATCAGTTGAATAATCTCGCTTTACAACTTTTTGATTGGCTATGAATAAAATATTGACATTTACTGATAGACAAGCGTTCCGGGAATGGCTTGGCAAGTATGGATCAGAAAGCGATGGCATATGGATACTTTTTAGTAAAAAAGGGAAATTTATCACTCTCTCTGCTGCCGAGGCATTGGAAGAGGCGCTTTGTTACGGATGGATAGACGGACAAATGCAATCTCTTGATGATAATACTTATAAAAAGTATTTTGCAAGGCGTTTACCGAAAAGCAAATGGTCCATTAAAAACAAAAAGCTTGCACAAACTCTTATTGAAAATGGCATAATGACCCAACAGGGCTTAGAAGCCATAGATCGTGCGAAGAAAAATGGTTCATGGGATAATGCTAAACGTATCCTTATTACCGATGAACAAATAAAGAAGTTTATGGAAGTTATTCATCCATATAAACTTGCTTATACCAATTTAGTGGCTATGTCGCATTCAGTACAGCGTACATATACCGGATTTTATCTTGATGCCAAATCTGACAAAACCCGTCAAGACCGGCTGGAAAAGATTATTGATAGACTTAATAGAAATTTGAAGCCAATGTGATGTACTCTATCTGTCAGATAGCATCCAAAAAAGGAAAGAGTTTTAAAATCTAAGATCGCACAACATCGTGTATAAAACATCTGGCAGTCACTGGTAAGAGTACTTGTAACTTGACAGGAAAATGCTTCGAAATGCCAAATGTTTCATATACGTAACCGTCAGCGGCAAGTTTAGTACAACAGTACACAAACGAACATACCTTCAAAAAATGAACGAAAGTAAATGACAAGACAAGAAGCAGAAACAATTTTACAACAAACATTCAAACTCACTAAGTTTTATGACGAACAGTGGATTACTATTGAAAAAATCCTGAAAGGCGAAAAGGTTTTACTTATCGAAAAGACTGGTTTTGGTAAGTCACTATGTTTTCAATTTCCTGCAACAGTATTTAAAGGGACAACAGTAATATTCTCGCCTCTTATTGCACTAATGCGTGACCAAGTAAAGAAATTGACGGTTCTTGGGATTTCTGCAAAATGTATCAATAGTGAACAAACACCAGAAGAAAACTCACAAATAATAAATGAAGCCAAACAGGGCAAGATAAAAATTCTTTACATAGCACCTGAACGACAAGAAAACAGCGAATGGATTGAAGCTACTCGACAAATGAAACTGTCAATGGTGGTAGTCGATGAGGCACACTGTATTTCTGTTTGGGGACACGACTTCCGACCTGCGTTTAAAAGAATAATTAATCTTGTCAAGTTATTACCTAAAGGACTTCCTGTTTTAGCCACTACAGCAACAGCAACAAAAAGAGTTGAACTTGATGTTGCACAACAAATCGGTAACAATATTTTGACTATTAGGGGAAATTTAATGCGCGACAATTTCAAATTATTTGTCGTCAAAGTTTCCTCGGAAGATGAAAAATTGATTTGGCTGGGTAAGAACTTGAATAATCTGCCAGGTTCAGGAATCCTTTATACCGGAACAAGAGTTGATACAGAAATTTATTCTAAATGGTTTGAGCATCTTAAAATATCATCTACTGCTTACAATGCAAGTTTGGATGCAGATTCGAGAATTACAATAGAAAACGGCTTGATGAATAATAAGTGGAAATGTATTATTTCAACCAACGCATTAGGAATGGGGATAGACAAACCCGACATTCGATTTATTATTCACACTCAAATACCACAATCACCGATTCATTATTATCAAGAAATTGGTAGAGCAGGAAGAGATGGACAACCTTCATACATCATTCTGTTTTACAATCCAGAAGACAGAAAATTACCAGAAGCATTTATTGAAGGTGGCAGACCAGCTATTAAGAAATATGAAAGGGTTATTACCGCTGTAAAATCCGAACTACTTGGAGAGAGAGACTTGATGAAGCGAACCAACTTTAATCGAAATCAAATTAGGGTAATTAAAGCAGATTTGATTGAACAAGGGATAATTCGCGAAGTGATGATTGGTAAAAGTAAAAAATATGAGTTTGTTCCAAACTCACAACCTTTAAACACAAAAGCATTTGAAGAGTTGCGAAATGCAAAGTTAACAGATCTTGAAAATATGATTGCGTATGTTGAAACCGACAAATCTCGAATGAAATTTCTTTGCGACTACTTAGGTGACAACTCAAATCATACATTCATGAACTGTGACAATACAGGAGAAAAGAAAATTAATGTTTTAGTAACAACTGAATGGACAGAAAAACTTCAAAATTTCAGAGAAGATTATTTCCCTGAACTCCAAGTTGAATCTAAAGGTTCTAACATAGTAAACGGTGTAGCTGCATCCTATTATGGTGTTTCAAAAGTTGGTGCAGCATTGCACCGTTCTAAATATGAGCAAGGAGGTGACTTTCCTGATTTTTTACTAAAATTAGTTTTAAAGGCATTTCGCAAGAAGTTTGGGCAAGAAAAATTTGACTTGGTTCTCTATGTTCCTCCAACTTCATCGGGTGATTTGGTAAAGAACTTTGCTGTTAAAATTTCACAAGTTTTAAAGCTTCCTATCTCCCATAATCTTGTAAAAGTAAGACAGACTAAAGAACAAAAAGTGTTCAAAAATGGTTATCTTAAGACAGACAATGTAAGTGGTGCTTTCACGTTTACAACACCAAATGACATAAAAGGAAAGAGCATTTTGCTAGTTGACGATATCTTTGATAGTGGTGCAACCTTGAAAGAAATAGGCAAATTATTAACTAACTTTGGGGCAATAAAAATTGCACCTATTATAATTGCAAGAACAGTAGGTGGTGACATAGTATAAAATGAAAGAAGAAGAAGCAACATATTGGATAGCATTGGCTCACCTGCCAAGATGGGGACATTTGAAAATAAATAACCTCATCATAAGGTTCTTTTACGAAAACAAAATATCTATTGAAGAGTTTTTTCAGTTAAATGAAAATGCTTGGAGAGACCAATATCAATTAGATGAAAAACAAGTTTCAGATTTAAGACTGGCAAAATCTGAATTAGCAAGTAATGCTTTTTTGGCGGAATCTTTTTTTAGTCAAGGTTTTGAAATTATTCCAATCATTTCACCCGAATACTCCAAAACATTAAAAACAAATTTAAAGGTAGCCCATTCTCCTGCGGTATTGTATGTAAAAGGGAACAAGAAAATCCTAGAAGAAAAATCTATTGCAATTGTTGGTTCAAGGGATGCTTCAGAAATTGCATTAAACTTTACAGACAACATTGCAAAACTTGCGATTAAGGAATTTAAAGTTGTAGTAAGTGGTTTTGCCAAAGGCGTTGACAAACAAGCATTGGATTCAGCAATAAACTACAAGGGACAAAGTGTTATAGTATTACCTCAAGGTATAATGACTTTTAGTTCAGGTTTTAAGAACTATTACAAGCAAATCATAGATGGAGATGTTTTGGTTCTAAGCACTTTCTTTCCGAAAGCTCAGTGGAAAGCAGAATTGGCAATGGCACGAAATCCAATTATTTATGGACTCGCTGACGAAATCTATGTTGCTGAATCAGCAGAAAAAGGCGGGACTTGGTCAGGTGTAGTTGATGGTTTAAGAAAAGGTAGAAAAATCTTTGTGAGAAAACCTGAACCAAACGAAAAAAATGCGAATAACCTCTTAATTCAAAAAGGTGCAATTCCTATTGACTTTAACGGAGTTGAATTGCCAAAAACCTACAACACAACAGATACAAAACAAATATCTATTGTTCCAGAACCGACAGACAATGAAACACTCGAAGCTAAAATTCGTACAGTTTTTATCGACAGACCATTGAGTGCAAAAGAACTTCTTGCAAAACTAAATCTCCCTTGGACAACACAGAAGTTAAACAACTATTTAAAGAAATTAGATTTTATCGAAGTTGTTAAAGAAAAGAAAAAAAATTTATACAAACTAAAAGGGACAGCAGACACGAAACAAACAACACTTTTTGTTTAGATAAAAAAGTAAAACAACCGATAACAAGGTATTGCCAAAGCTGGGCTGAACGGCTTTGATTTGACATTTGTGCAAGGTTCAACTTTCGTTCTTCGAATGAACTTTTGTGCTAAAAATTCGCTATTGTGCTAAGCCGTAAAACTTTATTGGTCAGGATAAAACGACAGCAACCCAGCAAAAAAATGAACAATAGAAAATGAATAACAAAATAACAACCATTGCATTCGACGCAGATGATACTTTGTGGGTAAATGAACCCTATTTTCAGGAAGCTGAAAAACAATTTTGTGCATTGCTTGAAAATTATCATCCACAAAACACTATTTCACAAGAACTTTTCAAAACCGAAATGAAGAATTTACATCTCTATGGTTATGGAATTAAGGGCTTTTTGTTGTGTATGATAGAAACAGCAAACAGAATCTCAAACAGGACTGTTTCGTTGAATGTAATTGACAAAATTATTGAAATTGGTCACGAATTATTACAAAAACCAATTGAACTTCTTAAGGGTGTTCAGGAAACTTTGGAAGCATTAAATGGTAGTTATAAATTATTAGTTGCAACAAAAGGCGATTTGTTAGACCAGGAAAGAAAGTTAAAAAATTCAGGATTGGAACACTACTTTCATCATATTGAAATTATGAGTGAAAAAAAAGTAAGTGACTATCAGAAATTACTCAACCACTTAGACTGCAAACCAGAAAATTTTTTAATGTTAGGCAATTCAATAAAATCAGACATTTTACCGGTATTGGAATTAGGAGCAACAGGTGCTCATATTCCTTATTATGTTACCTGGACACACGAACTACAAGAACACAACATTAAACACCAGAATTTTATTCAATTACAATCAATTAATGAAATACTGAATTACCTGAAGTAAAATGAAAGCATTAATAGAAATAGATAATTGGAATAGAAGAGAACATTCTTTGTGCTTTTTCACATAAGGATAAACCAACAAGTGAAGACAATGAAATGCTAATTGTTGCAGAGAGATAAAAAATGAAATCGCTGGAAGAAAGTGTAATTACTGCAATGGATGGCTCGGATATTAAGATTTTTCCTTATCTTCCCTATATTTTGCAAGACTTATGGGAGCTCGGAGCCATACCTGATACAATGATAAAATTAATTAAAAAACATTTCACTGATTATAGTAATCTTAAAGTGCTTGATTTAGGCTGCGGAAAAGGTGCTGTTTCAGTAAAAATATCCCAACAACTCAACTGCTTTTGTTATGGAATAGATGCTGTTCAGGATTTTATTACATACGCCCGGCAAAAAGCAAAGGAGTATAGTGTTGAACAACTTTGTAGGTTTGAGGTTGGTGATATCAGAGAAAAAGTTAAATACATATCAGGTTACGATACAATAATTCTGGGAGCTATTGGACCGGTCTTCGGTGATTACTTTACTACCTTAAATACCTTATCTGACTGCCTGAATGAAACGGGAATTATTCTAATTGATGATAGTTATATTGAAGATAGTTCTGAATTTACACATCCCTTGATATTTAAAAAATCCGATATAACACAACAAATCGAAAAAGCAGGAATGATTATTTCAGAAACTGATATTTTTAAAATAGATGATATTAAACAGACTAATGATTATATGTTTGATAAACTAAAAGCAAGATGCTATGAACTAATTGAAAAAAATCCGGATAAAGAAAACTTATTTATTGACTATATAAAAAAGCAGGAGAAAGAAAATGTTGTGCTTGAAAATAAAATAATTGCAGTTACATTGGTGATTAAGAAAAAACAGAAGTTATAAAAAAGAATTCATCAGAAATAAACACTATTTAAATATCACATTCTAAACCCTCTCAAAAAATCTTCAGTGGTCATTCTCCGCTTTCCTTCCTGTTGAATTTCAAGAATTCTCAAAGCATTACTTCCACAGCCAATAATCAATTCTGTTTTTGTATGCTGTATTTCTCCGGGTTTTAGATCGGGATAATTAACAACTTCTGATTTGTATATCTTTATTACTTTATTATTGTGTAAAAAATAGGCTGCCGGATAAGGTGATAAACCTCTCACCAGATTATGAACCTCTGTCGCAGGTTTATTCCAATTAATCAAACATATTTCTTTAGTAATCTTTGGTGCAGGTGACGCAATTGAATCATCCTGTTCTTTTAATTCTGCAATTCCGCTTTCAATCAGTTTTACAGTTTTTAAGACGAGTTCAGCACCAATCAGACTCATTCTATCGTGTAAAGATTCAAAATTATCATCAGAGTTTATTTTTACTTTTTCCTGCAGATAAATATTTCCAGTATCAACTTGCTCGGCAAGTTTAAATGTTGTTAAACCAGTTTCAGTATCGCCATTAATTAATGCCCACTGAATTGGCGCTGCACCCCGATATTTAGGGAGAAATGATCCGTGAAGATTAAATGAACCATATTTTGGAATTTCAAAAACTTCTTTTGGTAAAATTCTGAATGCAACCACAACAAATAAATCCGGCTCAACAGATTTCATTTGTTCAATAAATTCAGCATTATTTTTTAATTTATCGGGTTGATAAACAGGTAGATTATTTGCAACTGCAAATTTTTTAACAGCAGTAAAAGCAACTTTTTGTCCTCTTCCCCTTCCTTTATCAGGTTGAGTAACTACGGCAGTAACATTATATTTTTTTTCGAGAAGAATTCTTAAAGAAGGAATTGCAAAATCCGGTGTGCCCATAAAAACAATTTTCATATCACACCTATTTAATCAAAATATAATCAACATCATCACTTACAGGATATTCAATTTCCAGTTTCCGTTTTTTGATTTTATTAAGATGTTTTTTTGAACGCTTTTTCATTTCTTCATCTAAATAATCTGTAAACAACACGCCCTGCAGATGATCATACTCGTGCAGCATTACCCTAGCTAAAAGCTCATCTGCTTCTATTGTTTGTTCTTTCATATTTGCATCAAAATATGAAATGTTAATCATTTTAGGTCTTGTAACTTCAAAACGTAATTCCGGGATGCTTAAACATCCTTCTTCAATAACACTTTTTTCATCTGACTTTGCAACAATTCTTGGATTAATTAATGGAATAGGTTTATAAGATTCATAACCTTCGACAGCAGAAATATCAACAACAAAAATTTGTTGATTTACACCAACCTGATTTGCTGCAAGTCCCACTCCATTAGCATTTCTCATAGTTTCAAACATATCAGAAATAATTTTTATAGTATTACCGTTTATTTCTGTAACCTTTGCAACTTTTTTCCTTAGTATTTTATCACCAAAAAGAGTGATTGGTAATATTGACATCTATTTCCTAAATCAATTTTAAATTACTAATGCCAAAATAAAAAATAAGCACTCAATTAGAAACTAATACATAAAATGCAAAATGTTCAATGAATTAATTAACACAATTTCTAAAATTAAAAAATGAGCATTTAACACTTAGCATTAAACAAGTAGTTTTCCATCTTTCATCATTAGTTTGCCATCCATCCAAACAGTTGGTTTCTTTACAACCCCATCAAGATGAATCGGAACATTTACACTGCCGCCCATTGAAACATTATTACCAAGCGCAATATGAATTGTGCCCATAACTTTTTCATCCTCGAGCAAAACTCCGCTAAGTTTAGCAGAATCATTTGTGCCTATTCCAAACTCAGCAATGTTTCTTGCATCTTTACCAACGCTATCAAGCATATTTTTTAGTTTTCTTGCAGTAACTCCGCCAGTTATTTTTGCTGCATAACCATTTTCAACTTCAATTTTTATTTTAACATTTTTCATCAAACCAAGACCAGCCATCGAACCATCAACTACAAAAACTCCATTTGCTGTTCCTTCAACCGGAGCCAGGAATGCTTCACCTGTTGGCAGATTGCCGCTTTCACCTTTTGCATGAAATAATCCCTTGCTTGCATAAGCTTTTCTGCCTGCAATTGAAAAGGAAATATCTGTTCCTGCCGGCGCAGTTACTCTTATTTCTTTTCCGGTTTCTAAAAATTTTTGAAGCTTTATTGTAAGAGCTGAAATTTTTTTATAATCTGCATTTAATCCGCGAATCATTACATCTTTTGTAATACCCGGGAAAGTTGCTATTCTCACTCCCTTTGCAGAAGCATTTCTTCTTGCATCGGTATGAGTTAAAGATTTAGCAGTGGGACAAAAAACAACATCAAACTTCTGCATCAATTCAGCAACTTGTTCAGAAGGTTCTTCTCCATTTATCTTACCGGATTTCATTTCAACAAGCAGAGAATCATAACCTAATCGAATTGCATTTTGATGCAGGGAAAGTCCAATCTCCCTTTTTATTTCATCGGTAATTACAAGAATTTTTTCATTTTTCTTTGTCCCCATACAATCGCGAATAGCGATTACAGATGCAGAATCAAGTTTTGTTGGTTTAGCCATAATCTCCTCTGTTTAAAAATATAAAGGATATGTTTATCAAAATAATATTGTTATTAATCGTTCTTTAACAAAAAAATATTAAAACAATAAATAAAACTCTTATTGAAGTATATCTTAAAATGATTGAACAAATTCAGAAAATCTGCTTTAACATCCGATTAAGCTTTTTTCATTCCTGCTTCAAGCCCATGTCCGCCAGGTCCGGTTTCTGCTCTTCGCAGCAAGAAAGCAAACAGTAAACCTAAGAACCCGAGAATGGAGAATATCCACATTCCGGTATTATATCCAGCAGGATTTGAAAAACTTGCCTGAGATACATCATTTGCAAAACCTATCAACAGATTAAATCCAAACAAACCTATGTTCTGGATCATAGTCATCAATCCATAAGCAGTTCCTAATTTTTTAGGATCAACAATGATTGCTACCGAAGGCCACATTACTGCCGGTACAAGTGAGAATGCGATTCCCATCATTGCCATAGGAAGAATCAAATAAATTGGTATTGATCCGTTGACATCAAAGAATTGAATAGTAAGATGAACAAAATCGCTGTCGCTCATTACTTCGGGTTTACCAAATTTATAAGCCATCATTAAATAAACAGGTATAATTAATAATGAGCCGAACATCATCAGCAAAGATCTCTTTCCAATTTTATCTGCTAACAATCCAAACAAAGGCGTAAAAATCATCGCGGCAAGAGTTAATATGCTTGAGAGATTACCGCCGACTTCCCTGCTGGTTCCGTGAGCTTCCTGAAAAAATTTAATCGCAAAAGTTTGAAACGGAAACATTGCAGAATAAAATGTAACGCAAAGGGCAGTAATAAACCAGAATGATTTTCCAAACCTGAATATCTCTTTAAAAACAATTTTATCCTGCTCACCATCTTTAGGCATCTCATAATTTTTAACTGCATACAAATCCAAACCGTAATAAATTATTATAGTTATTAAAGCAAAAATTCCTCCTGCAACAGTAATCCATAGCGGAGACTGCCAATGCTCATACAAATTTTTGCCCCAGCTTGGAGAATTAAGTGCAAGGAATGAACCTAATCTTGCAACTGTAAGATTAAGACCAAACGCAAATGAAAGTTCCTTTCCTTTAAACCATCTTGCAATAATAGTTGTAATTGCCACAATCATAGATTCAGCACCGAGACCGAAAACCAATCTTCCGGCTGACATAACATAAATATTTCCTGTTACAGCAGTTATCACTGCACCAAGTGCTATTAAAAAAGTAAAAATCACAACTGAAATTCTTGTTCCGATTCTGTCAATTATCAATCCGCCGACAAGAACCATCAGTATATTAGGAAAAGAATAAATTGCATTTAACAATCCGATATTGGAATCAGAAAAACCAAGTTGAGTTTTTAATAAATCTGCAAGCGGACTAATACTATCATAAATATAATAGTTGCCCATCATTGCTAAACTGATCAAAAGTAAAGCTGTCCATCTTAAAAATGATGATGGTTGAGGTTTCAGAGAGATTTCACTTGTGTTCATATTGTTTTCGATTTTGTCAGTCCGAGCTTGCCGAAGACTGAGTTATAATTAGTGCAAGTCACATTTTGACAAGCTCAACGTGACTGATTTGATAATTTTATTATCACCAACAATAAAATAAAAAAAGCAGATACCTAATAAAAGTATCTGCTTTAATAATAAACAAGATATAATCTTATTTAACAGGAATATTCTTCAAAACATTTACAAGTTGATTATAAAATTCCGGAACAGTTGATATCTGTAATTTCTCATCAGGCGAGTGAACACCAAACATTGTAGGTCCAAATGAGATCATATCCATGTCAGGATATTTTTCTTTTATTATTCCACATTCTAATCCTGCATGAATTGCAGTTACTTCCGGTTCTTTTCCGTACATATTTTCAAAAGTTGATTTGAAAACTTTTAATACATCAGAATTGATATCAGGTTTCCAGCCCGGATAACCATCACCATAAGAAATCTCTGCTCCTGCAAGCTGTAATACTGATGAAACCATTGCGGTTATATCTTTAATCTCAGACGCAACAGAACTTCTTTGGCTTGTAACAATGTTAACACTTTTACCAACAGTTTCTACAACTGCAAGATTTGTTGAAGTTTCAACAAGACCGGGAATATCATTTGACATTTTTATTACACCGTGCGGAATAGCATACAAAGCATCAACTAAACGCTTTTGGGTTTTTTCATCCATAACTTTTTCAGGTACAGCATGTTTTACAAGTGAAACAGAAAGATCGGGTTCAACTGAAACATTCTCAGCTTTTACGGTCTGATTATAGTTGTTAATAAATTTTTTCAATTTATTTTCATTACCCTTTGGAACAAGTACCACAGCAAATGCTTCTCTTGGAATTGCATTGTGTTTGTTGCCGCCGTTTATTTCAGCCAATCTTAATTTATTTTCTTTAGAATACTCCCAGATTGCTCTGTTTAATATTTTAACTGCATTACCTCTGCCGGCATGAATTTCGAGTCCTGAGTGACCGCCTTTTAATCCTTCAACTTTTAACTCAAAAGCAGAATAATTTCTTGGTGCTTTTTCCGGTTTGATTTTGAATTTAGCAGCAGTATTTTTTCCACCAGAGCAGCCAATAAACAAAGTTCCAAGTTCTTCAGAATCCATATTGATAAGAATATCTCCTTTTAACCAGCCTTTCTTCAAACTTGATGCACCAGTCAGTCCTGTTTCTTCATCAAGAGTAAACAAAGCTTCAACAGGACCGTGTTCAATATCATTAGCTTCAAGCACAGCCAGAGCAGCGGCAACACCGATGCCGTTATCAGCACCAAGTGTTGTTCCTTTTGCTTTCACCCAATCTCCATCAATGTATGGTTGAATAGAATCATTATCAAAATCATGTTCAACGCCGCGATTTTTTTCACAAACCATATCAATATGACCCTGCATAGTAACAGTTTTAAGATTCTCTTTACCTGCTGCAGCCGGTTTACGGATAAGAATATTACCAAACTTATCTTTTTCAGTTTGAAGCCCTAAGCGCTTACCAACTGATACAACATATTCTGCAATTTTTTCTTCCTTTTTCGAACATCGGGGATATTTGCAGATTTCCTCGAAGTGATACCAAACCAGTTCTGGTTTTAAGTGACCTAATACTGATCCCATAATAACTCCTTTAGTTTAATTCTTTAAATGATATAAATCCCTGTGAATACAATTGAAAAATGAATTTTGTTATTCTTTCTTCTTCCTGTAAAAGTTCATCACCGAATTTATTTTTAACATCTTTAATGATTTTTTCAACTTTAGTCTTTCCATTTATATTTGTCCAGACAGCAGAGCCGAACTTATCAAGTTTAATTTTAAAATGATCGCTCTTTAATTTTGGCGATATAAATCTGACAGCAAACTTATTTCTGAATTTTGGAACTTTAACTGTAATTAAGTCATTATCGTTTTTCTCATCTGAATAAACTTTAATCGGAGTAAGCTCCAATGTATTTGCATTTGTTAATATTTTTTTTCTTTCTTTAAATGATAACGGCATAATAATACAGATAAAAAAATCAATGTCACACCGCGGAGTCGAAGTGTGACATCTAAAATAACATTAAGCAATCATCATCTTCCGACACTGCTCAAGATGAGATCTAAAATATTTTTTATGCTGATATTTCAAAAAAATATTCAACATAAATAAATTCTATCAGCTGGTTACATTGATACCTGCGGCGGAGCCGGATCTTCGGGTTTACCAGCATTCTTAACCGGTATCTGAACTAATAACCATGCAATAAATGCAAACACAACCAGACTGACAATAAATGAAGGATCAGCACTTAATTCAAATAATTTAATATCACCAAATGCTAGCCCTGCAAACAATAATCCTATAAGTGCTTCACCTGCAATCAAGCCCGCTGCAATTAGAATTCCGTTGTTTTCAACTCTGGATTTTTGTGCATCATTAAAGTTTCTCTTTAAGTTTACTTTTTCAACAATGCCTTTTATTAAACCGCCAACAAAAATTGCAAATGTAGTTCCTAAAGGCAGATACATTCCAACACTAACCAGCATCGGACTTTTTACATTCATCAAAATAAATCCAACACCCATTAACATTCCAACAAATATTAATATCCATTCCATCTCACCGCCAACAATACCTTTAGAAAGAATAGCCATCAAACTAGCCTGAGGGGCAGGAAGTTTATCTCCGCCAAATCCGGTTCCACCCATTTTAACATCACCTTCGTGCAGTATTAAAAGAGGAACAAACATTACAGCGGCAGAAACCAGAATTCCAACTATATCACCGAGCTGCATTTTCCATGGAGTACCACCAAGGATATGTCCGGCTTTAAGATCTTGCAGCATTTCGCCTGCAACAGCAGCAGCAACGCAAACAACAGCGGCAACACCAAGAACAGCAGCAACACCCTGTATTCCTTTCATACCGAGTGCAACCATCAGGATCGCAGCTATAACCAATGTGGAAAGAGTTAAACCGCTTATAGGATTATTACTTGAGCCGATAATTCCAACAAGATATCCGGAAACAGCTGCAAAGAAAAATCCGGCTACTATCATTACTATTGTCGCAACTAAAGCTGCAAGAATATCCTGTGCGAAATAATTATAAATAAAAAATGTAGCAACACCAGTTCCTAAAATTCCAATTGTTATCCATTTGAAGCTTATATCTTTTTCGGTTCTGATTTCGGTATGCTCGCCTGAAGCAGCTTTTTTAACATCACTTATTGATCTTGCAATACCGGTAATTAAACTTTTCCTCATTTTCCAAAGTGTAAAACCAGCGCCAACCAGCATTCCGCCGATAGCAATTGGTCTTACGTAATCTTTCCACACTGCAACCATTATTGAAGTCCAATTTGTATCTGCCGGCATTTCCTGACCAGAATACTTAAAATATGCTATCATTGGTGTTAATAAACCCCAGGCAATTACACCGCCTGAAAAGTTAAGTGCAGCCAAACGAGGACCGATGATATATCCTACGCCCATATATGCAGGACTAACATCTGGTGATCTGAATAATAAATGTCCTTTACCAAGATTAAACAATTTATCCCACGAAACAGCAAATAATTTAAATTGACCTAATGCCTGAATAACTGCTCCGATGCCCATGGCACTAAATAAAAATTTTGAACCACCAGACCCATGTCTCCCTGCTTTGTGTATTTCAGCAGCTGCGACTGATTCAGGAAATGGTAATTCAACATCTTCAACCATTACTCTTCTAAGCAATGCAACAAACATAATCCCAAGGATACCTCCAGCCGCCATTATCGCAGCAGAAATCATATAGTTACCGGGAGTAAAGAAAGGATCCCATATCCCTGCAATAAAAAATGCCGGTAATGTGAAGATAGCTCCTGCAGCAATTGATTCGCCAATCGAACCAACTGTTCTGGTAAAGTTTTCTTCAAGGATAGTTCCTTTCATTAATTTAATTAGAGCCATACCTATAACTGCAGCTGGATAAGTTGCGGCAATGGTCATTCCGGCTTTTAATCCTAAGTACGCATTAGCAGCACCAAGTACAACAGCAAGCACTAAACCGATTAGTAAAGCACGGACAGTGAATTCTGTCATATTGGTTTCTGGTGAGACAAACGGAACAAATTTTTTTTGCTCTGCCATTTTTTTTTCTCCTATTACTGAGCAATTATTGATGTGGTTAGAGCCACAATTCCTCTAAAACAGTGGCTCAAATTTAAGCAGGATTGGTTATTATTCTCAACTAATTTTCAGATTATTTTCTAATTAAATACTCTGAATAATTTATTTTTTTGGAAGTTCGATTGATACTTTTGTTCCAATAGAAGGTGTGCTGCTTATTTTTAATTTTCCATGCAAGACTTCAATGAATTTTTTTGTAATACTTAAACCTAATCCCATACCTTCAAATTTCCGGTTTAGTCCTTCGCTTCCTTGTCTGAATGGTTCAAATATCTGATCGAGGTTTTCCTGAGGAATTCCTATTCCTGTATCAGAAACAGAGATCTGTGCGTGATCGGCTGACTCTGATAAATGAACTTTAACTTCACCTTTCTCGGTGTATTTAATAGAATTATCTATAATATTACACAGTACTTTATGAACAATGCTTTGATCTGAATAAACCAGAATCTTTGGTTTATCTGAAGTTACAGAAAACTGAATCCCTTTTTTGTTTGCATTTTCTATAAAAGCAAATTTACATTCCTGCAATAACGAAACGATATCAAATGTGTTGCATTTCAGCTGCAGGTTATTGGATTCCAGTTTAGAAAGATCAAGAATTGAATTCAATGTTTCGTTCAGACGTTTACTGCTTTTGTAAATTATCTTTGCCATCTCTCTTTGGTTCGGATTATCCATTTCAGATAATAAAAGTTCGGAAAATCCTATTATTCCGCTCATAGGCGTATTTAGTTCGTGGCTCATATTCGCAAGAAATGTTGTCTTTAATCTATCCATCTCCTCTGCTTTATCTTTAGCAAGTATCAGGTCAAGCTCAAGCTTTTTTCTTTCAGTATTATCACGAATAATTGCAAGCAAGGTTTCTTCATTACCTTGTTTAATCAGTTTGGCACTTATTTCAACTGGAAAAAAAGTTCCGTTCTTTCTTTTATGATTAGTCTCAAAAAGAATTCCATCCGGATTATTGATAGATGAAAAAATTACCTCAATATCTTTTTTTCTATCCTGACTAAGGTCAAGTATTTCTTTTTTTATTAATTCATCTTTTGAATAACCATATAAATCAAATGCCTTCTGATTAGCTTCCAAAATCTTTCCGTTTTTATCAATGCTTAAAATAGCATCATTAGCATATTTTGTTAAAGAAGTATAGCGTTCGTTTAGTGCATCTTTTTCTTTTCTAAGAATTACTGTCTGAGTCAGAAAATGAAGTCTGCTTCTTTTCCAAATTGCATAAGTAATACTTGCAGAAAGAACAATTAATAAAACTGAAATAAATGAAACGAGCATTGCTGCGTTTCTTGTAGATTGGGTAACACTATCCTGATCAATCTTTGCAATTAAAATCCAATCAGTAGAAGGAATATTATTTACTGAAGCGAAAAACTCAGCTCCTTTTGATTTAGCACCTTTAAAAAATTCTTTACCTCGTAGCAAAGCCTCCAATTCTGCTTTATCGGTTCTGTTTAACGGAATGGTTTTAATTCTAAACTGATTATTCTCTTTAACATCCTTTAATATAAATCCGAGGTCACTCTGTTTTTTCAGAAGGATATATTCCACATCTTGTGTTTCCTGCTTTGTATAAGAAATAATCGGATGCAGATACTCAAAAAATGAAATCTCTGTCCAGATATATCCCAATATTTTCCCGGAAATTCTAACCGGTGTAATTATTGCCTGCAAAAGACTTTTATTATCACCAAAGTAAAGATTTGATAATTCTGCATTTTCTTTTTGGAGCAGAACAGTTAATTCATGTTTTAAAAAATTATTATATAAACTCTGTGTGCTGTCTGTTGAAAAGAGCAGATTAGCATTTTTATCAAATATATTAACGCTGACAAAATCAAAATCTGATCTTAAATTATTTGACCATTTAGAAATACTCTCGATTATCTGACTATTCTTTTTGCCGGTTAAAAGTTTTTCAAGATCATTTTCAACCACAGGCAGTAAAAGATATGATTGTATTGTCTGCTTTCTTTGACTTTGTTCGCGCTCAATTTGAGTAAGCTTCATTTCTTTTATAGTGGCAACATGTCTGTAAAGCTCATCTTCTATAGTTACTTTTCTGTTTTGATAATAAATATAACCGGATACAGCAATTACAATTGCAACAAACAAGAAGTAAAGAAAATACTTAAGAGGAAAACTATCTTCGTTGATTTTTTTCATTTTGATATTATAATCAATTCTTATTAAATGAAACTTAAAACTTTAATTTTCTTATTCCAATATGACAAATAGCAAAATCATATTTTACCGGGTCGTCAGGATCAAACTTTTTCAGATTATTGGTTATCTCTTCAGCCATTTTCCAATCAGAATTACCTCTGTTAGTTAATTTAAGATAACGGCAGATTCTTGCAATATGCGTATCAACCGGAATTACAAGTTTTGAGGCAGGAATTTCATTCCACAAACCAAAATCAAGTTCATCTTTTCTTACCATCCACCTTAGAAAAAGATTCATCCTTTTACAGGCGCTGCCTTTTTCAGGTAATGGAAACATAAATTTTATGCCATTTGTTATTTCACCAAATGTCTCAATAAATGAGTTTATAAAGTAATTTGAAAACTTTGAGATGCCGGTTTTTACATTTTTATCAGAAATATTGTAATCTTGTAAAAATATTTGCCTAACAGATTTGAAGTTGTTTAACTCCTTATTAAGGATTATGAACAACTTTTTAACATCATCATCAGCATAAAATCTGTGCTTAATTCCATTTAGCTTTTTCAGATTTTCAGAACTGAAGTTTTTAATGAACAAATAAGGTTTGTTGTTAAAAATACTTATTAATTTCTTCAGCGTATTTTCAATCTGTTTTACGTTTCCATACGCAAATACCGAAGCAATTAATCCAACAATCTCAATATCCCTCTCATCATTAAACAAATGCAAAAATTGCAGCGGATCTGGTTCTAGCTTTGTTCTATCAAAAGCTTTGTAATGATATTCTAATTTTTGCTTGAGATTCATTGATACAATTTAATCAGTCTATATTATTTTATCATTGTTTTAAAAGATAATAAATGAATATGATTGTCCGGGAAATTAAGACAACTTTTTTGAATTCTTCGGACTTTATTTTTTTCATCACGCCTGTAATCATTAACTTTGATGCGCAAAATTTTAGAATTGAGTAAAAGATGAGTAAAAATCCAAAATTAAAAATCGTGTTCGAATATATTCTTATATCTATCGGCGCCGCTATAATGGCAATTGGAATAGGAATTTTTTTAGTTGATGCAAAAGTTGTCCCCGGTGGTGTAAGCGGTCTATCGATGAGCATTCATTATCTAACTGGTTTACCTGTGGGCTTAATGATATGGTTATTGAACATTCCACTTTATTTATGGGGAATTAAGGAATTAGGGAAAGAGTTTGGAATAAGGACATTTTGGGGATTCACTCTTAATTCATTTTTTATTGATTTCTTCCGGGGTGATATCCCGGGATTTTCATTTATTAAATTACAGGAAACACAAACTATAAAAGACTTGCAGCAAAATGATTTTATGTTTTTGATTCTTGTCGGGGCAGCATTACTTGGTCTGGGACTTGGAATAATATTTAAGTTTAAGGGAACAACTGCCGGGTCTGATATTGTTGCCGCTATAATGCATAAACGTTTCGGAACTAAACCCGGTATGGCAATAATGATGATAGATTTTTTTGTTATTTTGCTCGCAGGATTTATTATCGACATTAAAGATCTTGCCGGCGATAGATCGGCTGTAATCTTAACTTTTTATGCACTCTTTTTATTATTCATTTCAAGCCGGCTTATTGATGTAATAATTGATGGGTTTGATTATGCAAGATCTGTTGATATCATTTCTGATAAAACTGATGAGATTGCTAAAGTAATTATGGATGATATGAGCAGAGGTGCAACAGCAATAAAAGCCCGCGGACTTTACCGTAATGTTGATCGTGAAATTCTTACAACTGTAATAACTCTGAAAGAGCTTTCTAAATTGCTGAATATTGTTAAAAAGATTGACCCAAATGCATTTGTTACTGTAAGCAATGTTCACGAGGTAATGGGTGAAGGCTTTAGAAGAAGAATTTAACAATTCCTAATATCTCAGTTCTGTTGAAAATCCTAAATGGAACAAAGAAGAATAATATTATCATTTGCAAAAGAGATACTATGAACGCAATACAAATAATTGTTATGAAGAGTTATTCATATCTAACTATAATTAATTTAATTGAGAATAAACAATGTATGTTCACTAATGAACAAAAATGATCATATCAATTCGCGCTCTTAAATAACACTTGAAAAGATACTTCTGATTATTTATGAAAAATAACCCTCACAACTTTAATTTAAGTAAGAAGTTAATCTCAATTTTTTTTATCTCATTACTGGTTTTTATTTTGAGTTGTATTGGATCATTTAACCATCTTTCTGCTGAAGCAGCTAAATTTCTTTTTGAAAGTTTGGGATATACAAATAAATGGAGCAATACTTACGGTGAGCCCTGGTTTGTAAATATGAACTCTAACTTCAGCGCTTTTGGAAGCCGCGAAATAGTTTTTGTTTTTCTATTCTTTTATTCTGTTTATTTATTCAGGACAAAAGAGAAACAAAAAACATTCTACTTTTTATTTACTATGATTGGGGCTATCATTTTAATCCTGGCTACTAAATACCTGACTGCAAATGAAGAATTAATTACCTGGAAAATGATTGTTACAGAAAGCATATCAGAGTTTCCAAGCGGTCATACATTTATTGCAACCGTGCTGTATTTAGCAACTGCTGTTTCACTAAAATCAAAAACTCAAACTAACAATAACAACAGGTACTTCTTAATAATAGCTGTAACAATTTCAATAATAGTTGGAATAAGTAGAATTGCCGGTGCGGCTCATACTGTAACAGATGTAGTTGCCGGCTGGAGTTTGGGTGTTTGCTGGGTAGCGTTAGTTCAAATAATATGGCAGCTTGAAGAATACTTTTCAAAATCCAAAAACAAATTGAGAAAAGCTTAGTAAGTAAAATGCTTTATATGTTCTCCTTTTATTTCGATTTCTGTCATTGCTTCAATTCCGATTTCCAGATGAAGATCTGCAAATTTTTCTGTTACCTCTTTATCTGATTTTTCTGTTTTAACTCCATCGGGAATCATAGGTATATCAGATACAAGTAATAATGCACCTCTAGGAATTTCATTAACTAATCCAACAATAAATAAAGTTGCAGTTTCCATATCTATTGCGATAGTAGATAACTTTCTAAGATATTGCTTAAACTCATTATCCCACTCCCAAACCCTTCTGTTAGTAGTGTAAACAACCCCTGTTCTGTATTCCATTTCTCTTGCAACTATCTTATCAGATACAAATTTATGAAGTTTAAATGAAGGAAGTGCAGGAACTTCCTTTGGTTTGTAATCATCACTAGTTCCCTCGCCTCTTATTGCAGCTGTTGGTAAAATAAAATGCCCGATTTCTGTTGAATGTTTTAATCCGCCGCATTTACCAAGAAACAAAACACCTTTTGGTTTTCGTGCAACCAGAAGATCCATAATCGTTGCTGCATTGGCAGACCCAATTCCAAAATTAATAATAGATAAACCACTTGAGTTTGTTGCAGTCTGCATCGGTTTATTTAATCCTTTAATTTCACAATTAAATTTTTCTGCAAACTTTTCAACATAATTCTGGAAATTAGTTAACAACATATAGTCGCCGAACTCGCTGATTTTTGTTCCTGTATATCGAGGCAGCCAGTTTTTTGCAATTTCAAGTTTTGTTTTCATAATTCTAAAGAATTCTTATTGTTTGATATTTACAAAACGAAATTAAATAAATTTAACCAAACACTTGATATTGGGTTTTTATTTTCTTTCTTTTAATGTGATATTTTTATGGAGGTTGTGTATTATGAAAAAGTTAGTGTATCTGTTTTTGGTTTTAAATTCCTTTTATTTTGTTCTCCCACAGAATCTTCCACTTAAAATTGGTAATCAATGGCATTATGAACCTGGTTTGGTCACAAGTAATTATTATGCGGCAATTGCAACCGATACTGTTACCATTAATAATAACAAGTATTTTAAAATTGAGTATTGGAACCCTGATAGCTCAATTCTTTATTATACAAAATATGACCGACTAGAAGGTGATAGTTTATACTATACCTATTATAATGGTGCTGATCAGTTGATCTTTAACTTCAATTGGCCGGATAATTTTATTTACTCAACACCCTCTTTAAGTGATACAAATTGTATTGATCTCGCACTTATATTTAGGAATTCAGGACAAGTTTGGGGAGTTTCAACAGATCTGTTTACAGTATTTGGAGGATTTTATTGTACGGGTATGATAGATACTTCCTGGACTTTATCAAGTCTCACTTACTCAAAATATTTCGGGGGAATTAATGCATGGGATGGAATTCTGATTGGAGCGCTAATAGATGGAACAACATATGGTACTTTATATCCGCTTCCGGTAGAACTTCTTTCCTTCTCTTCTTTTGTTGTTGATGATGATGTTACATTAAACTGGAGCACTGCAACCGAAACTAATAACTCTGGTTTCCAAATTGAAAGACGAGAGATGAAAAACGAAAGTAGTGAAGAATGGAAAAGTATTGGATTCGTTAATGGAAATGGAACAACAACAAAAACTAAATCTTATTCTTACAAAGATGAAAATCTGGCTGCCAGTAAATATCTCTACAGACTGAAACAAATAGATCTGGACGGAACTTTTGAATACTCCAATATTATTGAAGCTGAAGTTCTTTCACCATCTGAGTTTATTTTAGAGCAAAACTATCCAAATCCGTTTAACCCGAACACCAGAATACAGTATGCAATAGGCAGTAAGCAGTTTGTCAGTTTAAAAATATTCAACTCTCTTGGAGAAGAAGTAGCGTCTCTTGTTAATGAAGAGAAGTCTGCAGGAATTCATAAATTTGATTTTAATGCTTCTCATCTTTCATCTGGGATTTACTATTACAAAATTATCGCTGGAGATTTTGTCCAAACAAGAAAAATGGTTTTAATTAAGTAACCTTTAGTAATCTAAATAGATCTTTGCAATTTCAAGTTTTGTTTTCATAATAAAATATTGCAATCGCTTGACATTAGATTCTAAGTTTGCTTTATTTAAATTAACTATTCAGCAAGGCTATCAATATGAAAAAGTGAACATCTTCTTTTCTGACTTAGTTCCAGAATCATTTACTTTCAATGTTTTCAACTTAGAAAATGTAGCCAATGGCGTTATAAAAATTATGTTAGTTCAGATTTTATTAAATAATATCAAATGACCGTAGAAAAACTTAAGTAATTGTAAATAAAAAAGAGGTACACCATGAAAAAAATTTTAACTATAACAATTACACTCCTGGTTTTTACTTACCCATCACTATCTCAATGGAGAGTGATGAATCCTTATCCCACACCAAATGCATTATATGTTGGTTCAGCTCCCTCGGCTGACAGATTTTATACTGTTACTCCACAGAGTGAAGCAGTCTTTACACATGATGGCGGACAAACATGGCATGTTCTTCAAATTGGTGGTCAGGGAATTTATAGAAGTTGTTATTTTCTTAATGATAATCTTGGCTGGGCTGCCGGTGCCTTTGTGGAGCGTCTTCATAAAACTACTGATGGCGGTTTAACATGGACTTGGCTCAGCAACGCACCTGACACAACTAAGTATGATATCTTCTTTATTGATCAGAATATTGGTTGGTCTGTTGGGTTTAATGGGTTTATTATAAAAACAACCAACGGCGGGGATAACTGGTTCTCACAAACAAATACATCTGTAACTTCCAAAACTCTGTATGGAGTTTATTCTACTGACGTAAATAATGTTTATGTTGTTGGAAGCTCTGATGCTGTTTTAAAATCTTCTGATGGTGGAAATACATGGAATTTAATACCAATGATATATGGTACTTCAACAGATTATCGTGGAATTTATTTCCCTCCAACCGGTTCAGGTCTTATTGGTTTTATTGTCGGTAATAGAAACAGAATTGCAAAAACAAGTAACGCTGGTTTAACATGGACATCAGTTTATGATGGCGGTACTACTAATCAACTTTGGTCTGTGGATTTTGATGATTCATTTGTTAATGGACTTGCTTGCGGCGCATCGAGCACTGTTTTACGAACCACAAATAGCGGCAATACCTGGAGTCCTGTTGGAGGATTCCCTGCTGGAATAACGTTTTATTCAGTGCGATTTGGTTCTGACAATGCAGTATATCTGTCAGGCACTAGTGGTTATTTATTTAAATCAACTGATGGTGGTGCAACCTGGAGCGAGCTTGGTTATAGATTTACTACATCAAGTTTAAAAGATGTAAGTTTTGCCGATACTTCAAATGGTTATGTTGTCGGAACAAATTTTGTGGCTAAGACAACTAATGGAGGACTAACATGGATGCAGCAGGTTTCTCCATTTACCGGAGATATAAACGAAGTTGTGGCACCTTCACCAAATCATGCAATTGCAGGGTGTGATGGCGGCAATGTGATTGTAACAACTGACGGCGGTAATAACTGGAATCTTGTTGCTACAGGAATAACAGGTACCAACTCAGATATTCTGGCAATTGATTTTATTAATGATAACTTCGGAATTGTAGCAGCATATAATGGCACTGTTGCTAAATCAACTGACGGCGGATTTAGCTGGTCTATCATTTCAACTATTTCAAGCTATAATCCCTGGGATATGGATATGGTAGATTCGCTTTATGGATGGGTTGCCGGAACAGGCGAAAGAATTTCAAGAACAACAGATGGAGGATTAACCTGGCAGCAGCAACTTTCAGTCGGAGGTCTTGGAACTTATGGAATTTCATTTATTGATCGTCAGCGAGGTATAGCAGCTGGAACAGGAGGAAATACATATTACACAACTAACGGCGGAATAAATTGGCAGCCGGCAGCAACTCCTCCCGGAAACACAGTCTGGGGAATTCATTTTGTTGAATCACCCGTATTAGGTACTATCGGAATGACTGCTTGTGCCAGTGGTTATGTGTATATTTCCACAGATGGCGGTGCTAACTGGACTTTAGAACCTCGCTACACTATATCTACATTTTCAGATATTTATATGACAGATGCTGCACACGCATGGATTGTTGGCAATAGCGGGGTTATTTTAAAATATGATCAGCCTGCTAATGTTCCGGTAGAACTTCTTTCCTTCTCTTCTTTTGTTGTTGATGATGATGTTACATTAAACTGGAGCACTGCAACCGAAACTAATAACTCTGGTTTCCAAATTGAAAGACGAGAGATGAAAAACGAAAGTAGTGAAGAATGGAAAAGTATTGGATTCGTTAATGGAAATGGAACAACAACAAAAACTAAATCTTATTCTTACAAAGATGAAAATCTTTCTGTCGGTAAATATCTATACAGACTAAAGCAAATAGATTTTGACGGCACTTATGAATACTCAAATATTGTTGAAGCGGAAATCCTTCCGCCTGCAAAGTTTTCTTTAGAACAGAATTTTCCTAATCCTTTCAATCCATCAACCAGTATTCAATATGCAATAGCCAGTAAGCAATTTGTTCAGTTGAAAATTTATGATGTTTTGGGAAATGAGATTGCAACTTTGGTTAATGAAGAGAAGTCAGCAGGAATTCATAAATTTGATTTTAATGCTTCTCATCTTTCATCTGGGATTTATTATTATCAACTAAAAGCTGGAGATTTTATTCAAACAAGAAAAATGGTTTTAATTAAGTAACCTTTGGTAATCTTAAACCTTCGGGGATTTTTAAAACCCCGAAGGTTTATTTGCAGGTTTTAATTCTTTGAGTTAAATAAAATACTTTTACTGAAGTTTAATATTCTTAATCAGAAATTAATAAATGTTCTTAAACTTAAAAGTTCATTTAAACAAATTATCTTACATGCTCTATTTGGACTCAAGACGTTTAGTTCTGTTGGCATCATTGTTTTTATTTTTTTCCATTGGAGATTTCTGAATTTGTCTGACAAATTTAGTCTCATGTGGTCAGTTACTTAAACTTTAAATATAACGGAGTAAAAATGAAAAGATTTATGATTCTCATTTTAGGTGTTTTGCCTCTTTTGGTTTATGCTCAGGCTCCCGATCCGCCGTTTAATCCTATGACTGCACCTGGTGCAAGACATATCTCATATCACAATGGTCAATTGGCACATATTTTATACTGGCAAAATCCCACAAATCTTATATACAATGATGTATATATTAGCCAGGATTCAAATCTAGTAATAAATCTTGATCCTTCTGTAAAAATACTTAGTGGAATAGATTCATCAAAAGTATATAGTTCACTTTCTTTAGAAGTTTTCGGAATAATTGATGTACATACAAAATATTATTGGCGTGTTGTAGAATATAATTCATTTGGTTTTACTGCCGGACCTGTTTGGTACTTTATATCACAGGGACCATATTTAAATTACTGGGGAGATTATTTTTATGGCGATTTGTCCAATTATACTATTTTACAAACCCAAGGTGCTGTTTGGAATATTTCAAATACAAATTTTGCTGGCGGTCAAGCACCTGAACTGAGCTTTCATAATCCATCGGTTATTAGTGATACTTCATATTTAATTCTTAACAGTTTTTTTGATCTTAGTCCTTCTCTTAATGCTATAGATTTAAACTATAGTTTAGACTGGCAATCTGGAGAATTTTTAGTTGGATTAGCATACTCGTTTGATGAAGGAATATCCTGGCTGCCGATATGGCAACAGGAAATAACTGAAGATGTTCCTGCCACACAAGCATTAATTATTGTTCCTAATGAAAACTATGTTAAACTTGCATTTTATTGTATAGATACAATTCCAAATTCTGCAGGATTCTGGTATGTAGATAATTTTTTATTAAATTCTCCTCTCACAATTCCTACACCTCCAGCACAAATCTGTGCCAATTCTGATACCAATACGCAAAAAGTAATTTTAAGTTGGAATCCTGGAACTACTATCAACCCAAGCTGGGGATATGTTATTCAAAGAAAGAACGGGCTTCCTAATAGCCCAACAAATTACTATCAAATTGCTTGGGTTGGACCAAATGTTTTTTCTTTTGAAGATTTAACTGTTCAGTTAGATAGCATATATACTTATAGAATACAAATTCGAGAAGGACCAGGAGGCAACTTCCGATCTAATTGGAGTAACGAAGCTACTGCTTATGTTCCATCTGTCGTTCCGGTAGAACTTCTTGCCTTCTCTTCTTTTGTTGTTGATGATGATGTTACATTAAACTGGAGCACTGCAACCGAAACTAATAACTCTGGTTTCCAAATTGAAAGACGAGAGATGAAAAACGAAAGTAGTGAAGAATGGAAAAGTATTGGATTCGTTAATGGAAATGGAACAACAACAAAAACTAAATCTTATTCTTACAAAGATGAAAATCTTTCTGTCGGTAAATATCTATACAGACTAAAGCAAATAGATTTTGACGGCACTTATGAATACTCAAATATTGTTGAAGCGGAAATCCTTCCGCCTGCAAAGTTTTCTTTAGAACAGAATTTTCCTAATCCTTTCAATCCATCAACCAGTATTCAATATGCAATAGCCAGTAAGCAATTTGTTCAGTTGAAAATTTATGATGTTTTGGGAAATGAGATTGCAACTTTGGTTAATGAAGAGAAGTCAGCAGGAATTCATAAATTTGATTTTAATGCTTCTCATCTTTCATCTGGGATTTATTATTATCAACTAAAAGCTGGAGATTTTATTCAAACAAGAAAAATGGTTTTAATCAAGTAACCCTTGGTAATCTTAAACCTTCGGGGATTTTTAAAACCCCGAAGGTTTATTTGTAAAACAATATCACTTGGGAAAAGAATTAATCCGTATAACTCTTAATAACTTTTTTAATCGCTTCTTCACAAACTTTACAGAATGGCTTATCACCTTTGGAAAACATTATACAATCAAGCATTGGTCTGTACATCCCGTTTGCAACATATCCTGCACCTTCAAACGCTCCTACTTTGTTCCAGTACTTACTGCTCATCAAATATTTATCAACTTTTTCCGATTGTCTCTTATCTTTCATTGCATATTCTTCTTCGGCAGCATTTATTTGACTTTCCGGTGCACGATTCTTTTTTAATTCAGCTACATAACTGTTTAACCTGTTTCTTTCTTTCAGCCATTCATAACTAAAAGCATCAAATTCTTTTTTCTCCCAGGGAGTAGGAATTTCAATTCCTTCAGTTAAATATTCTTTCCATTTTACATTTTTTGGATCTAACAAAGCAGTAATATTTGGTTCAACCGGTTCAATTGTTGGTTTAAAGAAATCATTATAAGCAACATCGGAAGTATAATACTCATCAGCTAATCCGCTAAACGAATGCCCGAACTCGTGAGTAAATAAATACTTTGCAAACTGATTATCAGTAGTATAAGTACAGAATTGATTATAAATTCCGCCGCCGCCATAACGTGAATGATTAACCTGAATGTAGATTGCATCGTACGGAACAAATGCTGCTAAATCGTGCATTGTTTTATTATCCTCAGTCATTAAATATCTTTCAGAGCCAAGCGACCAGAAAGTTGTATTAAGAATTGTATTCACAAAAATATCAGCACCAGGTAAATCAGTTCCGCTTTCTTCAGATGGCTTAAAAACTCCGTAAATATTAAAATTACTTCTTTGTGATTTGTATGGCTCCTGTTCAAAGAAATAATCCACAAAGCGATTAAGGTCTTTTTCAAATTTTTCTTTCTCAGATTTTAAATAACCTTCAGCAAGTATAACAATATCAACCTTGTTATGAGGATTGCCGTTATAGACAGGTTTAAAAACTTCAACCGTTTCATTTGCAATCTTATCTTTAATTATATATATGCTGCCTGGATCAATTTCAGTTCTGAAAAATTCTTTTAGTTCATTTTTATCATCACGTTTTTCCAATACGAAAATAATTTTATTCTTAGGAAAAGGAATTATTGCAGTTTCGTGAAAACTTTTTTGAATTCCATTTATACCAGCATCGCTTGAAGCATATTCGCCAAAAAATGTATCAAAACCTTTTGAGTAGATTAAACTGCCGGAGTTGGAATCATAAATTTTCAGATAATATTTGCCGTTATTAAAATTATCTATCAAATTATTCAGGCTTCCTGCCCAGGTGCCATAACGGTGCATTTTATCAATTGTGATAATTTCTGTTTTAGCATCACCGATGTGAAAATAATCTATCCGCAGTGTTTCATCTGAAAAATAATCATTAAAGTCTGGATTGGTTTGGGCAGCTAATGTAAGATTTATAAGAAGCAAAGTTAAAAGAGATTTCATTTTTTCCTCACTTTGTTTTTATCTAATTTTTTTTGTTGTAGTAATTTAATAATCTTTTGTCGAACTTTGGATTAATGAAAATGATAAAATGACCGGATAGATAATGGCAATTTTTCTACGATTACTAAAAGTTCAATTCTCAATTTTGCTTCTCATCTTTTTTTCCAATCAAGTTTTAGGACAAAGTGATGAAAGCTGGAAGCTTTATGATGACACACAGGTTGCGAGAGTTGATATAATAATTGATCCCGCTGCACTGGAATGGCTTTATCAGAATGTTGAAAGTGATTCGGAGTTTGTTGCTTCTTTACATTTTCAAAACAAATATATTAACGAGAATGTAGAAAATATCGGATTCCGATTACGAGGAAATACATCCAGACACGCATATAAAAAATCCTTTAAAGTTTCATTTAATACTTTTGTGCAGGGAAGAGAATTCTACGGTGTGGACAAATTGAACTTAAACGGAGAACATAATGATCCATCCATTATCAGAAGTAAACTAAGCTTCGACCATTATCAAACTATCGGAATGAAGGCAAGCCGAGCCAATCACGCTGAAGTTTACATTAACGGAATATATTATGGTTTATACATTTCTGTTGAGCATATTGATGATGAATTTTTGTTTAAAAATTTTGAAGATGATACAGGAAATTTATGGAAATGTCTTTATCCCGCAGATTTAAACTTCCTTGGTGAAGATCCAAATATTTATAAGAATTTAATCAGTAATGGAAGACCTGTTTACGAATTAAAAACTAATGAAGATGTTGGAGATTTTTCAAAATTGTCAAAATTTATTTCCGTTCTTAACAACACACCAACTACATCTCTCGCTGATTCAATAGAATCTTTGATTGAAGTTCCGGAAGTACTAAAATACTTTGCAGTAAATATTCTTGTGGGTGAGTGGGATGATTACTGGTCGCTGATGAATAATTATTATTTGTATCATGAACCTTCAAAAGATATTTTTCATTTTATTCCTTATGATTACGATAACACATTTGGAATTGATTGGAGCGGAACAAACTGGACTGATGTTGATCCGTACAATTATCCTAAAGTTGTAAACGGCTATCGCCCGCTGGCACAAAAATTTATGCTTGTGCCTCAGTACCGAAATCTTTACACACACTTTTTAGAGTTTTACAGAGAAAATGTCTTTTTACTCTCTCGATGGGAAAATCGTTTAGACAGTTTAAAAAATATGATTGCCGGTTCAGTGATAGCTGATTCATTCCGGACTCTTGACTATGGATTTGATACAAATGATTTTTTTAATTCGTATTCATCCTCCGGGTACAGCAATCAACACGTAAAATTTGGAATTAAACAGTTTGTAAATCTTAAAAATTCTCTTCTGCCCGGCTGGCTAAACTATCAAAATGCTAAACCAATTGTTTACTATATCGATTATGAACCAAAATATCCGGGGGCTAATGATTCTATCAATGTTGTTGTATCAGCTTTTGATAATGAAGGTTTGAATGAAGTATTAATTTATTATCAGGATGATGATTCTACTTCTGTTCAGATATTTCCAATGTCTTACAATCCTATTTCAAACACAAAAAAAGTAGAAGAATCTGATCGATGGATAGGAACAATTCCACCAATCGGTGCCGGAAATTCGGGTAATTTTTTTATTTATGTAAAAGATAATGGTAATCAATTTCAGGTCTATCCGAGAAAAAAAGCAATTGAGATCAGAACCCAGCAAAATGTTTCGGGTAATTTATTTATTAATGAACTTATGGCGGATAATTCCACAACAATCCCTGATCCAAATGGTGAATATGATGATTGGATCGAGATTTATAATTCAAGTTCTTCACCAATTGAATTAACAGGAAAATATTTAACTGATAAAAAAAGTAATCTTACAAAATATAAGTTTACTCAGCCCGATTTATTTATCAATCCGAATGAGTATTTATTAATCTGGTGCGATGAACAGCAATCTCAGCAAGGCATACATACAAACTTTAAATTAAGTAAAGATGGGGAATTTGTCGCTTTGATTAATAATGATGGAATTTCAATCATTGATTCAATCACTTTTGGAGAGCAAACTAAAGATATTTCTTTCGGACGTCAGATTGATTCAGGAAGTAACTGGGTATTTATGACGCCAACACCGGGTTCAACAAATAATCCGACATCTGTTGATGACGATGATGTTGTTCTAACTGAATTCTATTTAAATGCTTATCCAAATCCTTTTAATCCTTCAACCAGTATTCAATATGCAATAGCCAGTAAGCAATTTGTTCAATTGAAAATTTATGATGTTTTGGGAAATGAGATTGCAACTTTAGTTAATGATGAAAAACCAGCCGGCAGTTATAAAGTAAACTGGAATGGATCAAACAGCTCGGGCATTCATCTTAGTTCTGGAGTTTATATTGCCAGATTAAGTTTCAACGCTCAATTTAAAAGTATGAAGTTAATGTTATTAAAGTAGCTGCAAGACTATCTTATCAATTACTCACACTCAGATGTGGATTTTTATACTCTTATTAAAAAATATTTTTCAGATTTTTTAGTAGGATTTTACAGCCCTATTTAACTTAAACGCACTTTTTTAAAATTATCATTTCTTAATCGCTGTTAACTAAAAAATTTCTGATGAAACTCAGGATAAAATCACCTAATTTTACATTAATAATTTTTGAAAATTCAAAAACATTGAAACAAAAACTTTTTATACAACAACTCAATTTAAAAGCACAAAGGAGAGTATTTTTATGGCTCGTAAGAATGTGTTGATTATGGGCGCTGCTGGACGCGATTTCCACAACTTTAATGTTTACTTTAGAGACAACAATGATTACAATGTTGTTGCATTCACAGCGACTCAAATCCCCAACATCGAAGGCAGAACTTATCCAAAACAACTTGCCGGTAAACTTTATCCAAACGGAATAAAGATCTACGAAGAAAAAGAATTAGAAAATCTTATTAAAAAACTTAAAGTTGATGAAGTAGTTTTTTCGTACTCTGATATTCCATTTGATTATGTTATGACTAAAGCTTCAATTGTAAATACTGCAGGTGCTTCTTTCAAGTTACTTGGAGCTGCACAAACAGAAATTAAAAGTAAGAAGCCTGTTATTGCAGTACTTGCAGTAAGAACCGGCTGCGGTAAATCCCAAACATCAAGAAAAATTATTGAAGTATTAACTGCTGCCGGCAAAAAGGTTGTTGCTGTCCGTCATCCTATGCCTTATGGTGATTTGGTTAAACAAAAAGTTCAACGATTTGCAGCTTATGCCGATCTTAAAAAGCACAAATGCACGATTGAAGAAATTGAAGAATATGAACCACACGTTGCAAGAGGCGGAGTTATCTACGCCGGTGTTGATTATGAAGCAATTTTAAGAGAAGCTGAAAAAGAAGCTGATATCATTCTTTGGGATGGCGGTAATAATGATTTTTCATTTTATAAAGCTGATGTAACATTTACTGTTGCTGATCCACACAGACCAGGACATGAAATGCATTATTATCCCGGCAATACTTCTTTAAGACTTGCTGATGCAGTTATTATCAATAAAATTGATACCGCTGATGTTGAAGGAATTAATACAGTAAGAGACAATATCAGAAAAGTAAATCCGAAAGCAACAATAATTGAAGGAGCTTCGCCTGTTACAGTTGAACATCCTGAATTAATTAGAGGTAAGAGAGTACTTGTAGTTGAAGATGGTCCAACACTTACTCACGGTGAAATGAAGTTTGGTGCTGGAGTGGTTGCTGCACAAAAACTTGGTGCAAAAGAAATAATTGATCCAAGACCATTCACTGTAAAATCTATCACTGCCACATATCAAAAATATCCAAACATCGGAGCTTTACTGCCGGCAATGGGTTATGGTGCAGCACAGTTAAAAGACCTTGAAACAACAATCAATAACACTAAATGCGATGCAGTTGTAATCGGAACACCAATTGATCTTAGCAGATATATTAAAATTAAAAAACCAAGCACACGAGTTAAATATGATCTGCAGGAAATCGGTGCAATAACAGTTGAAACTGTTTTAAGAGAGAAAAAAATTATTAAGTAAGTAATTACCATGAGCGAAGCGAGGCTGCAATCTGTTTCATAATACAGATCACTTCGCTTTGCTCGTGAAGATATTTTTTGGATATTTTATTTAGGGGGCTTTTATGAAACGTTTAGTTTTCTTTCTTTTTATATTTTCTTCAATCAATACTGTTGCACAATTATCCACTAATTATGATCTCATGTTATTCCCTCAAGGATATGATTTAAAACTATTAAACTCTTACGGTAATTCTTCAATAATAAATAATGTATCAAATATCAGCTTTATGAATCCAGCGGCAATAACAGGATTGAAAAATTATTCTGCTGGAATATCATATCAAATAAATACCAAACTTAAGGATGCCTGGATTTTAGGCATCGGTATGGAAAGAATCTATAATTATTTTCCGCAGTCATTTGGTGCTGTTGCAAAACTCGGTGGCTTTTCCTTTGGGGTGGGATTAGGACAAAGATATAACGGCACAAAGGAATTTGGGAAGATTCAAATTACAACGCCCGATAAGCCCGATGGAACCGGAATATTTTTTGAAATGAGCGAAGAAAACTTAATTCAGAGCTACTCACTTTCAACAGCTTTCTCATTTGCAGAGATATTGCAAAGTAACTTTGATATTAAATTAGGATTAAAATATTCTCTGAATTATTTGCATCATCAGGAAAAAATCTGGATAAACAATTTGAAAGCAAAAGGATACTCAAGTAGTTTTGGATTAGGTATTGCTACCCAATTTAATTTGGATGAACAAAGATATTTACAATTTGGATTAAGTTATGAACTATCAAATCAGTTTAATGTTAATCACGAAATTGAGAATAATCTTTTAGTTTTTCATGGGAACACTCCTAATACTACATATTATCAGGTCAATTATACCGGGCGATATACAATTCCTTCTGAATTAAATTTTGATATTGCTGTTGATGCAACTAAATATTTAATGTTTCTGGGTAGTTTGCGAACAGTGTTTTGGAGTAACCAAAAAGAAAATTATAAAGACCAATTGGAAATTTCTTTCAGCACATTGTATGAGTTTTCAGAAATTGTTAAAGCCTCACTTGGTTTTTACTCTAATGATTTTAAAATCAGTAACACTCTTTTCAGAGAATTGGAATCAGAATTCAATGCATTCTTTTTAACAGCAGGTTTAAATCTAAACTTTTCGATTATTTCAATTGATCTTGCTTGTGCTGATTCACATTTATTTTCAGGTGAGTTTAGGAAACAGACAATTTTAAAATTAACCGCTGGTGTTCAATTATAAAAAATCGGGAAAGATTTATACCTTTTATAAATTGACAACTTAATAATAGTTTAGTAATAACAAAATCAGGAGAGTATTATGAAAGCTAATTTATTAGTACTTATTCTTATTTCACTCCTAACATTTACAACTGCGGTTTTCCCACAAGGTGAAGTTGCAATCCCATTTTTAATAATAAATCCTTCCCCATCAAATAGCGCAATGGGAGGAACAGGTACAGCACTACCGACTGATGATCCGTTTGGATTTCTTTGGAATCCTGCACAACTTGGACATACAAGCCAAACAAATAATCTTTCATTTATTTTTTATCCAACAGAAATTAAATGGGTGGGATTGGCTCCAATAAAGTTAACCAGTTTGGCTTTTAATGCTGGTTACAACTTTAGGGATTTAATCGGAGTTCCGTTAAGCCTTGGTCTCGGTTACTCAAATGTAAAACTTAAATTTGGCGAGTTTGTTATTACTGGCTCTAATAATCCAGAGCCACTTGGAACATACAGACCAGAAGATTCTTATCACGCATATTCATTTGGTTTAGGTCTTGATTTTGGAGCTCAACTAAGTATTGGTTATTCAATCAAAGATATTAATTCATTTTTTGCTGATACTTCACCTCATCCGGATTCCGGAGAGGTTAGAGCTAAAAATAAAGTGAATGATTTTGGAATTCTGATCAATGTACCTGTAATAAAATTAATTAACGATAAAGTGCAGATAAGTTTTAATGAAGAAATTAAAGCTTATCCAACATTTAACATTTCGCTCGGTTATTCAAAATCTAATATTGGTGATTCGCTTCAATATAGCGGGATTCCTCAATCAAGTCCGCTGCCAAGAGTTGAAAGAATTGGTTATGGTATATCAACCGGATTTGATTTAGCTATTAAGGATTTTAGATTTAATGCATTTAATCTGTCATTTACATCTTTAGCCGAAGATTTTTTAGTTTCAGTATATCACAATAGTTGGGAGTATCAAGATGATCTTGATTTCTGGGATAATGTCATCCTCATTAAAGGAAATAATAAAATAATCTCCCGCGTTGGAACTAAACTTGATTTTGCTGAAACATTCTCTTTCTCTTTCGGTCACTTCTCAGGCAGAGGCTTTCCTGATCCACAAAAGACAACTGGCTATGAGATAAATACAAGGGGATTGCTGAAACTTTGTGCGTTCTGGACAAAGCATCCTGTTTTGGATTTTATAAGTAATCACCTTGAGATCAGATATTATAATACAAATTACTATTCAGAAACTCAGCTTGAAACTAAAATGACGGGACTGGCTTTTTATTTACGAAATTTGAATTCGTTGTTTTAATTCGATCACAGATCAGCAGCTGCGAACCGTTTAGCGGCTGTATTTTTTAAGATTATCTTTGTGTAATAACAAATTGGAAATGATTTTATGATAATTGATAAACTCTCAAACTCAAATTTGTACTCTTCACTCAGCGAAAGAATTAACAAAGCTTTTGCTTATCTGGAACAAACTGATTTTTCCAAAACCCAATCAGGCAAATATGAAATTGATGGTGATAATATTTTCGCTTTAATTAGTGAATACAAAACCAAAGATGAAACTGAAGGAAAACTCGAGGCTCACATAAAATATATTGATGTTCAATTCGTGGTTAAAGGAACTGAATTAATTGGTTATGCTCCTTTTCAAAATCAAAAAGTGATAAACGAATACAATGAACAAAATGATATTGCTTTTTTTGAAGGTGAAAAATCATTCTTAAAAGTTGAAGAAGGAATGTTTGCAATATTTTTTCCAAACGATGTTCATATGCCCGGAATAAAATTCAGAGAAAAGTCTTTTGTAAAAAAGGTTGTTGTTAAAGTTAAAATCTGACCCAATGCTTAATGATTGAAAGTGAATATAAATATAATGGTGCCAAAGCTTTAGTTTCATTACATGAAATTCACCTAAAAGAATTTTACAATACCTGGAAGAAAGCGAAAGAGCTGGATATAAAATTACCAATCACCGATGACCCTTATTACAAATCTTTGAATACACTTCTGTATCATGTTTTAAGATCAGCAAGAGGTTATATTGTCTGGATATGTTTGCAATTAAAATTGCCTGATCCGCAAATTGATGAAGCTCCGTTTCCGGAAATAATAGTTGATAATGCTGATAAATTTATTGAACATCTTATTGAAAAATGGAGAGTCCCTCTTCAGAATGTTGAGCCTGAACTATTTGAAGATAAGGTTTACAAGTCAAATTGGGGAGTTGATTTTTGTATTGAATCGATGTTAGAACATGCAGTAATGCATCCAATCAGACACGAGTTTCAGTTAAATAAATTCATAAAAAAATTCATCACGAGCGGAGCGAAGTGATCCACTTATACTAAAGACAGCTTCTCCCAACAAGTCGCGATCGCAATGACTTCACTTACTACTGCGGCGCTTCTTCAGTATATTTTTGATTTAATAAATCTGAGGTTTCAATGGCTGAAATTCCTGATATTCTTTGTGCTAGCGATTTGCCATCAAGTTTATGGTATTCAAGAACTTCAAGCGGAGTTCCGCATTCGGGATATTCTTTTATTCCTAAGTTGATAAATTCTTTACCACAGATTACATCAATTGACACTAATTCGTTTAACAACCTGTCTGCTAAACCGCCAACTGCTGAATGATCTTCTAAAACAAAAATTCTCCTTTGATCTTTTACAATCTCTTTCAGCCATTCACTATCTATTCTGTTTAACCAAGGCATATTAATTACTTTTAATCTGAGATTAATTCTTTTTAAATATTCAGCAGCTGCTAACGCTTCGTGAAGCATTACAGGTCCGTATCCAAATAAAATTGCATCACTGCCATTAGTCAGCTCAGCACCAACTCCAACTTTGAATTTATAATCTTTGGGCAATTGTATTCTTTCCGGAGATGGTCCTATTACCAATCTTAAAACGCAGTTTTCCTTTGCTTCGTTCACACAATATTCAGTTGCCCATTTAGTTTCTTCAGCATTACAGGGTTGAATGATAGTAATATTCGGTAAAGCACTGAACAATGAAATGTCACGTACACTTTGATGAGATTTACCGGGACCGGCTGGAATCATCCCTGAAAAATGACAAGTGTAAATAATTTTAGTCTGTTCACCTGCATTGTTGTAAATCTGCTCATTTGCTCTGGCAGCAAGAAAGCTTGCAAAAGTATTTACAACTGGAATCAACCCCATTCTTGCCAATCCACCGGCTGTTGAGACCATATCCTGCTCTGCAATTCCGTTTTCAATAAATCTATCCGGATAAGTTTTTTCAAATTTCCTAAGTTTACAATCAGCAGAAAGATCTCCATCAAGTACCACTAATTTTTTATTTGTTTTTGCAATTTCAACTAAAGCATCACCGTAAGCTTCAGTTACAAATTCTTTATCGAGTTTGGTTATTGTTTTTCCTTCTGACTTGTTTGCCGGAATCTGAATTTTTTCAATTCCAAGTTTTTCAGAAAGAATAATAATTTTGTCAGCAAGTTCAGTCAAGCCTTTTTGATAACTGTCATCATCGGGTGCGCCTGAGTGCCATTTGTAAAGTGTTTTTCCCTGAAAAGTTTCGGTCAATGGTTTTTCCATAAACGATACTCCTCTTCCTTTAATTGTATCAGCAATTATCATCTTTGGTTTATCTGTAACTTTTTTAAGATCAGAAAATGTTTTTTCCAGAATATTAAAATCATGTCCGTTAATTCTAACAACATACCACCCGAACGCTTTCACCTTTTCAACAACATCTTCAATATTATTCACATCAGCTACAAGCATATCTGTCTGATACTTATTATGATCCATAATAGCTGTTATATTATTCACTTTCTGATGAGCTGTTGCCTGCAGCGATTCCCAGATTTGTCCTTCTTGAAATTCACCATCACCAGTCAGCACATAAACATTACCTTTGTTATTATTATATTTTTTTGCCCAGGCAAATCCTTTTGCTTTTGAAATTCCCATCCCAAGTGAACCAGTGCTCGCTTCAATACCCTTTTGACGAACTTCAGGATGACCATCAAGTCCGTGCAGTCTTCTTAGCATTAATAATTTTTCTTCGGAGATAATTCCAAGCGCATAAAACAAAGAATACAATCCGGGAACATCGTGCCCTTTAGACGAGAAATAAATATCACGATCGAAAGAATCAAAACCAGCTTCAAAAACATTCATCTCATTTAAATAAAGATATGTAGTTATATCCATAGCACTTAAACTCGAACCAAGATGACCTGAACCGGCTTTTTTAACAGCAACCAGTGTATTGTAGCGGCACATATCTGCAAACAACTGCATTCTTGTTGCCCAATTTCCACTGAACGATTTGACCTTATCAAACTCTGACTTTTTTATGAGATTATAGTGCACTTCTTCTCCGTAAATTATTTCTTATACTTTAATTATGGAATTAGTGAGTTTAAAATTAACACTTTTAAATCATTCTTTTGGAAATTGGTTAGAATCAAATTGTCATTTAATTTATTCATCAGTTTTCTTAAAAGGCTGTAATTATTCTGTTTAATCAATATCAGATGAAAATGATGCAACAAAAACTCTGGAAAATTTATTTAACTTCCATAAAGAAATCTTAGAATTGAAATTTTAATTTATATAGATTAGTTTGCTCCAGTAATGATAAACGAAAAGATATTATACTTAAAAAATTCAGGGGTTCCATAGTTTAAATTTTGAAAAACAAAATATAAATACTTAGTTTGCTTAGCGAACACCCGAAATTATTCAAAAAGAAAATTTCTATTATAATTAGGTAAACCAATAAACATATTTTTATTTGGAGTTAATTATGGCTTATAAAATTCATAAAATAGATTACTTTTATTGCTCAGTTGTTGACCAGCCAGGTGAGTCATACAAACTTCTATCAGAGCTTGAGAAAAGTGGAATTAACTTATTAGCCTTTACTGCTATTCCAATCGGTCCAAACCGAACTCAACTGCAGCTTTTCCCGGATAATTCACTCAAGTTAATTTCAGAAGCCAAGAAAAGTAATTTGATACTCGATGGACCACATCGTGCATTTCTGGTTCAGGGAGATGAACTAAATGCTCTGAAAGAAATTCATCATCTGCTTTACACTGCCAATATTAATGTTTATGCTTCAAACGGTGTAACCGATGGTAAAGGAATGTTTGGCTATTTGATTTTTGTAAGACCTGAAGATTTTGATAGAGCTGTTTCTGTTTTGAATATATAATTCTTTAATACTGCTTTAAGTTGCTCGTTTATAAATTTATTAAAGAAGCGAATTAGTCTATCCTTTCTATTGCAGCTTATAAAAGCACCTGATTTGCTTATTAGACTATTGCCTGTTACTATACTTGAACTGTTTATTACTGTTACTTCTTCAGATTTTTTGTTACTAACAATTAGAAAAAATTGAACAGTTATTAAATCAAATGAGGATTTATCATGAAGTTAAAATCAGTGTTAGTGTTTTTATTTGGGTTGTTGTTATTTTCCTGTGTGGATAAACAAAATGAAAAAAACAGTCTTGTTGAAAAAAGTATTGAGTATTCGGCAGAAGGAGTAAAATTAAAAGGTTATTTAGTCTATGATGATGATGTGAAAGGGAAAAGACCTGGAGTGCTGGTTGTTCACGAATGGTGGGGATTGAACGATTATGCTAAAAGAAGAGCACGAATGCTTGCTGAACTCGGATATACTGCATTCGCTTTGGATATGTACGGTGAAGGAAAAAACACAGACAATCCTGAAGAAGCACAAAATCTTGCAATGTCAGTCTATCAAAATATGACTACAGGTGAAGAAAGATTTTTAGCCGCATATAATTTTCTGAAAAACTACGAAACAACTGACAGTAATAAAATTGCAGCAATAGGATACTGCTTCGGAGGCAGTATAGTTCTTCAAATGGCTCGGGTAGGAACAGACCTTAAAGCTGTTGTCAGTTTTCACGGCGGATTACAACCGGTTACATCAGCTGAAAAAGGAAAAGTAAATGCATTTATTTTAGTTTGTAATGGTGCAGCCGATAAGTCTGTAACTCCCGAACAAATTCAAGATTTTAAAACAGAAATGGATAATGCAGGCGTTCATTACAGCTTTATTAATTATGAAGGAGCACTACATGCTTTTTCAAATCCGGAAGCAGATAGTCTTGGTAAAAAATTTAATATGCCAATCGCCTATAATAAAAAAGCTGATATAGAATCCTGGCAGGAGATGGTTAATTTATTCAAGCAGGTTTTTAAGAAATAAACAGACTTTCGTTCATTAAAGTATAATTACAAGATAAATTATTTTCAAGCTCTCTGGATAGATCAATTAAAAACAGAGATACTAATAGGCAATAACCTATTTCATTTAGTTTAATTACTGATCATCCAAACCTTATCAGATCATACATTTCTTTTACTGCTTGTTTAATACCAACGAAAACTGATCTTGCAATAATTGCATGACCAATACTAACCTCATCAATATCCTGTATTTCTCTGAAAACTTTAATGTTTTGATAATTAAGTCCGTGACCTGCATTTATACCTAATCCTAATTTCTTAGCATGTTTAACAGAAGTTCTTATTCTATCCAGCTCATCAAATTGTTCTTCTTCAGAAATTGCATTTGCAAAAATACCGGTGTGTATTTCTACAAAATCACTTTCAATTTCTGCAGCTGCATCTATCTGCATTATATCAGGTTCGATAAAAAGTGAAACTTCAATTTCATACTTATGCAGTTCAGAAATTGTATCTCTTATTAAAGAAACATTATCAATAACATTAAGTCCGCCTTCTGTTGTAAGTTCTTGCCTTTTTTCAGGTACTAATGTAACGAGTTCAGGACCTACATCGCAGGCAATTTTTAATATTTCTTCTGCCGCAGCCATTTCAAGATTTAGTCTGGTTGCAATAAGTTCGCGAAGTAATCTTACATCCCTTTCATTTATATGTCTTCTATCTTCACGAAGATGAACAACGATTCCATCAACACCAGCGTGTTCAGCAATTAAGGCAGCAGTAACCGGATCAGGCTGACTTTCGTTCCTTGCATTTCGAATGGTTGCAATATGATCTACATTTAATGATAATCTCATCTTAACACCCAAAATATTTGTTTAATTAAATTTATAAATGATTCTATACCAATTCCATATTCATTTGCTCTAAAACGTAATGTTGAAACAAAATCAATTGAGAACATAACACCAATATGAATAACAACGCAATAATAAAATGACCTAGTCCTTAACGCAAGAATACCTAAAGCAATACCACCGAAAATTGCACCGAAAGTTTCTAAAAAAGGTTTTCCATTATGTAAGATCACAAAAGGTATCATCTGAATTAAGACAGAATAGTAACCGAATTTTTCTTCAAGACCAAAAAGCATATATCCACGCCACATAAATTCCCATGCAAACATATAAATCAACATTCCTGACTCATAAATTAAAAAAGTGTTCCAGTTAAGCTTTGCACCGGATAGATGCGGGTACTTTTGTGCAAAAGATGGTGACGCAGAAACAAACCAAATCAGAATTAACATTATTGCAATAAAAATCAGGGTTAAAAGAAGTCCAAGTCTGTAATCACCTAAACGAAATCCATAATCATTAAGGTTTTCTTTTAGAACCAGTTTTATTATCAAGGTGCCCAGAATCAGGTAGATTAAGAAATCTCCTAAAAACCAATAAAAATATTCAATTAAATATGGATCAGAATAAGTTTGAAAGTATTGAAATAAATTTTCTCTGAAAAATCTTCTTGATGTAAAATAAAATGAAAAAGTCTGCAATACTGCCACAGATAGAAAAATTACTGTAACCTTTTTATCCAATTCTTTAATTATTAATATCAGTTTTCTAAGCTCTTGTGTCAGTTTAGTCATTTAATGGTTTATTGTAGTTTTATTTGCAAAAATAACCATTTTAAATCACACCAACATTAAAAAATCTTGACAAAAGGAACCAATAATTATATTTTAGCACTCGTCTTTTGAGAGTGCTAACAAATTTAAAACTAAAAGGAGTTAAAAATGAGTGATATTAAATTAAAACCATTAGGTGATAGAGTAGTTGTTAAACCAGCCGCCGCTGAAGAGAAAACAGCTGGTGGAATCATATTACCAGATACAGCTAAAGAAAAACCAGTTGAAGGAAATGTTATTGCTGTTGGTCCTGGTAAAGTAGCTGATGATGGTAAATCAATTAAAATGGAAGTTAAAGTTGGTGACAGAGTTCTTTATGGAAAATACAGCGGAACAGAAGTTACTATTAATGGTGAAGAATACCTCATTATGCGTGAGAGTGATATCTTCGGAATTTTAGGTAAGTAATAAAATAAATTATAAAGGAATAAACTATGGCAAAGTTAATTGAATACAACACCGAAGCCCGGGCAAAATTAATAAGCGGTGTAAATAAACTGGCAAATGCAGTTAAAGTTACTCTTGGACCAAAGGGACGTAATGTTGTTTTAGAAAAGAAATTTGGTGCCCCAACTGTAACTAAAGATGGCGTTTCAGTTGCAAAAGAAATTGAACTTGATGATCCTGTTGAAAATATGGGTGCTCAAATGGTGCGCGAAGTTGCATCAAAAACAAGTGATGTTGCTGGAGACGGAACTACAACTGCAACTGTTCTGGCTCAGGCTATTTACAGAGAAGGATTAAAAAATGTTACTGCTGGTGCAAATCCAATGGATCTTAAAAGAGGAATTGATATTGCAGTGCAAAAAGTGATTGAATACTTAAAAACAATCAGCAAAGATGTTGAAGGAAGAAATGAAATTGCACAGGTTGGCGCAATATCTGCAAACAATGATAAATCAATAGGTAATTTAATTGCTGATGCAATGGAAAAAGTTGGAAAAGATGGTGTGATAACTGTTGAAGAAAGCAAATCGGCTGAAACTGTGTTAGATGTGGTTGAAGGTATGCAGTTCGATCGCGGATATATCTCTCCTTATTTTGTTACCGATACAGAATCAATGGAAGCAGTTTTAGAAGATCCTTTTATTCTTATCCACGATAAAAAAATCTCTGCAATGAAAGATCTTTTACCGATATTGGAAAAAGTTGCTCAGCAAGGCAAAGCAATGTTAATCATATCAGAAGATCTTGAAGGTGAAGCATTAGCTACATTAGTAGTTAACAAGATTCGCGGAACTTTAAAAGTTGCTGCTGTTAAAGCTCCTGGTTTTGGTGATAGAAGAAAAGCAATGTTAGAAGATATTGCAGTTCTTACAAATGGTACGGTAATTTCTGAAGAACAAGGTTACAAATTAGAAAATGCAACACTTGATTATTTAGGCAAAGCTAAAAAAGTTGTTATTGATAAAGATAATACTACTATTGTTGAAGGTTCCGGTAAAACTGATAATATTAAGAAAAGAATAAATGAAATAAAATCGCAGATTGAAAAATCAACTTCAGACTATGACAAAGAAAAATTACAGGAAAGATTGGCAAAACTTTCCGGTGGTGTTGCAGTGTTAAAAATCGGAGCTTCCACCGAAATTGAAATGAAAGAAAAGAAATCCAGAGTTGAAGATGCATTGCATGCTACTCGTGCCGCAGTTGAAGAAGGCATCGTAGCTGGCGGCGGTGTTGCTTTAGTTAGAGCTATGGATATTTTAGAAAAAGTAAAGGGTGAGAATCCTGACCAAACTACCGGTGTTAAAATTGTTGAAAAATCTTTAGAAGAACCTTTAAGACAAATAGTTAACAATGCCGGACTGGAAGGATCGGTTGTACTTCAAAAAGTTCGTGAAGGAAAAGATGATTTTGGATTTAATGCTGCTACAGAAAAATATGAGAACTTAGTTAAATCCGGAGTTATTGATCCAACTAAAGTTGCAAGAACTGCTCTTGAAAATGCAGCTTCAGTTTCTTCTTTGCTGTTAACAACCGAAGCAGTTGTTTATGAGAAGAAAGAAAAAGAAACTTCAATGCCTGCTATGCCTCCGGGAGGTATGGGCGGTATGGATGGAATGTACTAAATCCCTTTTTGCTGTTATTTTTACAAGGCGAGGTTTCCCCTCGCCTTTTTTGTTTTCTTTTAGCATTTTTTTGATGGCAGGGAATTTGAATTAATTGATAATATTTAATTTCCAGAGATTTTAGATAAACAAATGAACAATAAAAACGGCAATCACTCAAAATCCAATGAGTTTTTTTCTGATGGAGTAATGCCTCCCGGACTTTTAACTGCTAACCAATTATTACAAACTGAAATTCAGAGTAAAAGTTCAAATTCTGTATTAATAATTGAAGCAAAATCAGTAAGGATGTTTAATCTTGAAGAAAGTTTAAATTCGCAAAAGAAAACTTATTTGCTTCAATTTGATGAATCAATTGCTACTTACATTGCAGCAGAAGTAATTATTAAAAATCCATTCTTTAAATCAGATAACCGATTATTAAGAGGATTAACAATTTGGTACTTTGAAGATGAAGAAATTGGCAGAAATGATTTTAATCTGTTATTAAAAAAAGAATGGGAATTTGTTGAGTTTGTTCAAAGCTGGGGAACTCCAATTCCTGGATTTTGGAAATGCGGAGAAGTCCGGATTGAAATTCTTTTGGAAAACCAGCAGATTATTAAGCACTATTTTCAGATTGGAACTCAGGAAATAATTAATTTTCTGGATGAAAATGATCAATCAGATAGTTATTCAAATAAACAAAACACACAGCAGCCTAAGAAATTAGAACAATTACAAAAAACAAATTGTGATAATAATTCGATAAAAAGTTTATTTGAAGAATTTGATAACCTGATAGGACTTCATAATCTTAAACAATCGTTAAAAGATTTTATTTCTTACCTTGAATTTGTTAAAGAACGTAAAGCAAAGGGAATCGAAACGAATGAGAATATTTCTGCTAATTGTATTTTCTTAGGTAATCCCGGTACAGGCAAAACAACTGTTGCCCGAATTTTAGGAAGGTTTTTCAAAACTATTGGTATTCTTAAAAATGGGCATGTAGTTGAAGTTGACCGCGCTTCTTTGATCGGAGAGTATATAGGTGAGACTGCTCAGAAAACTGAAAAAGTAATAAATCAGGCATTAGGAGGAATATTATTTATTGATGAAGCTTACTCGTTAAAACGAAATAATAATTCTCAAGATTTTGGACAGGAAGCAATTGATATAATTCTTAAGCGCATGGAAGATTACAAGGATAAATTCTTTGTAATTGCAGCAGGATATCCTGAACTAATGGAAAAATTTATCAGCTCTAATCCGGGTTTAAAGTCCCGGTTTACACATCATTTTTATTTTGATGATTATAATTCCAATGAGCTTGCAGATATATTCAGAATTTTTTCTGAAAAAGAAAAATACAGCTTTAACGAAAAAGCTGAGAAATTTTTAAAAGAAAAACTCGACTCATTGATTGATAATACAGACGGATCATTTGGCAATGCACGTTTTATCAGGAATCTTTTCAGTGAAACTAAGATTGAATTGAGTAAAAGATATCATTTACTTGAAGATGAAGAAAAGGATTTCAATTCTCTTAATACAATCCTTGTTAACGATATTCAATCAGCCTGGTTAAACATAAACAACCGGAATAATTCAGTTATAAAATCAAATGAGAAACTTGATCGTTATTCAAATGAAATGAATAATCTTGTTGGTCTTAATAAGGTAAAGACCACTTTTAATAAGATAATTGCATCTATAAAAGTTGATAAATTAAAATCTGAAAAATCAATCTCGTCAGTACACAAAACTTATAACTCAATTTTTATAGCAGAGCCCGGGTCAGGCACGTCAACAGTTGCCCGTCTTTTTGCAAAAAGCCTTTTTGCATCAAACAAACTTTCTAAAGGACAGCTTATCGAAATTGACAGCTCTTTGTTTCATGGATTAAGTAAGCTTGATGCATATTTAACAATGGATGAACTTTTTAATAAACTTTCAGGAAATGTTATCTTAGTAAATGATGTAACAGCTTCACTTCAGTGCTTAAAACATTTCAGTGATTCATTGCTGCAATACTTTCTTAAGAAATTGTATTTAATGAATGATGATGTTACTGCAATTCTATCGGGGACAAGAGAAGAAATAGAAATTATTATTGAAAGTTTTCCTGTTCTGGAAAGTCAATTTCCGAACAAGTTTGAGTTTGAGCCTTATACAAACCGTCAGCTTCTTGAAATTGCTTTAAGTATATGTCAGAAGAAAAATTATCAACTGGATGAAGGTGCCTGGCAGCAGTTACTGGAATTGATTGATGAAATGCGGAATGAAAAGAACAGAAATTTTTATAACGCCAGATCAATTAAGGAATTACTAAACAGAGCAATATCAATTCAGGAAGATAGAATCTTATCTATGCCCAATATTATGAGTGGAGATTTAATGACAATTACTTTTGATGATTTAACAACACTGAGAACAATTGAAAAATAATTTCCTGTTTTCCCCTCATTCTTTTTTATCTTTGTTTATCTATTTAACAGAATATTATGCTCGAATTAATTAACATCACAAAAAAATTTGGAAACTTTACTGCTGTTGAAAACCTTAATCTAAAAATTGCCGCCGGTGATTTCTTTGGTTTCCTTGGACAAAACGGCGCTGGTAAAACCACTACTATTAAAATGATTGCAGGTTTATATACTGCAACCTCTGGTAGAATTATATTAAACGGTTTTGATATTGCAAAAGAACCTATCAAAGCGAAAAGACTAATTGGTTATATTCCCGATCAACCATTTTTGTACGAAAAACTAACTGGACGCGAGTTTTTATTTTTTAGCGGAGGACTATACTCAATTGAAAAAGAAAAACTCAAAGCCAGAATTGATTCAGTTATTAATGAACTGAAAATTGATAACTGGATTGATAAAAGAACCGAAGAATATTCTCAGGGAATGAAACAAAGAATAGCAATTGCTTCCGCCCTTTTACACAATCCCAAATTACTGATTGTTGATGAGCCTATGATAGGTTTGGATCCGCAGAGTGCATTAATTGTAAAAAACCTATTTAAAAAACTTTCAAGTAACGGAACTGCAATATTTATGTCAACACATAGTCTTAATGTAGCAGAAGAAATCTGCAGCCGTATAGGAATCATTAAGAGCGGTAAGATGATATTTGAAGATAAAAAGGAAGTTGTTGAAGCTATCAAGAATTCAGATCATAATAATCTTGAATCATTGTTTTTACATTTGACAAAATAATGAAATCAATCCTTCACATAATCAAATATAAGTTATTAGTTTTTTTTAAACTAAACTCGGAGATTTCATTCGGTTATTTTTTTAAAGCATTAAGCTCATCGCTTGTTTATGGATTATTTGCCTATGGATGCTTCTTTTTTACTACCAATTCAATGGAGTATTTATTATCCGGAATCAATATTGGTATGTTTCTTTTCCACAGATTTATTTCTGTTATCCTTTTTATCTTTTTTATCACAATAAACATAGGCAACATAGTAGTATCATATTCAACGCTTTATAAATCAAAAGAAATTTATTTCTTTATAAGTAAGCCTATCTCATTTACAAAGATATTTATTATCAAATTCTTAGATAACTTCTTTTACAGTTCTTCAACTTTATTACTGATTGTTGGAGCGATAATTTTAGGATATGGAATATATTTTAATCTGGACTGGTATTTTTATCCGATTTCTCTGATTGGAATCATTTTGCCGTTTATGTTTACTGCTGGTTCACTCGGTGCAATTATTTTATTACTTGTTCTGAAACTTTCTTCGAAAATTGGAATAAAGAAAGTTTTAACTTCTATCGGGTTAATATATGCTGCAAGTGTGCTTAGCTATTATTTCTTAAGCAGTCCGGCTGATACAGTACAAAAAGTCTTTGAGTATTATCCAAATATTAATGCGTACTTTGGTTTTCTAGATAATAACTTGCTTAAATTATTACCAAACTATTGGGTTTCAGACTCACTTTTCTGGATTTCTAACGGAAGCTATGAAAGAGCTTTTCCATTTATGTATGTAAATATTCTTTCTTCAATTGCAATGTTTTGTATTGCGATTTTCTTAGCATATAAGTGGTATTATAAAACCTGGTCAGAATACTCTATTTCTAATTCGACTTTCAGACTAAAAACGAATAATAAAAGAGAATCAATTTTTAATTTTAAATCCTCGTTATTGAATGGTATAAACGAATCAATATTAAAGAGAGAGATATTATTGTTTTTCAGAGAACCTAATCAATGGATCCATTTAATTGTTATGCTTTTCCTAATCATGATTTTTATAACCAGTATTTCTGGTATAGATATGACAATTCTAAATGCTTACAATGATTACTTCAGAACAGCAATTTACATAGCAGTAACAATTTTTAATGTATTCTTAGTCTCTTCAATCTCAATAAGATTTATATTTCCGTTAATAAGTCTTGAGGGAGAATCATTCTGGAAGTTACGTTCAGCTCCTGTGGACTTGAAGAATTTAATATTCAAAAAACTTTCCATTTACTTTTTAATAGTTTTTTTGATTGGACAGATAATAAGTTACTTTTCTAATTTTCACTTTCCCGTAGAACTGGCAATTATTGCTCAGATAAACATGGCTATTATAACAATTGCTTTAGTCAGTTTAAATTTTGGTATGGGTGGAATTTTTTTAAATCTAAAAGAACGAAATGCAATAAGAATTGCATCTTCACAAGGAGCATCAATTACATTATTATTAAGCCTGATGTTTTTAATTTTGATTGTTGTAATTCTTTTTGTGCCTGTATTTAATTTCTTTCAGGAAGTTAAAAGCGGCTACCAAATTTCCAGATTTAATCTGATAACCAGTACTTTGATACTCTTTTTAATAGCATCGTTAAGTTCTTACTTTTTTTTAAAAGCTGGTTTAAAATCTTTACAGAAGGATATATAAAAAAAGAGTTCATATCCTGTAAGATATGAACTCTGAAAAAAATACTTCTGAAAGTTTATTTGGTTAGAATCATTTTTTTGGTAGAAACAAAATTCTGTCCATCAATTCCAACAGCCTCAATTTTGTAAAAATACACTCCACTATTTAATCCATCTGCATTAAAACTAACAGTATGATTCCCTGCTGTATAATTGCCGTTAACAAGTTGATTTATAATCTGACCAAGTAAATTATACACTGTAATCTTAACTTTAGAAGCAACAGTTAAGCTGAAATTTATTTTTGTTGCTGGATTGAATGGATTGGGATAGTTCTGAGATAATTGAAATCCTGAAACCGGATTAATTTCATCTTCGACATCCGTGGTTGAATTTGAGTAACCTCTTGTTCTTGGAATTAATATCTGCCAGTTTGCACTTCCATCTGGAAGCCTTCCATAGGATGCTGATGTATCAGTAACAGCAGCCATATTAACACTATCTATTACTGTTCCGCTTGCATTTTCAAACCAAACCCACTCACCACCGCTTGATAAACCAAAACCACTTGGATCTGTATCATCTGTAATTATTACAAGAAATCCATTAGCAGGAATAACTGATCCGGAAGGAAATTCTTTTTTCGGTTTTGTTCCGTTCTTTCCACCGCTATCATAAATCTTATAACCTGTAATATCCATTGATGATGAAGAGGGATTATAGATTTCAATCCAATCTGGTTCTGTATCGGTTCCACGTGAGAATAATTCATTAATCACTACTGGAGAAGTAACAGGAACATTAGAATAACCTCTTGTTCTTGGAATTAATATCTGCCAGTTTGCACTCCCATCAGGAAGTCTGCCATAAGATGCTTCGGGATCAGTAACAGCAGCCATATTAACACTATCTATTACTGTTCCACTTGTATTTTCAAACCAAACCCACTCACCACCGCTTGATAAACCAAAACCACTTGGATCTGTATCATCTGTAATTATTACAAGAAATCCATTAGCAGGAATAACTGATCCGGAAGGAAATTCTTTTTTGGGTTTTGTTCCGTTCTTTCCGCCGCTATCATAAATCTTATAACCACTAATGTCCATTGCTAAAGAAGAAGGGTTATAAATTTCAATCCAGTCTGGTTCGATTTCAGTTCCGCGTGAGAACAATTCGTTAATGACAGGTGTTACTACAATTATTGTATTAGACGTACCTCTTGTTCTTGGAATTAATATTTGCCAGTTTGCACTCCCATCAGGAAGTCTGCCATAAGATGCTTCGGGATCGGTAACAGCAGCCATATTAACACTATCTATTACTGTTCCGCTTGTATTTTCAAACCAAACCCACTCACCACCGCTTGATAAACCAAAACCACTTGGATCTGTATCATCTGTAATTATTACAAGAAATCCATTAGCAGGAATAACTGATCCGGAAGGAAATTCTTTTTTGGGTTTTGTTCCGTTCTTTCCGCCGCTATCATAAATCTTATAACCAGTAATATCTATTGATGATGAAGTAGGATTATAGATTTCAATCCAGTCTGGTTCGATTTCAGTTCCTCGTGAGAACAACTCATTGATCAATGGAGTTTGAGCATATAAAGAACTCCAAAGGAAAAATGAAGAGAGAATAATGAACAAATGTAACTTGTATTTCATATAAACTCCTGGGCAATTATTAAAAAAATATAACTAATTAGGTTTTTGGAAAACATACATTTTACTATTGGAATCATTAACAACATATATTTTCTCATTTACAATTGTAATCCCCTCTCCTTTTGTAAATGGTATTTCCCACTCTTTAAGAAGTTCTCCGGTAGTTGAAAGCTTTAATATCCTTTTAGACTCATCACTAATTATCCATATACAATTTGAAGTTTCATCATAACAAATATCCGAAATATCCAAAGTGTATGCAATTGATTTTCGCCATAGTTCTTGTTTGTTTAAAAACTTCAATATCATTTGAGGATTTTTTTCATTTATAACGAATAATTCATTAGTTAATATATTTAATGATATCCCTTCAAGTGAATGATTATCAGAAGTAGAAACGTTAACACTAAATGAGGTAATCTTGTTTCCTGATAAATCAAATGCTGTAACAAGTTTCTTTTTTTCTTCAACCACAAAAATTGTATCGCAGTTTTTTGATAGTGTTATACCTTCCATATCTGATCCTGAAGTAGGAATACTATTTAATATTGCTCCATTAAAAGCAATCTCATAAATATTTGATTCGCCATCTGAAACAACCATAAGAGTATTATTCTTGGAATTATATGTAATACCTGATGGTTCAGGAATATCTAAATTATATTCTTCGAGTGGGAAAATCTTATTAATTGTTTTTGTATCAGTTACAACAGCAGGATTATCTCTTGAACATCCTGGCAAAAAGAACTGTATCTGAGTTATGATCAATAAGAAAAAGAATCTTAATTTATTTAGCATATCCATACTTTTAAATAAAGAGAACCAAACAATGTTTGGTTCTCTGAAAAATAAAACAATTACTGCTGGTTTGGTGCACCCTTAGTAATTGTACCTAATATCTGCCAATTTGTACTTCCATCCGGATATCTTCCATAAGACTGTGTAACATCCATTGATAGAAAATCAATATTATCTATTACAGTTCCACTGGAATTTTCAAACCAAACAGATTCTCCTCCACTAGATAATCCAAAACCGCTTGCATCAGCATCATCTGTAACAATTACATAAAAGCCATTTGCCGGTATAAATGTACCCGCTGGAAACTCTTTTTTAGGTTTGGAACCGCTATTTCCACCACTATCATAAATCTTATATCCGGATAAATCTACTTGGATGGGGTTTGGGTTATAAATTTCAATCCAATCTGGGTCATTTACTGTACCTCTGGAATAAATTTCATTCATAACTAATGGAAGAACTGCACCACCACCACTGCCGTTGGATGCTCCTTTAGTTGGTGGAGAAAGTTTTTCCCAATTATTAGATCCATCAGGTTTTCTTCCATAGGAAGTATCAACCCCAAGTGCAGGAAAAGTAATATTATCAATAACAGTTCCATCTGATTTTTCCAGCCAAATTTGTTCACCACCAGCTGATAAACCAAAACCGCTGTCAGTTGTATCATCAACAATAATTACTAACAATCCGCCGGCAGGTATAATTGTTCCTGCAGGAAATTCTTTCTTAGGTTTTGTTCCGGATTGTCCGCCATTATCATAAATTTTATATCCGCTAATGTCTTTAGAAGTATTATCCGGATTATATATTTCAACCCAATCTTCGTTGCCAACTGTACCTCTTGAATATATTTCATTAATCTTGATATCAGGCGCTGCCGGTGGAGGAGGCGGTGGAGCAACAAATGGTTCGTCTCTTGAACAAGATAAAAATATGCCTGAAGTTATAATAAATAATACAAAAATAATTTTTTTCATTTTTTTCTCCTTAAAAATTTAAAATGCTGCCTGAACTCTCATTTGAATAAATGAGAAGTCATCATCACCTATGAGATTACCTTTTCTAGTTGCAAACTGATCATGATTAACCATTGAATAATTAAACTGAATTTTAATATTTGTGTTAGGATAGTAATTCAGCCCAAGCATTAACTGGTTTGCCTGTCCGCCTTTTACACCAGCATCAAGATCGTTTAGATTAGTAACACTGTAACGTGCTGCTAATTCAAAAGCTCCAAAAGAGTTTTTTGGTGCTTCAATAGGACCAACTTCTCCTTCATCAACATAATAATATCTATTCTCACCTGTAATCACCCAGCATGCTGTTACATATCCGCCTTTAAGATTTACTGTCGGATTGCCGTACCATCTGTAGATACTTGTGCCAAGGAATTCAGATTGTAAAAGGAATGGACCTCTTATATACAAAAACTCAAATCCATATCTATCATAATAGTTTACATTTGAGATATCACCAGTGTGAAGAAATTTAGGATTAAAAACATACGATTCTACTCTCGCATTCATTTCAATCGTATTTGGTCTCATATCCGATACTACATCAGGTATTTTATAAGAATAGGCTAATCCAACATGCAGGTTTTCACCGAAGTTATTTATTGGAGCCAAAGATGCTCTTATATTTGCAGAAAATGTTTCATCCCTTTGCCCTTTATCAATTCTGGTTCCTGTTTCGTGCCCCATAACAGCTGCGGTAATTTGTGCAAAATCTGTCCAATATCTAGCTGAAACTCCAACTCTTCTACCTAATGCCATTGCGTTTGTTATAGCAGATCTTTCAAGAAATGGCAACAATCTTGAACTATTTAATCTTTCCATACCAAATGGTTCTTTAAAGTTACCAGCTTGAATTGCAAGATTGAATTTAGGAAAAGTATATTTGACCCATGCATCTCTAAGTTTGATCTGGGATTTAGTATCCACGGCTTCATTCAAACCCATATCAACCTCAGCATTCCAGTCTTTCCACAGTTGTGTTTTTAAGGCAAAAGTTACACGTCTGAAATGAGTGCCATTACTTAAAGCATTTTTGTTTTCAAAATACATAGCCCCATCAAACTGTACTCTTGCGTCGAACCACCAGCTGAAATTTCCATCATCAGACTTGAACAAAAGTTTACCATTACGTACTTCGCCGCCAAGCGGTACTTTCTGCGATCCGCCTGGAACTTCCTGAGCTAAAATGTTTATGGTGCTGATGAAAAAGAATAGAATTAAGCCGAAAGCTATGAAACTTCTTTTATTATTTTTCATTATTTCTCCATTGAATTGTTGTTGTTAAATAATTCTAATTATGTGATTTATTTGATTCTTTAATTCTAAATAACTGTTCGATTAATAGTTTTTTATCTTCATTTTTTTTATCAGTTAATTTATCTCCTGTGGTCTGCCATAAACCATTTGCCTGAAAAACATCTTTTTCAAAATTGATTTTGTGTGAATATCTTTTTGAGTGAAGAGACTTCAGAAAATCAATTTCCGCTTTAGAATACTCAGGTGAGTGTAATCTGCTGTTTATCAGATTTGAATCAACTACAAAGCTGTCAATCAGTGAATATGTAAATATGTTGTATAACTGTTCATTGGTATAGTCATGTCTTTTTAAAATTTCATTTCGAAATTCTTTCTTATTAAAAAATCTTTTATCCGACAGATCTTCAATCTTCTCAGCATCAATTCCTTCAGACTCTAACTTAATTATTACAGATTTTGTAATTTCATAAGGCTCTGGAATTACGACAGTTTGCTCAAAAACATTCTGAATAAAGAAAAGAGATATGACTGTTATTAAAGCTGCTGTTACCGGTGCAACAGCCCATCCCACTACCATTCTGCCAACTACTCTAAAATTTATTGAATGAGGATCCTTTGCCAAGCCTGTTCCAATGATCGCGCCTATAAATGCCTGAGTTATTGAAAGCGGAACAAGTGGAATTGTTGGTAAATTATTTTCTAACAAAAATTGTTCAAGTCGTTGTGAGGTAAATAAAAAGAGCACAATAATCTCGGCTGAAATTGCAACAAGCCCTGTAATCGGGGATATTTTAGTAAAGTCTTCTCCAACGGTATCCATTACATTTGTACCGTAAGTAAAAATTCCTACTGCGATTGCTGCCCCGCCAAAGAAAAATAATTGCTGTTCTCCATTTAAACTAAAAACACTGCCCACATTCAAATCCGGCAGATGTGCTGAATCAACAAACATTCCCATTACATTTGCAATATTATTTGCCCCAAAAGAATATGCAGCTAAAGCTCCGGCAATAATAAGCCCAATGCGTGTATAAGTATCAAGTTCTAAAAGATGGATTTTCCATTTGAGTACAGTATTCTTGACGATCTTAAATAATATAAACCCAAATATTGCAGCAATAATCGGAGATGCGACCCAACTGGATAAGATTTTATAAAGGGCATTATTATCAGTTGGTGAACCAGTAAATAAATTCCAGCCAATTATTCCACCCAAAATAACCTGAGAAGATGAAACCAGTACTTTTGCACGAATCATCAAAATAATAGAAATACCTACAGCAACTGCAACTGCAAAACTTCCTGCTAAAGCATTTACTGATCCAAGATCAGTTAGTGTTTCAGTTGTTCCTGCGCCGCTGATAACAGATCCAAGTATAACAAAAATACCAGCTACGATAGCAGCTGTTCTGAATTTGACCATTTTTGAAATAACTGCAGTACCAAAAAGATTTGCTGCATTATTTGCACCGGCTGCCCAGCCAAGAAACAAAGCACTCGATATGAAAAACAATACTGAAATACTCAATTCTACTCCAGCCTTTTAATTATTGCAATTGATAATCTGTCACAAACATCTTCAGACTGTTCAGCTATTCTTTCGATATGAAATGCGAAGTAGCGAATATGAATTTTAAAACTTAAATCATTATCAGTTCTGTAAACTGCGCGTTTAATTTTTTCGGCAATCTTATTGGTTTCCTTTTTATAAAACTGAACTTTGGTTACATAATCCCTTACAGCATCAATATTTCTGAAATAAGACCTTATACCGCTTACTGTATTTTCAAGACAAGAGATTGAGCTATCAGCAAGTTCCAAAAAGCCAGGTTTAAGTTCATTTACGATTGTCGGAATTTCAACAGAGAATTCAAGCAGAGTATCTGTTGTAATGTTTAGTGCTTTATCACAGCTTTCTAACAACCCCAATACGTCTCCTCGTGCTTCAGGAATTAGAGTTCTGGTATAAAGTTTTATCTCTATGTTCCTTCTTAAATCATCTGCATTTTCTTCGATCTTTCTTAAATCTTTAAGATGACTTTCAAATTCAGTCATCTGATTATCCAGATAGCATTTAATACCAAGTTTAAATACTAGCCCCCCTTTTATTACTAAATCAAGATATTCATCAATTTGTATCTCGAGTTTTCTGGTTTTCTTTAAAAACATTTTTTATTCCTTAAAAAGATTAACTATGAATCGAAACATAGTATAATTTATAATATTAAATACCAAATACTCCATTGGGTGTAATACCAAGATATCTAAACCAGGTTTCGCCGGCTGCTATTACCAGTATCCAGCCGATTATCATTATTGTAAGACCGTATTTAAAAGTATCAGTTAAACTATACTGATCAGTTTCATATAAAAGAGCAGCCGGTTTACTGTTAAAAGGAAGCACATAAACATGAATATTCATAAACGCAACGGGAAGAGCTAAACTAACTACATCAAATCCAAATCTGTTTGCCACACCAATAGCAATCGGAATAAATATCATTGCTCTCATGGTTTTTGATTGAAAAATTAGAGCACTAAAAATCATAACACCTGTTAAAAATAAATATAGTACCCAGAATTGTGATTGGTTTCCGATTCCCAATGAATTAAAAAAGGCATTTACACAAATAGACGGCAAATCAGTTTCGTCCAATGCTGCTCCCAAAGTATAAGCGCCTGCAGAGAATAACATCAGGTGCCAGGGAATATCAACCTCATTCCATTTTACAATACCAATTTTAGGTAACAAAGCTACAATAGCCCCAACAAATGCTACAGCAGTTGCGCTTATTCCATGAATATTATCAGTTGCCCACAGACCCAAAATGGTAATAAAAATAAAAGCTGATTTTATTTCATTATGACTTAAAGGTCCAAGTTTTTCATACTCAGTTTTTAACCTTTCCATTCCGCCTTCAATTTGCGGTAATCTTTCTTCCGGTTTTAATGGAAAAAATATTTTCATAGCAACAAAATAGCCAATGATCATAAGCAGAATAACATAAGGCAGCATCGCCATCATCCATTGACCAAAATAAATATTTCCCTGAATTGCACTGCCAAGAAGCGCTGCACCTAACAGATTAGCACCGGCACCTGTTACAAATGCACCAGCACCTATATTAATATTTAATAAATTCTGCAGTACAATACTTCTTCCAAAATTATTTCTGTTTACCCCGCTTTGTGCGCCATAGATTGCGGCAATAACCATAAAGATAGGAAGCAGTATTGCTGCTTTAGCTGTTGTCGCTGAGATAAATGCTGAAAGAACCAGATTAATTATTATAAAAGTTATAAATATTGTACTAGCATTTTTACCAAACTTTACAATCAGCCAAAGCGCAAATCGTTTTGCAAGTCCGGTTGTTACCAGCATACTAGCAAGAACAAATGACATAATATTAAGCCACATAACAGGATGCCCAAGTTGTGCATAAGCAGTTTTCTCAGGTAATATTCCGGTTAGAACTAACGATATAATTAAAATTAAAGATGTTAGATAATTAGGTATTGCTTCTGTCATCCATAAAATAATGGATGCAGCAAATATCGCAAGCATAAACTCATTATTTCTTATAAATGCAGTTGAACCTATCTTATTATACACATTCTTTGCAGTATCAGAAACAATTTCATTTGGATTTATTGATTCAAGAAAAGGCAGTTTGATTACAAATGCAAATAAGATAAATGCTGCAATAGCCAGTAATGAACCAATAAATGCAAGTCTTTTTTCAAATTCTGATTTTTTTCGTTTCGGCAGTTTTTCGATACGATAATTACTCATATCAAGAATGTCAGCTTTAGTCATTATTCCTCAGCTAGTTTAAAAGAAATTAGATTGTTTACCACTTTGTAAACGGATTTTTCATCAGCATAGCATTATAGTACTTAACATCTCCGGTTACTTCTTCTCCTAACCACGATGGTTTATTAAATACTTCATCCTCTGAGGATAATTCTAATTCAGCTAAAACCAATCCTTGATTATCTGCATAAAACTCATCAACTTCAAAAGTATGATTATCAACTTTTACTAAATATCTTGTTTTATCAATAACACCAGGTTCACAGATTTTTAAAAGCTCTTCCGCTTCAGATGTGGGAATTTCTTTTTCCCATTCATACCTGCTTGCGCCCGAAGCATTTCCAATCCCTTTAACTGTGATATATCCTTTATCTCCTTTAATTCTGACTCTTACAGTTCTTTCGGGAACAGATGACAAATAACCCTGAACAATCCTTGTTTGTTTGCTTGCAAGGTTTTTGAACTCCCCTTTAACCAAAAACTTTTTTTCAATTTCTTTTGCCATAAAAATTCTCCTTATTTCATTCCAACCATATTTTTTAATCCGCGCAAGTAATTAATATTTGGAAATTTATCCAACTCAAGTTCTCTTACAGTTTTTATTACCAATGCAGGATCTTCCATTTCAACAGCAGCAGTTTTTATAACTTTACCATCAACAGTAACTTCTGCAATTTCAACAATTGTATTATTAATTGTAAATCCAGTCCTTTTTTTATGAACATTAACCGCTTTTAATAATTTAGATGGTTTAATAACCTCATCAATGTATTGTTGAAAAGTATATTCAGTTCGTTCAAATTTTGGTAAAGCAACTTTAAAGCATTTAAATACTTTTTCAATTTCAGAAACTGGTAATGGAAAAGTCCCTTTCATAATCGGAAGCCATTGCTCTAATCTATCCTCATTAACTTGCTGTAATGTTTTAATGTCCATCAGATCATCACGAACTTTTGTATTATCCATACTTACTTCAGAGAGAATATATACCTCATCACTTTCACGGGTTTTGCCTTCAGGATGTTTACGAATATTTTCTTCAGCCTTCCCCAGGTCATTAGTAAAGGTGCGCCATTCCCAGCGCGGTATGATATTTTCCATTATTACTCCTTTTTTTTTATGATTTGGTTTTCATTTAATAGACAATGTTTGTGCCCCAAAAATTTTTCGATTTTTGCAAATCGTTGATTAAAAATGTAAAAAAACAAAAGTATTTCTCCCCAAATTACACCTATTATGTTTTATTTGACTATTTTTCGTCGTCACTTTGGCGATATATCGCCGCATTTAATCAATTTAACAAAAGAAAGCTCAGTTTTAGCAATCGGTTTGGTATTTGTATCTAAGATGAATAATTATTTTAAAAATATTCCTGTCAGTATGCGAAAAAAGTATTTGATATTTATTAGCTCAGTGTTTTTAATAGGAATTTTAGGTACAGTTTTATTCTATAACTATGTGGTTGATATTTCGACAATTACTCGTCCTGAAGTTAATACTATAGAAAACACAAATCATTTGAAGAAACCAATTTGTTATGTAGGTGTTATATCCAGATATCCACCTAATATAATCTTCAATGGATATCAACCTATTATAGATTATTTAAATCAGAACGACAAATACCATTTTGAACTTAAGTTAAGTACATCATACAGCGAAACCGTTGATCAGCTAATAAATGGAAATATATCTGTTGCATTCTTCGGATCTTTGCTTTACATAAATGCCCACAAGCAGTACGGAATAGTCCCAATATTAAAACCACTTAATGAAGATCATAAACCATTTTTTAGTTCTATTCTTTTTACAAGAAACAACAGTGGAATAATTACTATAAAAGATATAGTAGGAAAAAAAATTGCTTTGCCGTCTCAGGAATCATTTTCAGGAAACTGGCTTATTAAATATGAGTTAAAAAAAATCGGTGTTTCTGAAAAAGATCTTATCGAAATAAAAAACTTCCCATTCCATCAAAATGTTGTATTTCAGGTAACAAATGGAAACTACGATGTTGGAGTAGTGAAGGATAAAGTTTTTAAAGATTACAAAAATCGTGATCTTAAATTAGTTGCTTATTCCGAACCTGTACCAGGCTCCCCAATCGTTGCAGCAAAAAATTATGATGCAGAAGTTATTGAAACAATAAAATCATTACTGCTTAAAATAGATTCAACTAAACCATATTATAAAAACCTTGTAAAAAACTGGGATGAAGAATTTATATATGGCTTTGTGGAAGCAAATGACAGCGATTATAATCCGATTAGAAAGTATTCAGGGAGTAATTAAAAATGACTCCGATTCAGCATAGTTTTAAAACCAGAATACTTTTTGTTACTGGATCAGTTCTTATTCTTATAATGATGCTTATCTCTATCACTATACTTTTTCAATGGAGAACAATTCTTATAAAAAAAGAAATTCATAATGCACAGTCGGTTGCAAATGCTTTTGTTGTACCTGCACTGGATGCAATGATCTATGCTGAACAGCGTGAATTATTAAAAGGCGATCTTCTGGAAACCTATATTGATAATTTTATGCAGAAAGTAACAGACATTAAGTATATACAGATATTTGATGAGAACTATAATGTAATTGCTGAAAAAGATGTGGTGTTTAAGAAAAACCAAAAATCTTTTGGAAAGATTGAAAACATAAAATCGGATAATATCCAGAGTAAAATTTATAAATCAAAAGAATACAACTGGGTTTTGGAAACTTATACTCCGCTGGTAATTGGAGATAAAAGATGGGGCATAACAAAAATAGGATTTGATGCCAAGCCTGTCAGAAACGAGATTAAAGAAATCTTCTTTGCTCTTTTGGGATTAACTGTAATTATTTCACTCGTAACTTTATCAGTATTGTATTTGTTAGTGAATAAGATAACATATTCACTTAATAATCTTGTTAAACAAATTGATAAGATTGATTTTAACACTAATGAAAGAATACATCTGATAGAGAGTAAGGACGAGATAGGATTTATGTTTGAAAGATTTGATGATCTGCTAAAAAGATTATACAAATCAAAAGATCAATTATCAATTGCGCAAAAACAAGTTTATCAATCAGAAAAACTTGCTTCTATCGGAAGGCTTGCATCTGGGATTGCCCATGAGATAAATAACCCACTGAATGGAATAAAAAGCTGTATTTATGCAATTCAAAATAATCAAACCAATAATGACCAAATCAATGAATATTTATCATTGATAAATGAAGGTGTAACATATATTGATAATGTTATTAAGAAGCTATTAGGATTTGTTCGTCAGCAGCCTCAAAAAATTAATTTGCACAGCTTAAATGAGCTTATCTTTAATGTTTACAGACTGCTGGAATACAAATTAAAACAAAAAAATGCAGATGTACAGTTGAAATTATCTGAAGACATTCCACTTATTAAAGTTGACTCACAGTTAATCCAGGAAGTTATTATGAATTTATTAATTAATTCGTACGATGCTATTCATCAGAACGGCAAAATTGTTATTAGTTCAGGATATGATTCTGATAATACTGTCTTTTTTTCCATCACTGATAATGGACCTGGGATAGCTCAAACTGAAATTGAAAAACTATTTGACCCTTTCTATACAACAAAGGATCCAGGTAAAGGAACAGGACTTGGATTATGGGTTAGTCTAAACATAATTGAAAATCATAACGGAAAGATTCTTGTAAGATCCATTCCAAATACTGAAACTATATTTACTGTCATTCTCCCAACTGAGGTATCTGATGAAAATATTATTAGCTGAAGATGAAAAAATTACCAGAAAAAGTTTAACTGATATTTTAACTACAGAAAAACACGAGGTAGTAAGTTTTGAAAATGGAAGCCAGGCTTATGAATCATTAAAGAAAAATGATTTTGATGTAATTATCACTGATATAAGATTGCCCGGTATGAATGGTATTGACATTTTGAAAAATGCAAAGGAAATAAATCCTAAAATAATCGTTATAATAATTACTGCTTATGCAAGTGTTGAAACAGCAATTGAAGCCTTAAAGTTCGGAGCTTATGATTATCTGATAAAACCTTTTTCTCCAGTACAATTACTTAGTATTTTACAACATATTGAACAGCTTAAACTTGTTTTGTCCGAAAATGAAAAATTAAAAAAGCGGATAGCTTTACTGGAAGATAAAACTATAATTGGTTCATCAGAAAAAGTTAAGTCTTTTATGAACACAATTAAAACTATTGCTCCGCAAGATTACACTGTTTTGATACAGGGTGAAAGCGGCACCGGTAAAGAATTATGCGCCCGTACAATCCACAATTTTTCTGCAAGGAAGAGCAAAAATTTTATTGCAATCAATTGTGCTGTTATCCCTGAAACGCTGATTGAGAGTGAACTGTTTGGTCATGAAAAGGGTGCATTTACAGGTGCAATAAAAAAGCATATTGGCTATTTTGAAAAAGCTAATGATGGAACATTATTTATTGATGATATAGATGATCTGCCGTATAATATTCAGGTAAAACTATTAAGAGTTCTTCAGGAAAAAGAAATATCAAGAGTTGGCAGCACAGAAAGCATTCCTATTGATGTTAGAATAATTTGTGCTTCAAAAGTTGACTTGAAACAAAAAGTTGCAGAAAAACAATTCAGGGAAGATCTATACTACAGGCTTAATATAATCCCAATCTTTCTTCCGCCTTTACGTGAACGAAAGGAAGATATACCTGAACTTTTAATCCATTTTCTCAAAAAGCATGGCGGAGAAGATAAGATTCAATTGTTAAATGAAGATATCTATGAAACCTTGCTGAAATATAATTGGCCCGGAAATGTAAGAGAGCTTGAAAACATAACAGAAAGAATCATAGCACTTTCTCCTAATAGTTTTATTAATCCCGCAGTTTTTGAGCCATTGTTAAATAATTCGGAGAACACAGAACAAGATAAAATTGCGTTTGAAAAGTATGATGATTTTGAACAATATATTTCCAACAAAGAAAAGGAAATAATTAATTGGGCATTGGAAAGAGCATCAAATAATGTTACCGCCGCAGCTAAAATCTTGAAAATTCCACGTACAACTCTAAGAAGTAAAATGGAAAAATTATTGATAACAAATTTTAATGAGCTTTAGAAAAGTATTACTTGTTGCAAATTAAAAATGATATATCCAGTTCTTATTAATATCATCAATAACCGATTTTTCTTCGATTATTTCTAAACATTTGTTTTCCCGAATTATAACAGCAGTCAGTTTATTATTACCATAAGCAGTTGTATCAATATACATTGTGTTGCTTGTTAAATCGTGATATATTTCTTTTTTATGAGTATGACCTACAATCTGAAGTTTTCCGATATTAAGAAGATTTCCCCGGGTCCACAAAATACTATCCTGATTATCCAAGTCCTTCATTAAAATCTCTGTTAGCTCTTTATCATCTTTAACACCGTCAGAAATGTGTGATTTGTATTTTGCAGATAAACCGGCATGTGAAATAAAGCAGTCATCTAAATTATAAAACAGCGGTAAGCAATTAATAAAATCCAGATGTTTATCCATTATATCATTTTTATCTCTGTAAGATATCAGGGTTGTTTCAGCTCCGTTGTAATTCCAGGATCTTGCCATCAGGCTGAAGGGTTCTCTCATATTACAAAAGAACATATAATCGTGATTACCAAGTGTGCAGTAAATATTTTCCGTAATTATATAATCAATAACCTGCTCACTAAAATTCCCTCGATCAACTAGATCCCCGACACAATAAATAAGTATATCAGGATACTTTGTCCTGATTTTTTCAGCAAGTGCTTTTAGAGTATTAAAACATCCGTGAACATCACCAATTACAGCTACCATTATAACTTAAATATGAAATATTTCATTAGCATATTTAGTCAATTCATCCCTAAACTTTGGATGAGCAATTGAAATAAGTGCTTTTGCCCTTTCTTGAATTGATTTTCCCCACAGATTAACCGCACCATATTCAGTTACAACATAATCAACATCACCTCTGGATGTTACTACGCCGGCACCGGGTTTTAATGAAGGAACAATCCGGGAAATTGTATCATTCTTTGTAGTAGAAGGTAAAGCAATGATAGGTTTACCGCCCTCTGATTTTGAAGCGCCTCTTATAAAATCAACTTGTCCGCCGATACCTGAATAAAATCTTGTTCCAATCGAATCGGAACAAACTTGTCCGGTTAAATCAACTTCAAGTGCAGAATTAATTGCGACCATCTTATTATTTTTAGATATTATGAACGGATCGTTTACATACTCTTGCGGATGGAACTCAATGATTGGATTATTATCAATGAAATCATAAACCTTTTTAGTTCCAAGTACAAAGCCAGCAATTATTTTTCCGGGATGCAAAGTTTTCTTTTCGCCGTTTATAACCCCTGCCTCAACTAATTCAATAATCCCATCAGAAAACATTTCAGTATGAATGCCGAGGTCTTTTTTATCGTGCAAATACCTCATAACCGAATCTGGAATTGCACCTATTCCCATCTGTAAAGTTGAACCGTCTTCTATCAAATCTGCAACATTTCGTCCGATTTTATCAAACACTGCAAGCAGCTCAGGAGTTGCATCAGGATCTACCTGTGGAAGTTCTTTAAGTTCTTCATCGTGCTCAACGATATAATTAATTTTATTAATATGAATAAAACAATCACCCAAAGTTCTTGGCTGATGTCTATTTACCTGAGCTATAATAATTTTAGATTTTTCAGCAGGAGTTTTTATGGTACCGACATCTACTCCATAACTGCAGAATCCATGTTCATCGGGCGGCGAAACATTTAGGAGTGCAACATCAGTATTAATTCTGCCTAACTTAAAAAGCAGCGGAACCTCCGAAAGGAAGATTGGAATAAACTCGGATCTGCCTTCATTAACAGATTTTCTTGAATTAGCTCCGATAAAAAACGCTTTATGCTTAAAATGTTTTTCCATACCTGGTTGCAGATACGGCAGTTCGCCAACAATCAGGATATGGTAAATCGTAATATTTTCAAGTTCATCTTTTCTTCTGACCAAAGCCCTTATTAATTCATTTGGTGCAGCACAACCCGGTTGTACAACAATTTTGTCACCTGATTTTATATGCTTTACAGCTTCATCAGAGCTAACAAGTTTTTGATTATATATCCGAAGAAGATTTGTTGGAACTGGATTTTTAATTTTTATTTCTTCTGTTGTTGTCATTTATTTCTCTTTAAATTCATTTCAAAAAAAATCTAACTAATTGCTTGAAAACACATGTAATCTTCGATATTCAACATTAAATGTATGTGCGATTGCTTCATTACAACAATAGCCATTATATGTACAAACTCCTTTTGATAAACCTTGATCTCCAATCAGTGCATTAGACAGTCCATTTTCAGCAATATTTTGGATATAACCAAGTGCTGCATTATTTAAACCGTAACTTGCTGTTCTTGCTACCGTGGCAGGCATATTCGGAACACAATAATGTATAACATCGTGCAGTAAATAAACAGGGTCGGATTGTGTGGTTATTCTGCTGGTTTCAATACAGCCGCCCTGATCAATTGAAACATCTACAATAACACTTCCCTTTTTCATTTGCTTAACCATTTCTTCTGTTACCAGGTTAGGGGCTTTTTCACCTTTAATTAAAACTGCTCCGATTAGTACATCAGCAAACTTAACTCCGCGTGAAATTGTGTAGGGGTTTGCCATAACAGTTGTAACTTTTTTTCTAAAGTTCAAATCAATGTTTCTTAATCTGTTAAGATTCTTATCAATCACAATAACCTGAGCTCCTCTTCCAACAGCAGCACTTGCAGCAGTTACACCAACAACACCAGCACCAAGGATTACAACTGCCGCAGGAGCAACGCCTGTAATACCGCCTAATAAAATTCCCCGACCTCCAGGTACAAAACTCTCTAAATATCTTTCAGCTTCCTGAATAGCTAATTGTCCAGCTATCTCACTCATTGAATGAAGAACGGGTAATCTTTCATCTTCCTCAATCAGTTCATAACCAATAGCAGTAATTTTTTTCTTTAACAGATTCTCAATTATATTTTTCTTGCCAATTGCCAGATGAAGGAATGAAAAAAGTATCTGATTTTCTACTAACATTTCTGATTCCGCTTCAGACAGAGGGGCAACTTTAACAATAACTTCGGAACGGGCAAATGCTTCATCAGCACTGTAAACAATATGAGCACCGGTTGTGCGGTATTCTTCATCGCTAAAGTGGCTGCCTAATCCAGCTCCACTTTGAATAAAGACAGTGTGTCCAGCTCTTACTAAAGCATCTACTCCTGCAGGAGATAATGCAACTCTTTTTTCTTCATAAAGAGTTTCTTTGGGAATTCCAAATCTCATCTAATTTTCTCTTTTTTTTATTTCAAAAATACCAACGGCTTACAAGATTAGCAATCAATTAGGATTGATTTAAACAGGTGTTAATGGGGATTTTCCCAATAGAACAGCGGCAATATTTTTAGCTGCAAGTAAAGACATCTGATCTCTTGCTTCGTTTGTGGCGCTGCCAATATGCGGAAGTAATACTACATTTTTAAGATTAAATAATTCTTTGTTTAATTTTGGTTCATTCTGGTAAACATCAAATCCTGCTGCAAGGATTGATTTTTGCTTTAACATCTTTATTAAATATTCTTCATCCATAATTTCTCCCCGTGCAGTATTTACTAAAATAGCATCAGGTTTTAATAAATTCAGCATTTTCTGGTTTAACAAATTTTTGGTTTTTGCGTTAAGAGGCAAGTGGAGCGAAATTATATCAGATTTCAGTAAGATTTGTCTTAAAGATAATTTCTTTGCGCTTAGTTGCTTTTCAAGATATTCGTTTTTGCTATTTGAATAATAAAGGATTTTACAGCCAAAAGAATATGCCCTCTTTGCAGTTTCAGTTCCAATTCTTCCGGCACCTAAAATTCCGAAATATTTATTACGTAACTCAACCCCTAATAAAAGTTTTGGTTTCCAGCCGGTAAATTTTTTCTCTCTTACAAATTTTTCTGATTCAAGAATTCTTCTTGCGCAAGTTAGAACTAAAGTAATAGCTAAATCAGCGGTGGAATCTGTAAGTACATCCGGAGTGTTAGTAACAATTATGCCTTTACTTTTTGCATAATCAACATCAATGTTATTAAAGCCGACAGCATAATTAGCAATCACTTTACATTTTTTCATTGAGTCAATAATTCCTTTATCAATCTTATCAGTTAATAAAGAAATTATTCCATCACAATCATTAACTGAATTTAGTAGCTGCTTATATGTAATTGGTTCATCTTTTTTATAAACAAAAACTTCAAATCCTTTTTTCTTAAGAAATGAAATTCCTATTTCAGGTATTTCTCTTGTAATAAATACTTTCACTAATCAACCAAATAAAAGCTTAACTATAAACAAAGCACCTAATGCACCGGCTACATCTGCCAACAAACCAGCAGGTAATGCATGTCTTGTATTTTTAACATTTACAGCTCCAAAATAAACTGCAAGAACATAAAAGGTAGTCTCTGAACTTCCAAAAAAAGTTGAAACTAAAATTCCTATAAAAGAATCGGGACCATAAACAGACATTGTTTCAGCCATTACACCAAGCGAGCCACTGCCGGAAAGCGGTCGCATAAGTGCCATCGGCAAAGCTTCGGCAGGCATACCAATCGGATCAGTGATAATTCTTAATAAAGGAATCAGCCAGTTATCCATTGCTCCGCCAGCTCTGAAAATTGCAATAGCAACCAACATTGCTACTAAATAAGGAATAATTCTGATTGCAATGTTAAATCCCTCTTTTGCTCCTTCAACAAACTGTTCATATACTCTTACTTTTTTAATTGCGCCATAACCGATAAAAACAAAAATTAAAAATGGAATTGCCAAAGTTGAAATTGTTGTTATTAAATCCTTAAAAAATGTTGGAGGAAGAAAACTGAAAAGTGAACCAATTGATTTTGATAATCCAGTTGAAAAGGTTAGAACAATAATGGTTATAAGTGAAATTACAGTAATTAAAAATTTAACATTACTTTTGAACCAATCACCAAATCCTCCTTTTTTAATTGGAAATTTTTCGAACAGCTTTGCAACAGTTATTCCGGTAATTGTAGCACAAGTTGAACCAAAAAGTGATGTAGCAATTATAATTGTTGGATCAGAACTGCCAGCAGCAGCACGAACAGCAATTGCAGTTGCCGGTATTAAGGTCATTCCTGCGGTGTTGATAGCAAGAAAAGTAACCATTGAATTAGTTGCAGTTCCTTTGTTTGGATTAAGCTTATCAAGCTCCTCCATCGCTTTTAATCCAAAAGGAGTTGCTGCATTTCCAAGCCCAAGCATATTGGCCGAAATATTCATTACCATCGAACCTATTGCAGGATGATCAGGCGGAATTTCGGGAAATAATCTTTTTGTAATTGGTCTTAAAACATTTGCAATAATCTTAATCAGCCCTGCATCATCAGCAACCTTCATTACACCAAGCCATAAAGCCATTATTCCAATTAAACCAAGTGCAATTTCAACTGCAGTTTGAGCAATCTTAATTGCATCATTGGTTACTTTCTTCATTTCAATAAATGTTATCTTTTCAAAATAAACATTTGCTGAGTAAGTAACAGAATCTACCTGCGAAGTAATAACAGCATTAGCAATCAGATCATTATCTTTACCAGAAGCGCCTGCGATGGTTTGTAAATATTTAGGATTTGATTTATCAATTGTAAGATATAGCTGAAATGATTTTTTATCGGATGAGAATGTTCCCAATCCTTTAACTGTAATTTCGGATTTCTCCTCGCTATCGGAAAATTTTTTGTAATTATCAGGTGATATCTTCAGCTCTAAAGCAAAATTTGAATTGTTGTCGGCGCCAGTTATTTGAACTGTTGCGCTGAGAGGCACATCGTTTTTGTAGGTGTTTTTAGAGATGTCACTAATATCTACAAAGAGAGCGGATGCGATTCCTAGAAAGAGTAAAGCAAGCCAAACATAATTTAACAAGTTATTTCTCCGAATTTATATGAGCAGTATTATACAGGAATTATTTAATTTCCTTCTTCTATTAAAGCCTTAATCTCATTTGAATCAAGAATAACAGGTATAAGATTTTCATCAATTTTATAATTTTCGGCTTTTTCTGACGCAGAATATTTTGATCGATAAAGCTCTTTAATCTGTTCAGCAAGTTTAGCATCATCAACTTCTTTTATCTCTCCGCTAATTGTTATGTAAGAGAGTTTGTAAGTTAGTCCTGCTGATTTAGCATTAACTTTTTCTTCAGATAAAATTGTAAAACTTCCAAGCGAGCCATATTTAATATGTACGTAATTTTCATCCGAAGTATCAAGGTAAGTATAAATGTTTTTATCCAGATAAATAAAATTGCAGCCAAACTGCATTAACTTTTCTATTGCAAGATGAATACATAAAACACCGGAATGAGCTTTGTTAATCTGCTCTTCTATTTCCTCAATGTCTCTTAATTGTGTTAATTGTTTTTTCATATTCTGTAACTATATATTTAGTTAATCACACATCTGTTTGCAGAATCAGAAAAAGAACAAAATCTGCAATGAAATAAATTTTTATCAAACTTTTTATTTCTGATATTCAAAATAATTTCTGTTATTTCTTTTTCAAGGAGTTCTAATTCTTTTTTTGAATATAAGACTGAGACCATATTATCAGGATGTTTTACAAATATTAAATTTCCCTCAAATATCTCAAAATCACTAAATAATCTACTGGAAATATATAAATAAAACTTCAATTGCATTAAATAATATTCAGAATGTTTTTTTATTTCTTTCAACTCAATATTATCAGTTTTATAATCACAAATAATTATTTTGTTTTTATCAAATATTATCCGGTCAGTTATTCCGTGCAAAAAATAATCATTCTCTTTAATGTACATCTCAAATTCATTCTTATAAGTAGGTATGCTTAAATATTTTTTGGCAAAGTTAGATTGCTGTATTTTTTTTAAATCATTTTTTAAAGCATCAGTATATTTTTCTAAATCTTTAATACCTTTATCTGTGTTAATAAACTTATCAATTTCTTCATATCTTAAATTTTGCTCCATACAGCTATGAAACATTTTTCCATATAAAGCTGAATCAAAATCTGTGGAAGTGTTTTTATCCGGCTCAATTAAATTTTCTCCAATCAAATCATCTAAATTATCAGCAGTATCCTCATCAAACTCATTATCAATTGACTGCTCATTTATTTGTGTATGTTGTAAAGAATTAAGTTTTGAAAAGCCTGCTTCGTAAGTTAAGTAATATTTAAGAGGACATTGATTATATATGGACACTTTGGAAGCCGAAATGATTTCTAATTTTTCAGTTGAGTACAGCCCGCCGGTAGAAATTATCAGTTCTGAAGATTCACTTTCTACATCATTACCAAGTGTTTCAACATCTTCGATTTCTTTTTGAAAAACAATTTCAAGATTATACTTTTTGGTTTCATTGACATATCTATCTTCTTCAAGTTTAAGAAAATTTAGCTCTTCGGATATATTAATTTTCTCCGAATTAAAATCACTGTTTAATCCTGAACCAAGCATTGACAAAAAAGAATTCTTGTTTAGTACTTTATCTTTTTTTATTGTTCCGGATATATATAATTGATCCATCGCTCTTGTTACAGCAACATAAAGAAGTCTTTTTAATTCTGCATAGTCTTTTTTTTCGGTTATAAAATTATAAAGACTAACTATTGGGCTAGAATAATAATCATCAAAATACTCTCCATTTTTTGGAAGCTTGGTTAACAAACCAAATGTTTTATCAACAATTACTTCTCCTGTTTTCGCTGTTGAACGCTGACTTATTTCTTCTGTTTTATATAAGAATACAATCGGGAACTCAAGGCCCTTTGCCTGATGGATTGTCATCAATTTAACTGAATCGGTATTAACAATGCCGGATGCCTGCGCTTCATCTAATGATTCTGTAATTGCATCTTTCAGATAATTGATAAAATCGTAAAGGTTTCTGAATCCGGTTGCATTAAAATTTCGGGCGATACTAATAAGTTTAAACACATTAGCAACTTCCTGATTCCCATCTATCCTTGATGAAAGAGCTGCTAAATAATCATTATCAGTAATAAGCTTTTCGATTAACTGAGAGATGTTGAGTGAATTACACAGTGCAAGATTTTCTGTTAGAGTATTAACTATATCATTCAATCCTTTTTCTTTGGAAAAACTGTTTAGTCTTTCCCAAAAACTTCTGCCGTTTTGCAGAGATATTTTATATAAATCGCTGTCACTTACATTAAAAAACGGCGACCTTAAAACTCCAACTAATGCAGTATTATTATTTTTATCAGATAAAAATGATAAGTAATTATAAATATCATTTATAGATTGTCTTTGATAAAACCCTCTTCCTCCAATGATAGAGTAAGGAATTAGATGATTGATTAATTCTTTTTCTAGTCTGTCAAAGTGCTTTCGCTTACGGACAAGAATGGTAAAATCAGAATAATTATAACTCGATTGATTTTTTATTTGTTTTATTTTCCTGATTATCATTTGTTCTTCAGTAATCTCTGATTCAGGATCTTCAATGTTAATCAGGAATCCAACTTTACCATCAACTTTTTCTTTGCGTGCACATATCAAATCTGCCGCAGTAACTTCTCCAAATAATTCAACAGGATCTTTGAATATATTTCTGAAAATATAATTACAGAACACACAGATTTCTGGACTCATTCTGAAACTATCAGGCAGGACTAACAAATTATCATTACTGCTTGCTTTTTTAATATCGTTCCGTGTAAGGTTAAATATCTCAATTTCTGCATCTCTGAATTTGTAAATACTCTGTTTTTCATCACCAACAATAAACAGATTACCTTTCCGCAGATAGTCTAGCAGAGGTAAGAATATCTGATACTGAATTTCATTTGTATCCTGAAATTCATCTACCATTATTAGTTTGTATTTTTCTGCAAGATTATCCTGTACGGTTGGAATTTGAAGTAGCTGTTTTACATAAAGTAAAATATCTTCATAGTCTATATAACCTTCGGCTTTCTTCTTTCTTTCATAGGTTTGTAAACTATTATCAAATAATTTTAACAGTTTTATACCAAAATCTGCAAGCAGAATTTCATTATCAAAGTTTTCTTCAGGTATCCCGAATTTATGAATATCAAAAAAAATATCTTCAACTATTCTCACTTCTTCTATGATTAATTCATTTGTTACTTTGCTAAGATATCCGCGTTTTTTTAAAGTTAAATTTTGTGTAAAGATAAGCGATCTGATTTGATCTAATGACAGAATAATTTCGTTTGATAATTTACTTTCTTTAAGTACTGAAAGTATCGGAATAAGCTGTTTAGCATTTGGGTTCTCCGGATCAGAAATTAATACATTATTATTGATTTGTTGTAAACGGTTTAAAAATTTTCCTTTAATACCATTCCAAACCTGATCGAAGTATTCCTCAAAAGTCTTATTAAAGAAATCCTTAATATCAGATTTACTTTGCAAATAAATTTTACTCTGCAATACCTGAACATTTTTTCTGTTTTCAACAAGCTTTACAACCTGCTTTAACAATCTGTTTTTTGATCCAAGAATTCTTATAAGGTCTTTAATTTCATCAATAGTAGATAGATCATCGAAACTTTTTTTTATGCTTTCTTCTACAGAAAGTTCAATTAAATCCAGTGATAAATTTTCATCAATAGGAATAAATCTGGCATCTAAATTCGATTCAACCGGAAAATCTCTTAATATGTTTATACAAAATGAGTGTATTGTAGAAATGTTTGCAGATACAAGTTGTCTTCTTATTTTTTCAGCTCTTATCTGTTCTTTTTTATCTGTACAGGTTTTTATATAATTATCAATCAAACCAGATATTCTGTTATACAGTTCACTTGCAGCTTTATCAGTAAAAGTAATCGCAGCAATAGCAGATATATCAAGTTTGTCTTCCAAGAGCGCACTTAAATACCTTCTGGCAAGTACAAAAGTTTTACCTGATCCTGCATTTGCAGTAAGAGCTATATTTCCTTTTGTATTAAGTGCTAATTCCTGATTAGGTGTAAGTTTGCTCATTTGTTAAATAGTTTTGCCGGAAATATCAATTCAAATGTTGAGCCGTCACTACTGCTTTCTTTGAGATTAATTTCTCCGTTTATATTTGTCATAAATCTTCTTGCTAAACTTAATCCTAAACCCATTCCCTGTTTTTTTGTTGTAAAGTTTTCTTCAAAGATTTTATCTTTTAGTAAAACAGGTATTCCTTTACCGTTATCGTTAATAGTTAAAATATAATTATTCTCACTTACAAAAACTTTCAGATTAATTACCGAAGCATCAGCTTGAATTGAATTTCTGATAAGGTTTATGAACATTCTTCTTAACTGACCTACATCAGCATCTATAACAACACTCTTCAAATCTGTGCTAACACTAATTTTTGATTTTTCGTGCATAAACATATTAACAGTATCATTAAGCACACTTAGGAGATCAACTTCTTCAATTTTAAGGCTTGGCATTTTAGCAAAGTGAGAGAACTCTGATGCAATATGATTCAGATTTTCTATTTGATTTAGTACAGTAGCAGATACTTTCTCAAATAGTTTATCAAAATCCTTACTTTTATCTTTGTAAGAAATTATCAATTGCTGTAAAGCTAACTTCATTGGCGTCAGCGGATTTTTAATTTCGTGTGCAACCTGTTTCGCCATTTCTTTCCAGGCAGCTTCCCTTTCCATTTCAGCAATTTCTGCTTGATTTTTTTTAAGTTCAGAAGTCATTTGATTAAAACCATCAAGCAGATCTTTAAGTTCTCCTCTTTCATTATGTTCTATCGTAACATTCAAATCACCTTTGGATACAGCATCAGCAGCTTTTGTTAATCTTTGGATTGGCTGAGAAATCTGATTAGCAAAAATGGTACTGATAATGATTATTATAATTACAGCAAAAGAATAAATTCCAAATATCACCACATTAATTTCATTAGTAGATATTGTAACCCTGATTTTATTAAAAGCATCATTAACTGAAAGGATATAATCTTTATCTTTTATATGAATAAATCTGAAGTATGAATCATATTGATAATTGCTCACTTTTTCAGTTGTAATAAATTCCTGATACTTTAAATAATTTAAAAAGTAATATGCTTTTGGATTCAGTTTTTTGTGCATCAATCCAATCTTATTGTATATATCATTTGAATTATAAATTTGATCAGTTGAAGAATACAAAGCGAAAGATATTCCAAGCTCATCAGAGGCATTTTGTGATGCGGTTATTATATCTCTGTTATTATATTTATTTAATTGAGCAACGAGATTTTTCTCAATATAATCTGCCCTTTGACTAAGTTCATTCAATATCTCTTCTCTGCCGCGTTCGGTAACCAGATTTGTATTATAAACAGCTAATACAATTACAGGAATAATTGAGATAAAAAGAAATGAAAGTAAAAGCTTTGTTTTGAAAGTCAAATTTATTTTGCGTACGCAGAAAAAAGCTATTAGTAGATAAGCAATTATTATAAACAACGAATGAATTATAAATATCTTAAAAAATTTAAACAGATCCCATGAAAAAGCACTTTCCTGAATTGCTACAACAGTTAAAATTTCAGAGTCATCTTCTTCAGATTTAAGCAGATAGGCTTCATACTTTTCTGAATTGAAATTTATTTTTAGCCAGCTGTCGCTAAATAAACTATCAACTGAAGTGTTAAGTATTTGTTTTATCTGATCTCTTGAAGGATAAATATCTCCATAAACATTTTTTAAAACTCTATCACTAAACTGAAATATTTTAAGCTGCTTTACATCAACAACTTTATTAAATACTGAAAGATTTGATTCTAAAAATGTCGGATAGTTCAAAGCTCCAATAGATTTAATATTAAAATCCACAAAAGCTGCAATGTACCCTCTTAATATTCCACGCTCCTTTATCTCAATCACTGCGCTGTAATAATCAATAACATTTTCTTGTTTATCATAAACCGGAACTACCAATATTTCATCATCTTTACTAATGCTATTAAATATTGACTGATCAGGCTGAATTCCTATCAGATATTCACCAATAATTTGCTTCTTACTGTTATAAAATTGAATTCCGGAATTGAGAGATTCTCTTTGCATCGGGCTTTGTGCCCACAGCTTAAAAGCAATAGCGTTGTAATTTGCAAATCTTTCACCAAACTGACTTAATATATTCTTATCATTTTTTACATTCCGTATAGTTTCATCAAGCATAAATGATAATAAATTGGAATCTGTTCTGTTGATTTCCCAGGAAGTAGTTTTAAGCGATTCTTTTTCCAGCTTTGTATTAAAGAGATTAAGTAAGGAAATTGAAATCACCGAGCTTACAAGTAAAATAATAAGATAATTGTAGATAGAGTTTTGTTCTCTGATAATTACCTGATAGTAAAGTAATAGCAGAAATAATAATATTAAAAAAAGCATTATTGGTGTAAGCAGTTGATCATTACTTATCAGGTAAACAATAAAAGATGCAATGTAAATTATCACTACTAAAAAAAGATACTGTTTTATTCGAATCTTCTCTGAACAGATAAAACTTAAAATGATATTTAAGAATCCCAAAATCATCAGAACTACTGCAAATGTAAAAAGCAGCATATTCAGATTCATTGTAATTGAAGGTAAATCAGGAATCAGGTTGGGTTCTTTAAAATATCTGATCGTTGAATCAAAAACTATACTTCTTATTGTTGCACTTATACCCCTTATTAATAAAAATATAATTACTGATAAACCTAATGCAGCAGCAATAAAATACTTTTTGTGTGTTTTTCTTTCAGAGTTAAACAAATAATTTTTTGTATAACGGAAAAATTGGATTGATAGAATCAATACAAAAAAGACAGTTGTAAAAAACTCAATTGGTGACTTTACAAATCCCCATGCAAACGAGGAAGAAAAGTAAGCCGGATTAGAAAGTGGTCCGGAAATAAAGTTCGATGGAAAACTGAATGCAAAGATCAGAATTCTTAATATCACTAAATAAATAATAAGCAGAATAAATCTGAAGAAATATGACTGAATTTTTTTAAAGTCAGACATCAATCCTAATCCGACAAAAAGAAGAGTAAGTAATACAAGTAATGATTGAATCTTTGTTGAATTATCTTTTATAATGTTTATTGAATTATTCAAAGATGGTTTAACAAAAGAAACTATGCCTATTTTACTTCCCCGATTATTTATTAATTCAAATGAATATTTTCTTCCGTCTTTTGATTTTTCTGAATATGCTGAATAGTCTATCTCTGCATCAATCTCATATTTATCTAATATATCCTGCGTAAAACTTATATTTTTAGAAAACTGATTATTAATTTTTACCAATTCTTCAATTGGAGTAGAAAGTGCAATATAAAAATCATCCGACTGAATATGAGCAGTATCTATAATAGCAAGATTAGTAACAATATCATTAGACAGGAAATAGACTTCACCCAATGGAAAACTTAATGGAAATAATCCCTCTGGGTTTAGTGCAATACGATTATTCCATGCGATTAATTTTCCATTTGGAGCAAAAATCTCAATTGAAAAATTCTCAAGTGATCGGTTATTTATAGACCTTAAAAGTTCTTTATATGTTTCATTTTCCGGTTCTAATGATGCGCGAAGATCCTTTTTAACAATGTTTAATTTCTGCAGCAGATCACTTTGTTTAAAATTGAAATCTTTTTTAACTGAGTTTTCTAGCTCAGAAATTTTTTCAACTACTAAATTGGACCAATTACCTTTAGTTTTATCAATATAGTTATCTGTAACAATACCAGATACAACAAGCATCATTAAAATAAAAAAGACGATAGAGAAATATTTTCTATCGCCTTTGAATTTTTCTGCAATCTTTTTTAACATCAGTTAATAGTGAATTGAGTTATTATCCAATTTGGTCCAACTTTTTTGATAGAAATATATACTTGTGCAGTGCTTCGCTGACCTTTATTGTCATAATTATACTTTCCGGTTGCGTAGGAATTAAGCTTGTCTTTTTTTATATGCTCAAATTTAAATGATGTTACTTTGTAAATTCTAAAAAAATCTTCAAGCACATAAAATGCCTGGTTGCTGCTGTAATATCCATTAATACCGTTGGAAAAACTAAAATAAGTCCGCTGCCCAAAATATTTTGAAATACTTTCTACATTACCTTCTTTAATCCCCGACTCAATTTCATTAAATATTGATTCTTGCTGATTACTTTCAATATGTTCACCGGTTTTATTTGTAAACTTAGATGATTGAGAAAAAGTAAGACTTAGAGAAAATGTAAAATAAATTATATAAAATATTTTGTTCATATCGATAAAAATTTGTCGTGAGTTTGTAATTTAATATTTACTTACAAACCCACGACAAAAGTAATAAATTCTTTATTATCTCGCCAATTTACTTCTGTGTAATTCACGTACTCCAGTACCCTTTATAACTGGTTTCAACTGATACTCACCACTGACTAACTGGAATGCCCAATCAAATACAATTCTGTCAGATGTAATGTTTTTAACTCTGATTTTTGCAAAGTGATTATCAAAAGTCCAGATTACATAAGTATGACCAATTTTAGCGATTTCTTCTTTGTCAGGATTCCAACCGTTAACAGGTGCATAAGGAATATCGTAAATATCATTTGTCAATCCCATATCCTGAATGTCAGTATCATCATAAACAACTAAATAAGGTGTTCCCTGATAAATCTCAAAAAAGAAATCAGTTGCATTATCATTATATGGAACAGTTGTATAGTCATTAAATGTAAAACCTGATTTATTTGGGAATCTTCTATAATCAAATATAGATTGATTGAAACCCTCAGGTCTTGGTGTTGAATAGATTACATCATAGCTTAATTCACTTTCATTGCCGTTATAATCATAAGCAGCTACAGCATAATAATATTTTACACCATTTTCGGCGTAGATGTTTGCAAAGTGTGTACTTGAAGTGGAACCAATTAAGGTGTATCTGCCTTCATAAGTATAATTGTAATAAACGTTATATCCGGCAACGTCAGACTCGCGGTTTTTATTCCAGTAAATATCTACTCTATTATCTCCATTTAAAACTTGTATTCCACTTGGTGCTGCTGGCGGAGTGTAATCGTTGTCATAACTATCATTAATATTACAAGAAGTTATTATTAACATAGTTGTTAATAGAGCTGCGGTTATAGTTATCTTTTTCATGTTGTCACCTTTTCGATAAATTCAATTACTACAAAAATTAGCCAAAAGAAATGCCACTATAAAAGCGGCATTTTATAAGAAATAATTAGTATTCCAATTAGTAATTGTATAGATAAATGAACAACAACTGAATACAATAACTTAAATCTTTAGATCATTTATAGCCTTTCAAACTTCCCATCAATAAATATCTGATTTTTATTAATTATTGCAACAGATTTACCAGTTAACAAACGTTTATCAAAGGGCGTATTTACTGATTTAGATTTAAATTTTGTTTTATCTACTGTCCATATAACATCTGGATCAAGAATTGTGATATTTACTAACTCACCTTCTTTTATTTGCGGAATATTAATATTTAATATTCTTCTTGGGTTGATAGACAGCTTTTCAATCATCTGTTCAAGAGTTAGTACTTTCTTATGATATAACTCAGTAAATGCTAAACCAACTTGAGTTTCTAATCCAATAATTCCATTTGGAGCATATTCAAATTCCATCTCTTTTTCTTCAAGAGAATGGGGTGCATGATCAGATGCAATACAATCTATTGTTCCGTCTTTTAATCCGGCAATAATTTCATCAATATCTGCCCTTGTTCGAAGTGGTGGATTCATTTTAACATTGGGATCATAGGTTTTAACTGCATCATCCGTAAGTGTAAAATGATGCGGCGTAACTTCTGCAGTAACTTTTATTCCTTTTTTCTTGGCTTCGCGGACCATTTGAACAGATTTTTTTGAACTAATGTGTGCAATATGAACTTTTGCATCAGCATATTCAGCCAATAAAATATCGCGCATAACAATCAGGTCTTCGGCTACGGTTGGTATTGGCGGCAAACCAAGTAATGTGGAATTAATACTTTCATTCATTGCACCACCGGCAAGAGATTCATCTTCACAATGTTCAATAATCGGAAGATTAAACATCCTTGCATATTCAAGTGCTCTTTTCAGAATTGCTGCTGTTTTAATTGCAACTCCATCATCAGAAAATCCAACGACTCCTGCATCTTTTAATTCAGCCATTGGAGAAAGCAATTCCCCTTTCCGTCCAACAGTTGCAGCACCAATAGGATAAACATCAACTAAATGTTTTACTGACTGTTTTTTGATCAATGTAACTACTTCAGCAGAATCAATTGCTGGTTCAGTATTAGGCATACAGGCAATTCCGGTAAATCCACCGTTTGCTGCGGCATTACATCCTGTAATAACTGTCTCTTCATCTTCTCTTCCTGGTTCACGTAAATGAACGTGCATATCAAAAAAACCGGGAACAACAAATTTTCCTTTTAATTCTAAAACCTTTGCATCCTTTTTATCTGCTTCAGTCAGCTTCCCTATCTTTTTATATTTTCCGTCTTCAATTAAAATGCTTACGTCTTTTTCATTTAGCTTTTGATCTGGATTTACAAGATTAACATTGTCTAATACTAATTTCATTTTTATAAACTTTCTAAATTTTTAATTGAGTGTCCCGAGTAAATAAAGTACTGCCATTCTAACAGCAACACCATTTGTAACCTGTTGTAAAATAATCTGCGAGCTGCCGTCTGCAATTTCAGAAGACAATTCAACACCTCTGTTTATAGGCCCCGGATGCAGTATTAAAATATCTTTACCATTTTTTTCTAATCGTTCTTTGTCAATTCCAAAATATTTAGAATACTCTCTGATAGACGGAAAATATTCTCTTGCTTTTCTTTCTAGCTGGATTCTTAAAACATTTAATACATCATTTTCCTGAATTGCTTCATCAATACTATGGATAACATTTACACCCAGCTCATCAAGATATTTTGGAATCATTGTAGAAGGACCACAAACAGAAACCTTTGCGCCCATTGTTTTTAGTCCATAGATATTTGATAGAGCTACCCGGCTATGTGCAACATCACCGACTATACAAACTTTTAATCCCTCAAGTTTTCCAAGCTTTTCTCTTATGGAATACATATCAAGTAAAGCTTGTGTTGGATGCTCGTGAATTCCATCACCTGCATTTATGACATTTGCATCTGAAATCTTTGTAAGCATCAATGGAACACCTGCAGCAGCATGCCTTACAACAATCATATCTACTTTCATTGCTTCGATATTTTTTACAGTATCTTTTAGTGTTTCTCCTTTACTAACACTGCTGCCTGAAACTGCAAAGTTTATTGAATCTGCAGATAATCTTTTTTCAGCTAACTCAAATGATATTCTTGTTCGTGTTGAACTTTCATAAAACAAATTTACGATTGATTTTCCCTGCAATGTCGGAACTTTTTTTATAGGTCTTTCTAAAACCTCTCTAAAAGTTGTTGCTGTATCTAAAATTAACTGTATATCTTCTTTAGGAACATCTTTCATTCCTAATAAATGACGGTTTGATAATGACATATTTTTTACTTCTTTTCTGATTCAACAATATAAATGGCATCCTCGCCATCAAATTCTTTCATTTTAACTTTTATTTCTTCGCTGTGCGAAGTTGGTATATTCTTACCAACATAATCAGCACGAATCGGCAGTTCACGATGCCCCCTGTCAATTAGTATGCAAAGTTGGATTGAACTTGGTCTTCCCATATCCATAATTGCATTTAATGCTGAGCGAACAGTTCTTCCTGTATAAAGAACATCATCAACAAGAATTATATCTTTTTCATTTATATCAAAAGTTATATTTGAAACTGACACTTCAGGCTGTTTTAATCTTGTTCTAAAATCATCACGATAAAGAGTTACATCTAAAACACCAAATGGAAGATCGCTGTTATCTATCTGATGAATTTTTTCTTTAAGCCGTTCTGCTAAAAACTCACCTCTTGTTCTCATACCCATTAGAACAAGATTATGCGAACCTTTATTTTTTTCCAGAACTTCGTGTGCTATTCTGGTTAGGATTCTATCAAATCCTTCTTCATCCAATATTTTTGATTTTATGACCATATACAAAAAAGCCTCTTCGGAACAAATTCCTCAGAGGTTTACCTTATTTTAGTTTATGTTTAATTTCTTTCATCCTTTTCCATCTCGCGGGATAGAGTTAAAGGTTAATTTTATTTGCCCAAACTTAAAGGTAAAAGATTTTAAAGTAAAGAACTATCGAACTGTATTTAAAATTATTTTTATATTTGTTCAGCTAATATCTTTTTTTTGGGGGTGTAGCGCAGTCCGGCTAGCGCGTCCCGACAGGTCGGGAAGGTCGTGGAAATGTTTTATACTTATATAATTGAATCATCTGCTAATCAACGCTGGTATATAGGACATACTAGAGATATTGAAAGAAGATTAGTTGAACATAATTCAGGACAAAATAAATCAACAAAAGCTAAAGGATCCTGGGAGTTGATTTTTTTAAGAGGTTTTGAAAACAACTTAGATGCGAATAGATTTGAGTTAAAACTCAAAAAACTTAAAAATAAAAAATTTATTAGAACCGAATACGCAGAATTTTTCTTTTACAAATAGTATTCGGGGTGTAGCGCAGTCCGGCTAGCGCGTCCCGACAGGTCGGGAAGGTCGTGGAAATGTTTTATACTTATATAATTGAATCATCTGCTAATCAACGCTGGTATATAGGACATACTAGAGATATTGAAAGAAGATTAGTTGAACATAATTCAGGACAAAATAAATCAACAAAAGCTAAAGGATCCTGGGAGTTGATTTTTTTAAGAGGTTTTGAAAACAACTTAGATGCGAATAGATTTGAGTTAAAACTCAAAAAACTTAAAAATAAAAAATTTATTAGAACCGAATACGCAGAATTTTTCTTTTACAAATAGTATTCGGGGTGTAGCGCAGTCCGGCTAGCGCGTCCCGACAGGTCGGGAAGGTCGTGGAAATGTTTTATACTTATATAATTGAATCATCTGCTAATCAACGCTGGTATATAGGACATACTAGAGATATTGAAAGAAGATTAGTTGAACATAATTCAGGACAAAATAAATCAACAAAAGCTAAAGGATCCTGGGAGTTGATTTTTTTAAGAGGTTTTGAAAACAACTTAGATGCGAATAGATTTGAGTTAAAACTCAAAAAACTTAAAAATAAAAAATTTATTAGAACCGAATACGCAGAATTTTTCTTTTACAAATAGTATTCGGGGTGTAGCGCAGTCCGGCTAGCGCGCTTCGTTCGGGACGAAGAGGTCGTAGGTTCGAATCCTATCACCCCGACTTAAAAATAATGGGTTTAAGATGGCACAAAATCATTCTTTCGATATTGTATCTGAAATTGATTTTCAGGAAGTAGATAATGCTGTTAATCAGGCATTAAAAGAAATACATCAGCGTTACGATTTGAAAGATTCTAAAACTCAGATTGAGTTAAATAAAAAAGATAAATTACTCTCACTCAATACCAAAGATGATTACTCGCGCAAAGCATCAATTGATATTCTTGAAACAAAATTTATTCGAAGAGGAATTTCTATTAAAGCCTTAAAGTTTAATGAACCGGAAGCTGCTGCCGGAGGAAGACTAAAACAGACAATTAGTCTGCAAAGCGGAATTTCAAAGGATAATGCAAAAATCATTACAAAAATGATTAAGGAATCAAAGTTAAAGGTTAACGCACAAATACAAGATGAACAAATCAGAGTAACTGCACCAAAGATTGATGATTTACAGGTGGTTATAAAATTAATAAAAGATTCAGAACTGGATTTCCCTACTCAATTTGTGAATATGAAATAATTCAATTCTCTTTAAGACTAGTAATAATAAACTTCAACCTGCATAAGCCAATCTAAGTTTTTCTTTGTCAATTCCTTCCAGCAGCGTAAAATCATCTTCGCTTACTTTTTCTATATCACCAAAATATTTGTTGTCAACGCTGTCCTTTTGATCAGCAACCTTTACAGATGCAAATGACAGAATTGATAAACTACTTACAACAACATTCGTCGCGTCGTTCTTATCAACCTTGCCAACAATAACATAGGGACCCATAGAGATTGTCTGCTCGGCATATTTTTCATACTCGCGCGGAAAAATAACTGCCTCAAAAGTTCCTGTTCTGTCTTCGAGTGAAAGGAATTTCATTATCTCTCCTTTTCTTGTTTTGATTCGCTTGGAAGTCATATACCATCCAATAAGCTTAACATTTTTGCCGCGATGTTTTTCAAGATCTCTGGCTTTAACAATATCCGGTTTTTCAGTTTCATCTCGGTAAAAATAAAGCGGATGACGAGTAACCATATAATCAAATGTTTGATATTCTGCTTTACAGATTTCTTCGACACTGAAGTTTACATTTGTCCTTACTTCATTTTCAAGTAAAAATGTTTCGTGTAAAAAAAGATCGTTATAATTTTCGATAAGTATTTTTCTTTTATGGATATAAATATCAAGCAAACGTAAAAGCTCCGGTCTCGTTTTTTTTAAGCATCCCATTGCCCCGCATTTGATAAGTATTGATGTTTCCTCAAATCCAAGTTTAGTGCGAATAAGAAAATCCGCCAGTGAATGATACTCGCCATTTCTTTTTCTTTCATCAACAATTATATGGCAGCTATTGGCAGAAAGATTTTTTATCGCCATCAAACCAATTTGTATTTCATCATTTCTGCCGGTGTATCCGTAATTACTTTTATTAATAGATGGCAACAGAATCTTTAATCCGAGCCGTTTACACTCCCAAATGTAAACTGCTGCAGAATAAAATCCACCGCCGTTGCTTAATACGTTTGCCATAAACTCGGCAGGATAATGTGATTTTAGAAATGCAACCTGATAAGAAAGCAAAGCAAAAGATGCGCTGTGGGCTTTACAAAATGCGTATCCTGCAAAAGATTCTATCTGTCTCCATAGTTCATCGGCTTGCTTATCTGTAAGACCTTTTCTTTTACATGAAGAAAAATAATTCTCAGTCAGCTTTTGCATTGTTGCATGAGAGCGAAGCTTTCCGCTCATAGCCCGTCGGAGAAGGTCTGATTCTTCCAAAGTTAAGCCTGCAATGTGATGTGCAACTTTTATTACATCCTCCTGATATATCATAACTCCATAAGTTTCACTAAGAACTTTTTGCATTTCCGGAATAAAATATTTGCGTTTAGCAGGATCTTTGTGGCGTGCAATAAACTCCTGCATCATTCCGCTTTCTGCAACACCTGGGCGAATAATTGAACTTGCTGCAGTTAGCATTTCAAAATCATGTACATCAAGTTTACGAAGCAATGCTCTCATCCCTGGTGATTCGATATAAAAACATCCTATTGTCTGTCCTGTGCGAATGAGTTGATTTGTCTTTATATCATTAAAAAGCATTTCAAAGTCATAAATATCAAAATCAATTCTCTTTGTGTTTCGTGGTATAGGCGGATGCAGTGAAAACAACTTTGTAGTTTCGCGCCATTCTTTCGGCGCCCGATATGTTAATTCTTCAAGTTCCATTCTTAAGGATGATAATTCTTTTCTTTTCAGATTCAATATTAATAAAATAGTGAACACTTGAACACTATATAAAATTTTTGCATCAAAGAATCAATAGCGTAATTAACAATTGATTTTAAACAATTTAAATGCCTTATTAGAAGTGTAAATTTTCTTGCGAGGTAAATATGCAAACTGATGATACATTAGATTGGGTTTGTCAATATTGCGGCGTAGAAAATTCTGTATGGATTGATTTAACGATTGAGGGTAAGCAGGATTTTGTGGAAGACTGCCGTGTTTGCTGCAGACCAAACCGAATAATTGTTACGGTTGATTATGATAAAGAAGTAATGATTGAATCGCGGTTGATTGACGAGTGAAAATAGTTCTTTTAATTATATAGATCTACGTTAGTCTAACTTTGTTCTTTAATTATTTATTAAAGTTCAGCTTAAGACATTAGCAAATAGATTAAGGCTAAAAAAATTATTATCCCGTAGATAATGGAAAGATAAACGATAACTTTACCATTTAATTTAATAGTCCTATCAAGTTGTTCGAAATATTCTTTACCATCGAAGAACTCATTTTCAGTATTAATTGCAGAGAGAATTTTTTCACACTCAGAATTTGAATGTCCATCACTCATAAATCCTCTCCTAAAGCTATTGATTTAAAAAGTTCTATCTAATTGCTTATAATTAGTCCATAATCATTCTTAAAAATGAAGAGCTGTCGTCATCATTATCTGAATCATTTTTCTTTTCATTTTTTTCCTTCGCCCAGGAATATCTTGAGTTCTCCACAGTAAATCCACTCGGAGTATTTTTTTGTTCATCGTCATCAAGTGATGCCTTTGGGCTATTAACTCTTAGAATTGTTGGAACATCAAGATTATTTGCATCAACATTTGTATCCGGAGTATTATTGTTAAACAGATCAACAAAACCACTCTGAAGCTTGCCTGAGATAAAATTAGTAGATTTTTTGTTGCTTGAAGCCTTTCCAAAACCTGCCGGTCTGGCACTATCAAATCCCGTTGCAATTACTGTATATGAAATGTAATCGTTCATTTCTTCTTTTTTAACGATACCGAAAATCACATTAGCTTCTTCACCAGCGGCTTCATAAATAACATAATTACCTTCATTAACTTCCTGCATTGTCATATTGCTTGAGCCGGTAACATTAACAAGTACACTTTTTGCGCCTTTAATATTAACTCCTTCAAGCAGCGGACTTGAGATAGCTTTTTGTGCAGCTTCTATTGCACGATTTTCACCGCTTGCAATTCCGCATCCCATCAAAGCCTCTCCACTTGAATTCATAACAGCACGCACATCAGCAAAATCAACATTAATCAAACCTTCTATGGTAATTATATCGGCTATTCCGCGAGTTGCTTCATATAATACTTCGTTTGGTTTATCAAAGGCAGCAAATACATTAGAAGATTTATCAAGAATACTTAACAATCTTTCATTAGGAATTACAATCAAGCTGTCAACATGCTGCCTCAATTCCTGAATTCCCTTTTCAGCATTTATCATTCTTGTTTTACCTTCCCATTTGAAAGGTTTAGTAACAATACCAACTACAAGAGAGCCGATACTTTTAGCAATTGAAGCAATCACCGGAGCAGCACCGGTTCCGGTTCCACCGCCCATACCGGCAGTTATAAAAACCATATCACTTCCTGATAAAACATCTGCAATTTGGTCGCGATCTTCCTCAGCAGATTTTCTTCCGATGTTAGGATCAGCACCAGCGCCCAAGCCTCTGGTAATTGAATTACCTACCTGCACTTTTAAGTTTGCCGTACTGCTTCTTAATACCTGAGCATCTGTGTTTACAGCAATGTATTCAACACCATTTAATCCGCGTGTTATCATACTTTCGATGGCATTACAGCCACCACCGCCAACACCAACAACTTTTAAAACTGCTGACATCGGTTTTTCTCTATCGATGGTTGCAAATCGCGACATAGGTCCTCCTAAATATGATTTTATAATTCGTTAAAAAAATCTCTAACTTTTTTAAGTGTCATAATAAACCGCCCTTGCGATTTATCTTTCTGTTTTTTAATCAAGCCTTTATACTCACTTGATTTGCCGCCAGGTATTCCTCTTATCAATCCGGCAACAGTTGCAAACTCCGGACTTTCAATTTCATTTGACAATCCGGCGCCAAGCTCCTGCGGGACGCCAATTCTTGTCGGCAGTCCAAAAACTTCCTCAGCTAATTCTGTTACGCCTCTTAATAATGATCCCCCACCGGTAAGTACAATTCCTGCTTTAATCTTTGATTTAAATCCTGCAGTTCGTAATTCATTATCTACAAGAGTAAATAATTCCTTCATTCTTAAACTTATAATTTGTGTTAGTAAGCTGATAGGAATTTTTGTATTTCCTCTTGCACCGACACCTTTAATTAAAATATCTTCATCTTTTATAATTGCATTTTCACTTGCATAGCCATATTCTCTTTTTAACCTCTCGGCTTCATCTGTCATAACACCGAGTGATTCACGTATATCATTTGTAACCTGATTACCGGCAACACCAATTACCCGTGTATGTTTAATCGCTTTTTTATGATAGATCGCAATATCAGTTGTTCCGCCTCCGATATCAATCAAAGCAATTCCAAGATCTTTCTCGCTTTCTTCAAGCACTGATGCACTGGAAGCTATCGGCTGTAGGATATAATCCTGAACCTGAAAGCCGGCACGTTCAACTGACTTTCTTATATTTTCCATTGCCGGAATTGATGCAAGTACAACATGATTGCTTGCTTCTAATCTTGAACCTGACATACCAATCGGATCTTCAATTCCAGCATGATGATCAATTGAAAACTCTTCGGGAATAATATGAAGAATTTGCCTATCACCCGGAATGCTGATTGTTCTGACATCAGCTTCCAATCTATCAAGATCTTCCTTTATAATTTCTTTTTCTGCACGATTGATTGTTACATAATTTCTATGGCGCATACTTGTAATATGTTCGCCAGCAACACCAACATTTACAGTTGTAACTTCAAACCCAGCTCTGTTAGCAGCAATATCCATAGCTGTTTTAATTGCCTCAGCGGTTTTACCAATATTGGCAACCAATCCTTTATGCAATCCTTCAGAAGGAGCAATACCAAATCCAAGTACATCAATTCTGTTTTGTTCAGGAACTTTTTTTGCAATTACTGCGCAAACTTTTGTTGTACCAAGATCTAATCCAACCAGAATATCTTTTTCCATTAAATCAAACCTGTATTTTCTCTGCTTCCAATGTAAGCTTCGTTATTAAATCTTAAATCTATATACTCAGTATTCTGATAAGCACCCTTTAAGTTATTAATTCTTTCCCAGACTAAACTAAGATAAATCATCTTCTTTGATTCACTTCCTCTTCCGAAAACAACAGGATAATTAACTCCTGAAAACGTGAGTACAACATCACCGCCGTTTTTCAGATTTATTTCCGATATTCTTTTTGCTAAGTCTGTATCAGTAATTTTAGCTGCGTCAATTATTTTAAATGCTTCAATAATATCTTCCGTTTTGTACAATTTTTGCGGAACAGGTTTCTCTGATAATCTGAAATTACTTATGACAGGAATATCAGAATAGGTTGTATGTTCCATTATCTTTAACAATTCAAAATCACTTGTAACAAAAAACGGTTCTGCTTTTGTTAGCAGTATTGCATAAATATCTTTTTCTTTAATCCTAACATCAACATTGCCGCGTCCATCAGATTTTACCTCAGCCTTTGCAATGTAGGGATGTTCTTCTATTCTTTTTTTAATAATGTTTAGATTTATGTTATCATTAACTGATATCTGATCTATATTAGCAAAACGCATATATATATCTTTGTTCAGTAATTTATTTCCGAAAATATTTATCATTTTTATATCCTCTTTTCCTTTTTTACTGTAGGTAACAAGAGATAAATAAGTTGTTAAAACAACGATCGCCGATAAAAGAATAACACTTAATAATTTTCCAAAATCTTTTTTCATAACACTTAATTGAGCATTGCTATTAACTGCTCTCCGTACTTCCAGATATCACCGGCACCCATTGTAATTATTATATCACCATCTTTTTTAATTTGATTTAAAAATCCAGGTATTTCTTTTTTATCAGCAACATAATGAACGTTTTTATGACCTAACTCCTTTGCTGATGTTGCGATTAAATCACCAGTTACTCCTTCTATCGGTAATTCTCTTGCCGGATAAATATCTGTACAAATAAAAACATCTGAATTAAGAAATGCTTTACCAAACTCCTGATAAAAATCTTTTGTACGTGAATAAAGATGCGGCTGAAAAACAGCTATTAACCTTCTGTTCCATCCATCTCTTACGGCTTTTAACGTTGCTTCTGTTTCAGTTGGATGATGTGCATAATCATCAATAACCAGAATTTCCTTATTATATTTAACTTCAAATCTTCTGAAAACGCCTGAGAAAGATTCTAAAGATGATTTAATAATTTTAAAATCAACACTAAGTTCATTTGCAATTACAACTGCCACAAGTGAATTTTTAATATTATGTTTACCAGGAATTTTCAATGTTATCTCACCAAGTTCCTTTCCAAAATATTCTACTTTGAATGAACTTGTAAACCCGCTATGAGTTATATTAACAGCACGAACATCTGCTTCGGTATTTAATCCATAGGTAATTATTTTCTTGTTAATTTTCGGCATTATTTCTCTAAGCGCTGGTTCATCAATACAAAGAGTAACAAATCCGTAAAACGGAACTTTATTTGCAAATTCAGTAAACGCTCCCTTTATATCATCCAGATCTTTATAAGTATCAAGATGTTCACTTTCCAAAGTTGTAAGTGCAGCAATAACTGGAGTAAGTTTTAAAAATGTTCTGTCAAATTCATCAGCTTCAACAACAATAAATTCTCCCTTCCCTAATCTCGCATTCGTTCCGCCCAGACTGCTGAGTTTTCCTCCAACAATAATTGTAGGATCAATTCCACCATCAGTTAATGTTAAACCTACCATTGAAGTTGTTGTAGTTTTACCATGTGTTCCTGCAATACCGATTCCATATTTCACTCTCATTGTCTCAGCAAGCATTTCAGATCTTTTAATTACCGGAATTTTTTTTGCGATTGCTGCTTTGATTTCCGGATTATCAAATGAAACAGCAGAAGAATAAACCAATACATCAGCATCTTTCAGATTTTCAGCTGAATGTCCTTCATAAACAGTGATTCCAATTTTTTGCAGTCTATCTGTAACTTCACTTAAAGATTTATCTGAGCCCGAAATTTTAAAACCCTGATAGAACAGAATCTCTGCAATTCCGCTCATACCTATTCCGCCTATTCCAACGAAGTGAATTTTTTTAATATTCTTAAACATTTATGGTTTTTCAATTTCAGTTTTAAGTTGATGAAATCTTTTAACTAATTCATTTTCATTTTCATAATCACTTGGTCTTACAATAATCGGTCTGATCCTTGATTTAATTTTAATCCTTATAAATTTTAATGGATTAGATTTATCAAATCTTCTGTCTTTACCTATCTTAATAATATTAATATCACTTTTATTAATAAGCTTTGAACCAAAGCGATCACTAAAGATCAATCCTTCCCTGCTAAATTCAATAAATCTGTTTCGATATATGTTAAACAACAAAGCAATCATTGCAACTACAACAATAAAAGCAAGTAAATAAATAATTGGATCATGCATAATCAAAGTATATGAGCTTTCTACAAACTGTCCTCTTATCAACAAATAAACTATAAAAACAATGAAGTAAATAATTGTTGACTGATAGTAAAACGACATATTGTATTTAAACTTACTTTTATTTTTTAATTGTTCATCCGTCATACACTTAACACATAATTAATTGCACTCTTTGCAATTATGTTTGCAGCTTCCGGTCTGGAAAGCTTTTTTGCATTTTCACTTAAATTTTTTAACTGCTTTTCATCACCTGCAATTTCAATAATCTTATTATGTAATATATTTTTTACATCAGAGTCCTGTATAAGCACAGCAGCATCATTATCTTCAAGAGACTTAGCATTATAATATTGGTGATTCTCCGCGACGTGGGGCGAAGGGATTAATATTGAAGCAATTCCAAGCACGGTTAACTCAGCTATTGTTGTTGCACCAGCTCTGGCAACCAAAACATCGCAAGCTGAGTAAGCTTTGTCCATGTCTTCAATAAAATCCAGAATTTTCACGGAACTAAAGTTAATATTTTTATAGTTATGATAATAATTCTTTCCTGTCTGCCAGATTACTTGTAATGATTTTTTTTCTAACTCTTCCACACAACCAGCAATCGCTTCGTTTATAGACGCTGCACCTAAACTTCCTCCAAGTACAAGAATAGTTTTCTTGTTTTCATCCAGTCCAAAATATTTTTTTGCTTCTTCCTTCTTAGTTAAACCGAGTTCTGTTCTTACAGGATTACCTGTTACTTTAACCTTCTCTGGTTTTCGCAAATATTTTATCGAATCTTCAAAAGCAACATGCAATTCATCTGCATATCTTTCCAAAAGTCTTGTTGTAATTCCTGGATAACTATTTGATTCCATTAAAATAATTTTTGCACCAAGTACTGATGCGCCCCAGATAGCTGGACCGGCAACGTAACCGCCCGAACCAATTGCAACCTTTGGTTTAAACCTGAAAGAAATAACTACCGACTGAATCAGCGAGACAAAAAGTTTTAGCGGGAATATTAAATTCTCAAAATTAAATTTTCGGGAAAATCCTTTTATCCATATCGATTTAAAACCATATCCTAACTTCGGAACAACTTTTCCTTCAATTTTTGATTTCGTACCCACAAAAATTATTTCTGATTCTGGTTTAATTCTTTTAATCTCATTCGCAACAGCAATTGCAGGATATAGATGTCCGCCAGTACCTCCTCCGGCAAATAAAAATCTATATGGAGTTGTACTTTTCATTATCTTATTTCCTCAACTGCTAAAGTTGTTTTGTTATACGAATTAGTATCTGTTGATTTGAGTTTGTTTTTTTCCAGCAAGTAATTGTTAATAGCTATATTAATCAGGATTCCAATTGAGATACACAAAAAAACAACTGAAGTACCGCCATAACTTATAAATGGCAGCGGAAATCCAGTTGTCGGCACTACTCCGGTTGCAACTGCTGTATTAGCAAAAGCATAAATAATTATTGAATATGATATTCCAAAAGCCAGCATCTGACCAAACCTGTCCTTTGTTTTTTTCGCTATTAAAATACCCGCAGTAAATAATGTCAGATATAAAAACAAAACTACTATTACACCAACAAATCCAGTTTCTTCACCAAGAATTGCAAGAATAAAATCGCCATAAGATTCTGGTAAAAATAGATTACTTTGTCTGCTTCCGCCGATTCCTATACCAAATAAACCGCCGCTGCCAAGACTAATAATTCCTTGTTTGACCTGATGAGCTAATTGTCCGTTTTCTCCAAACGAATGAATAAAACTTAAAATTCTTTTTCTTGAGTGCGTTAAAAACATCATAAAGACTCCCGCACTGGCTAATAACACAAGAGAAGAAACCAAAACATGTTTTAACCTTGCACCGCCCACAAATATCATAGTTAATGACACTACTGTAATTAATAAAGCATTACTGACATTTGGTTGAAAAAATATTAATACAACAAAGATGAACACCCAACTAAGCAAAGCCAAAAAACCATTTTTTAATTCTGTTACATATTCTTTCTTTTTTTCTAGTAAAAAAGCCAAATGAATTATAAGTACCAGCTTTGCAATATCTGCCGGCTGAATTGTTGTAAATCCAAGATTAAGCCAGCGCCCAGAACCTTTTACCTGTGGAGCTATAATGAGTGTAATTAAAAGAAGTAAAGCTGCTGATATAACTGCTGGTTTACTTACATTTCTATACCACTCGTATGGAATAAAACTAAATGCAATCAACATAGCTATGCCAAACAAAACTTTATAAAGATGCTGATTAAATAAATAAAATGAGTTGTTAAACTTAGTTGCACTATAAGTACTGCTTGCACTCATAACTATTATCAACCCGATCAGGATAAGACTAAGAGTTGCGAAAAATACTATGACAGCTAATTTTTTCATTTACTATTTACAATTTCCTTAAAAATTTTTCCGCGGTGTTCATAATTATCAAACATATCAAAACTTGCACAAGCCGGAGAAAGTAAAACAACATCCCCACTTCGTGCTTCGCTTAAAGAAGCATTAACAACATCGTTAAAATCAGTTTTTATTTCTGTTTTAACTTTGCGATGAAAGTAATTAAAAACTTTTTCTGCCGATGAACCTATGGCATATATTTTTTTTACTTTTTTTACCACAAGATCTTCAATCATTGAATAATCATTTCCTTTATCCTGCCCGCCAAGAATTAAAAATATCGGCTCATCAAAACTCTTTAATGCAACTTCAACAGAATCGACATTGGTAGCTTTGGAATCATTTATAAATTTAATCCCTGCAATTTCTCTTACTAATTCCAATCTGTGCTCAACACCCTTAAACGATTTTAACGCTTCTAAGATTTTTTCATGATTAAGTTCAAATATTTTAGCTGCAATTATAACCGCCATTGCATTTTGTATGTTATGTTCACCTTTAATGTTTATATCTGAGACTTTGCAGCTAAACTCAACTACATCATTTCTCAGAAATTTTACCTCATCGTTTTCTAGATAACATCCGTTAGTAACTTTTTTCTTAGTTGAGAAAAAGAAAATCTTACTTTTTGCTTTAGTGAAATACTGATTTAACAAATCGCTGTCTTTGTTTAGGATCAGAAAATCATCTTCATTCTGATTCTCAAATATTCTCAATTTAGATTTTGCGTATTTCTCAACGCTGTTTTCATATCTATTTAAATGATCTGGAGTAATATTCAGTATCATTGCAACTTTTGGTTTAAAGTTCTCTATCAGATCAAGCTGAAAACTTGATATCTCTAAAGAAACAAATTCATTCTCATTAACTTTATCAGCCACTTCTGAAAAAGCTAAACCGATATTACCGGCAGTATAAGTTTTCTTATCACATTCATTAAAAAGATAACCGCATAAACTTGTTGTAGTAGTTTTACCGTTAGTTCCGGTTATACCTATTATATTTCCTCTGCATAATGCTGAAGCAAATTCAAGTTCACTTATAATTTTCAGATTTCTTGCCCTGGCTTTTTTAATAACTTCTGAATCAGAAGGTACACCCGGACTAACAATCATTATATCACAATTAAATACTCTATCAGAGTGTTTTTCAATTTCAAAATCAATTCTTTCGTTTTTTAAAATTTCTATTGATGGTTTTAATTTATTTTCTGAACCGGAATCGCTTACAAATGGAACTGCACCAAGTTGTTTTGATAACTTAGCAGCGCCAATTCCACTTCTTACAGCACCAATAATTGATATTTTTTTATTTCTGATTTCTATCATCTTATCTTAAATGAAGCCAAAGTTATGATTGCAAGTATTATTCCTATTATATAAGCACGAACAACAATTTTTGGTTCAGCCCATCCAACCATCTCGAAGTGATGGTGAATCGGAGCCATTTTAAAAACTCTTTTTCCTTCGCCGTACTTTTTCTTTGTGTATTTAAAGTAAAGTCTTTGAATGATAACCGATAGAGTTTCCATAAAAAAGATTCCGCCAAGAATTGGGATAAACAATTCTTTCTTAATCAGCACAGCAATAATTCCAAAAGCTCCGCCTAATGCAAGCGATCCTGTATCACCCATAAATACTTGCGCCGGATACGAGTTGAACCAAAGAAATCCCAATCCTGCACCAACAAGTGCGGCAATAAAAATTGTTAATTCGCCTGAGCCCGGCAAATAAATTATATTCAGATAGTTTGCAAAGATTAGGTTACCGCTGAAGTAAGAAAGCAAAGCAAGGGCAATCATTATAATTACAATTACTCCTGTTGCCAGTCCATCTAATCCGTCGGTTAGATTAACTGCGTTTGAAGTTGCAGTTATTATAAACACAACCAACGGGATGTACAGATATGAAAAATCCAGATTAACATTTTTTAGAAATGGTACTGTTGTTAAAGTACTATATCCATTAAACTCAGGTGAAAAATAAATTACCGATCCAACAACTAATCCAATAAAAACCTGTCCTAATAATTTATAACGAGCAATTAATCCATTTGGAAGTTTCTTAATTACTTTTAAATAATCATCCAAAAAACCCACCAGACTAAGCCAGATAGTTCCGGCAAGAATTAAAATAATATAAATGCTTTTCAAATCTCCCCAGAGTAAAACCGGAATAACCACAGATAATATGATGATCATTCCTCCCATAGTAGGTGTTCCAACTTTTGACCAGTGAAAATTCGGACCATCTGCTTTTTTAGCCTCACCGATTTGATGAGCCTGTAATCTTTTAATTATCTTGGGACCCAGATAAAATGCCAGGAACAATCCTGTTATCGCTGCAAGTGCAGATCTGAATGTTAAGAATCTGAAAATATCAAATCCCGGAGGATTGAAAGTTTTATTTATGTATTCAAATAAATAATAAAGCATTATTTTTTTCTGTCTTCAATTACTGAAACAAATTCTTCCATTTTCATTCCGCGTGAACCTTTAATCAAAATTGCAGAATCAGTAATATCAATTTTTTTTAAAATATTTTTTAATGATTCCCGCTGTGTAAAATGCTGATGGGTTTTCGTTTTACCATTAAGCTTTTTATCCATCAGTTTCATCATTTTACCAATCGAGTAAATTTCATCAGTTTGTGTTTTATTAATTAAGTCTGCAAGATCTAAATGCTTGGCTTTTGATTCATTTCCGAGTTCAAACATATCACCGATTACTGCAATTCTTCTTTTGCGTGATTGAATCTTATTTAATACATCAAATGAAGATCTCATTGAATCAGGGTTTGCATTATAAGTGTCGTTGATTAGAGTAAATTTTCTATAATTCTTAACTTCTAATCTTTTTCTATAAGTTTTTACTTTCTTTAATGCATTTTTTATTTGTAAATCAGTTAGACCAAGTTCAGATGCAATTGCAAATGCTGAAGTAAAGTTTAATACATTTTTCTCGCCAATAACCGGTAAAACTGCATCAAATAATTTTTTCTTATTCTTGATTACAATATGCGGCATTACGGATTTATCGTATCCTAAAATCTTTGTTTTATAATCTGCCTTTTCATCCAAAGCAAATGATACTTTACTTTTTATTTTCTTTCCAATCTCTTTCAGCAGTTTATCATCATTGTTTATAAATACTTTTCCATTACGTTTTATTGTTTCATTAAATAATGCAGATTTCTCTTTTAAAACTCCTTTGCGGTTTTTAAAATATTCGAGATGCGAATCGCCAATGTTTGTAATCAGTGCAAAGTCAGGACTTAAGATCGAGGCTGTATATGGTATTTCACCAAAATGATTTGTTCCTAACTCCGCAACAAGGATATTATGTTTTTCGTTAGTGCTCAGTATTGTCAGCGGCACTCCTATGTGATTATTATTATTTGCAATTGTTTTGTTCACTTTAAATTTTTCAGAAAGCAAAGCTGCAAGAATCTCTTTTGTTGTTGTTTTGCCAGCGCTTCCGGTAATTCCGATTATTTTAGTTTTAAGCTTCAGTCTCCAGATTTTTGCAATGTCTCCTAAAGCTTTTGTTGTATCCTTAACGGTTATAACCGGAATATCAATCTCACTTAAGTTTTTAAAATTATTTTCATTTACTATTACAGCAACCGCACCTTTTTTTACAGCTTCATTTATAAAATTATGCCCGTCAAATCTTTGACCTTTAACTGCAATGAACAAAGTATTTTTTTTAACAGTTCTTGAATCAATTGAAACATTATAAATAGTTTTAAACACATCAGGATTGTGGATCACTGCTGTCGGGATGTTAAAAATATCTTTAATATTTAAATATGTTCTTTTCATCAAACTAAATACTTTAATGCTACTTCCTGATCAGAAAAATGATTTCTGACTCCATTTATCTCCTGATAACTTTCGTGTCCTTTACCTGCAATTAAAACTACTGCACTCTCATTAGAATTTTGAATAGCTTTTTTAATCGCCTCTTCCCTGTTCTGTTCAATCTCAAAGTTATTTTTGGAAATTCCTTTTTTAATATCTTCAATAATTGAAATTGGATTTTCAGTCCTTGGATTATCTGATGTAACAAATACTTTATCACTAAGCTCACTTGCAATTTTTCCCATAAGCGGTCTTTTAGTTTTATCTCTGTCACCGCCGCATCCAAAAACTGTTACAACTTGTTTTTTGTCTTTTACTATTTCTCTGATTGCTTGCAGTGCTTTTTCAAGGCTATCAGCAGTATGTGAATAATCAACAATAATCTTTTTCTTTCCTTTACCTAAAACTTCAAATCTTCCCGGAACCTGAGGAACTGATTCTATCCCTTTTACTATTTTATCAGTACTAAAGCCTAAACAAAGAGCTGCAGCAAATGCAGATGCTGCATTGTAAGCATTAAACACTCCAATTAATGAAGTGTGAATTTTATAATCAACATTTTTATGAGTAATAGTAAAATCGGTTCCTGTTAAATCGTAAATTATATTTTTTATTTTAAAATCTGATCCATCGCTTATTCCATAAGTAAAAACTTCTGCCCTGGAATCATTTACAATCTGCCCGGAGTTTTTATCATCTTTATTAATGATTGCAAACGAATTGCTGTTTAGGTTATCAAATAAAATCTTCTTTGCCTTAAGGTAATCATCAAATGATTTGTGAAAATCCAGATGGTCAGAAGTTATATTTGAAAACACTGCTGTCTTAAAATCTAAACCATATACTCTGTTTAACACTAATGAATGAGATGAAACTTCCATTACCGCATATTCGCAGCCGGCTTGAATCATTTCGTAAAACATTTTGTTAAGGTCATTCGATTCCGGTGTTGTTAATTTTGAGTCAACTTTTTCATTACCGATATAATTTGCGATAGTTCCGATCAGTCCGCTTTTATATCCATTACTTTGAAAGATGTTTTTCAAAATAAAAGCAGATGTAGTCTTTCCATTTGTACCTGTTATTCCAATTAACTTTAAAGTGCTTGTAGGATTTTTATAAAATCCTTTTGATAATTCAGCCAGGGCTTTTCTGCTGTCTTTAACAAGTATTTTGGCAATCTGAGAATGAGTTATTAAATCATCAGGTAATGCTTCATTATTTTCAACAACAACTGCAATCGCTCCTTTAGTTATAGCCTCCAGCAAGAATCTGTGACCATCATTACTAAATCCCTTAATAGCAACAAAAACTGAATTCTTTTGTACCTTTCTTGAATCATAAACAATATCAGCAACATCTTTACGCTGAACATTTCCTGTAATCTGAATTGAGCTTACGCTATTTATCAACTGTGTTAATTCCATTATTAAAACGATGCCCCTTTAACAAAGTATTCAGCACATTCCAGATAACAAATCTCATCTCCAATTAATTTCTTATTTGCAGTGATGCTTTGAGAAACAACTACACCTGAGCCTTTAATTTTATACTTAATGCCCATCATTGTAAGTACATTGATTGCATCTTTAACCTGGCAGTTGATCAGATCAGGCATTTTATTATTTGAAGATAATTTTACTTCTTTAATATTTTTTGATTTATGTTTTAATTCCTGCTTCTTGAAATCATCTTGTTTTTCTTCAACAAATTTTGGTTTTAATGAAGAATTTGGATTCAGATATTGTTGAAATTTTTCGTTATCTGTTTGAACTATCCTCTCAGCAACATTCTTAAATATTGGTGCAGCTACTAAACCACCATATTTCCCTTGATCGGGAGAGTTAATTAGTATCAGACAAACAACCTGTGGGTTTTCAACCGGAAAAAATCCAACAAATGAAGAGTTATAATGCTGTTTCGAATAAACTCCATCAACAAGTTTTTGTGATGTGCCAGTTTTACCACCAATAGTAATAAGATCAGATTTTGCCTTTTTTCCGGTACCATTATTAACTACATCACCTAAAAGATTTTTTATAACTTCAGATGTTTTTTCTGAAATTACTTTTCTGATTTCTTTCGGTTTAAACTCGTTTATTAATTCACCATTTGCAGAAATTTGTCTTTGAACTAATTGAGGTTCGTATAAAACACCGCCATTTATAAGAGCACAATATGCTGCTGCCATTTGAACTGGAGTAACAGAAACTTCATAACCAAAAGACAGATATGTTTTAGAGACTTTTGACCACTCATTCGGTTTGCGGAGTTTCCCGGATGTTTCTCCCGGCAAAGTAATGGAAGTTGTGTTTCCAAATCCAAAGCCGCGTAAATATTTAAAGAATCTTTCATTATCAATTCTCTGCACAAGTTTAGCAAATCCAATATTGCTGGACTGCTCAAATATTCCTGCAACACTGAGTTTATTAAATGGATGAGTATCTCTTATGTTTACAGAATTTAATTTATACTTGCCGTTTTCAAGATTAAGCGTTTCACCGAGCCTGCAAAGATTTTGATCGAGCAATGATGCTAAAGTAAAAGATTTGAATGTAGATCCGGGTTCATAAGTATCTGTTATTGCTCTGTTTCTTCTCTGAAAATCATTAGCTTTCCAATATTCATTCGGGTCATAATCTTCGATATTTGTAAGTGCAAGTATTTCACCGGTATTTGGATTCATCATTATTGCTGTGCCTGAAACGGCTGAATAATCTTTAATTCCTTTTCTAACTTCATCTTCCAGTATCTGCTGATAATTCTTATCAATTGTAAGATAAAAATGATCGCCTGATACTGCTGGCGTAATACTTTCATCAACAACAGTTACAATGCGACCAAGTGCATCCCTTTGAACTAACCTTGAACCATCAACACCTTTAAGATCTTCTTTAAAGTACTCAGAAATACCCATCACATACTGTCCATCACTGCTAATATATCCCAGAATATGGGATGCAAGACTATTATAGTGGTTTACTCTAGAAGATTCTTCACGGAAGAAAAATCCATCTTTTTTTATTTTCTTCAGTGATTCTGCTAATTCAGATTGTACTTTCTTTTCGATTGTAACAGTTTTTTTATTTCCCTTTAACAAGTTCAGATAGTAATTAACACTTTTATTAAACTTTTTTGCAAACAAGCGGGCAATATCATTTTTATCTTTTTGTTTCAGCATCCGTAAATCAGCATAAAAAGAGATATCAGTACGATTATAAACTAACAGAATATTGTTTCGATCATAGATCAATCCGCTTTCAGCCTGAATGGTTTCTAATTTGGTCTGCTGCTTTTGTGCGTTATAAGAGTACTCTTCAGATTTAAGTATCTGAATGTTTACTAACCTTACCACCAAAGTGATAAAGATGATCAGTAAAACCAGTATTACAAATAGAGCACGATTATTGTTCATATTTTTGAGTTAAAGTTTCCAGGCTTTCTTCAAGTTTTTTACTATCGAATTTAATAGTAACGGGATTCTCAGTATTTCTGATCATTCCAAGTTCAGATTTTGCAATGTTAACAATTCTTTCTTCAGCAGTAACTGTTTGATACTCAGCTGTAAGTTTTATTTTTTTCTGATTTTCAGTTTTAATAATTTTTTCAGCCTTATCTTTTAAGAGCAGTTTCTGTTCATATTTAAGTTTTACACCAACATTTAACAAAGCAAAGACAGTTACTATTAAAAGTAAAATTAATACAAGCAGCAATGTTGGTTTAGAGCTTTTCTTCATAATCTCTCAGCTGCTCTTAATTTAGCACTTCTGGCGCGATAATTATTTTTAATTTCGTTTTCAGATGGAACAATTGGTTTTTTATTTATCAGTTTTAATCTGGCTTCTCTTTTTACCAGTCCAAGAGGATCTTCTTTTGGACTAAGGTTTACTACTGTTTCACCTTTGAAAAAATCTTTAACAATTCTATCTTCAAGAGAATGATAACTGATAACAACAATCCTTCCTCCCTTTTTTAATACGTTAACAGAGTTTTCCAGAAAAAGTTTAAGGTTACCAAGTTCATCATTAACATATATTCTTAAAGCCTGAAATATCCTTGCTAAAGATTTTCTGAGATAGATTTCAGGAACCAGTTCACTAATTATTTCAGTAATATCTCTTGTAGTTTCAATTTTTTTTAACAGTCTTTTCTGAACTATACTTCGCGCTATTTTCCTGGAATTCTTCTCTTCGCCATATTTAAAAAGAATGTCAGCAAGATCTTCTTCACTATAGCTGTTAATTATATCTGCAGCCGTAATTTCTTTTGTCTTATCCATTCGTAAATCCAATGGTGCATCAGCACGAAAAGTAAATCCGGATTCAGGATTATCAAGTTGAAATGATGAAACACCAAGATCAGCAATTACACCATCGAAATATTTTAATGATTCTATTTTTGTAATCACATCAATAAATGAAAAATTAAAATTGTAAATACTAACTCTATCTTCTTTTGAAAATTTTTTCTGTGAATATTCAAACGCATCTGTATCAACATCGGCTGCTACAATTCTCCCGTAATTAGTCAGCCGTTTGAGAATTTCAGTTGTATGTCCTCCAAAACCAAGTGTCGCATCAAAGTAAACACCTGATTGATCAGTTATTAAAAGGTCCAGACTTTCAAAAAGCATCACAGGAATATGATGCTCTATCATTTACTTGCCATAACTTTTGCTGCAATCTGTTCATAAGTTTGCGGCGATTGGCTAAGATAATCTTCATATACTTTTGGATTCCAGACTTCAATTTTTTTCAAAGCACCTAAAATCAAAACCTCTTTTTCAATTGCTGCATAACTAATAAGCGCTGGTGGGATCATTATTCTAGATTGAACATCCATTACATCTTCTGAAGCGAATTGAACGAACATTCTAATAAATCTTGCATCATCCGGTTGAAACGAGTTAAGATTAAGCAATGCTTGTTCAATCTTCACCCACTCGTCTAAAGGATACAAATCGATGCAATTAGACAGACCTCTGGTCATCACAAACGTTTCATTTGCTTCGGCAGATATGTGTTTTCTAAGTTTAGCAGGAATTGCAATCCTGCCCTTAGAGTCCATTGAATATGTAAATTGACCTCTAAACATTTCCTTTTTAATTAATCTTCCACATTTTTCCCCACTACACCCCAAAATAATGGAAAATTTTACCGAAAGTCAAGAAAAAGATTAAAAATTTTTCACCTAAGAGAATTATCTTTTTAAGTAAGACTGGATCAGAAGTTAAATTTTGTATTTGGATTACACAGCAGGCAATCAGAAAATATGAGAAGTTGAAATATTATGTTATAAACTGTATTTAGTATTAGCTCAATTTATGATTTAATAATAAAGAAAGTATTTTGTTAGTATTAATCCAAAATTCATCTGAGTTTAATGATTATCTAAAATCATTTCCTAGTACGTACAATCCGGTTTTTATATCTATACTTATTTTTATTCTTGTTCTTGCCATTATCTATATTTCATATAAAGGCATTTACATCCCGATGATCAAAAAACATAAGAAAGATAAAAAGCAATTTGAGGTAACAACAGAAAAAATTCTTTCTATGTTTTCAGAACTTGACCCGAATCCTATTGTCAGAATTAGCCAGGATGGTTTAATTATTAATTTGAATGAATCTGCTAAAAACAGATTTACTTATCTTAAGATAAATGAGAGTTACATTAATTCAATTATATCCGGAATTGATCTGCAGATAGCAGATATAATAAATAATGATAAATCTTTTATCCTTCCTCTGGAAATAAATGACAGATATTATGATATTAATTTTCACGGTATATCCTTCCTTGGCATGGCACAACTTTATTTTTGGGATACAACCGAGCAGAAGGAATATGATCGGCAAATGACTCACTATCAAAATCTTTTAAGAAATTCTTCTGCACATTTACAAAAAGTAATAGAAGAAGAAAGAAACCGGCTTTCAAGAGTATTACACGATTCAATCGCCCAGAATTTATTATTGATTAAACTAAATGTTAATAACTATAAAAAGTTTTTGAATTCTGGATTAATTGAAGAAGAATATTACAGAACAATTAATATTCTTGATTCTACATTAAAAGATGTAAGAGAGCTTGCTCATAATTTAAAACCTTTGAATATTGAAGAGCTTGGTCTAGAAACTGTTGTAAGATCAATGTGTAATAATGTTGCACGCGAAGGTAAGTATAAATATCAATTACAGTTTCCTGAACAGCCATTGCATTTGCCTAAAAATATTGAGATATGTATTTTCAGAGTTATTCAGGAGTCAATTAATAACATGATAAGACATGCAAAAGCTACATCATTTACAATTAATCTGTTTTTTGAAGAGACTGCGCTGGTATTGTTTATTTCTGATGATGGGATTGGATTTAAACCCAAAAAACTGCTAAATGAAAAATATATTTCTGATGGTCTTGGAATGATGAACATGCAGGAAAGTGTTGAAAAACTTAAAGGCAGTTTTCAAATTGATTCTTCAAATAACAGCGGGACAATAATAATTGCAGCTTTTCCAATTGAAGTATTGATGACAAATGAAGACAGCAACAATTAAAATATTAGTAGCAGATGATCATACCTTGTTCAGACAAGGTATTATTAAGCTTTTGGAAGAACATAAAGAGTACCATGTTATCGCTGAAGCTGAAAACGGAAAAGACCTGATAGAAAAATATTTTAATAATTGTCCCGATATTGTTCTTACTGATATTGCTATGCCTGAGCTTACCGGAATACAAGCAGTGGAAGAGATTCTTAAACGGGATAGAAATACTAAAGCGTTATTTCTTTCTATGTATGATACTGAAGAATATGTTTACCACGTACTTAAATCAGGCGGAATGGGATTAGTTAACAAAAACATATTGGATGAGGAATTAGTGTATGCGATTTCAAAAGTGAGTAATGGAGAAAAATATTTTGGCAAAAACTGGAACGATGCTTCACTCAGTTCATTATTCCAGAATTATGAGAAAAAATTCAGTGAAGAAACAAAACACTTAATTGATCTTAACTTCAGAGAAGAGCAAATACTTAAAATGATAATGGAAGGTATTACAAGTAAAGAAATGGCAGAAAAAATGTCATTAAGTAAAAAGACAATTGATTATTATAGATCGAACTTATTAAGAAAATTTGACACTAAGACTCAAATAGAACTTGTAAAATGCGGCATGCTGTATTTTTCAAAAAGAAATAGTGAAAATGTTATATGATGCAATTAAAATCTTTGTCATAATTTATGAAAGGTAATACAATGAATAAAAATTATTATTTAATCGTTCTTATCCCTCTGACTCTTTTATTTTTCAGTTGTACTCCAGGATCCAAAATAGGAAAATTTTATACAACTGATGAAGCCAATGAACTATTCGGAAATGTAATCTATTCTGTTGAAATGGATTCGAATCATCTTATTAATTTGTTGGACAAAACTAATACAACTATTATGTTCGGATTAATAAATAGACAGCTTATTATTCTCGACGATAATCGTAAACTGATTTTTCCTGAACAAGCAGATTATAGTGATTCTGATGTATTTACTGTTTACGGCACTAAGAAGGTAAGAGAATTATTGACTGACAGTAAATTGAATAAACAAAGTACTGATGAATCTGAAGCTGTTAATATAGAACAACGTAAAGAAGTATTATCACTATCAACTGAAAATAAAACCCTGGAAACTGGGAACAAGTGTCCACCTAATTGTCCAGATTAAAACATGAAATTGGCATTACTAATTTTATATGTTTCTATGGTTGTCTGGATACTTCCAATATTCAGACAATTTAAAACTAATCTTTTCTATTTTTTCCTTTTTCTTGGTATATGTGACCCACTTACATCTCTGGTCATATCAATACTACCAGTTGAGAATGAGTTGATTGCTGTTATATTTGCACCAATCTTATTTTACACAATAAACGTTGACCGCTCAAAGCCATTCAAGATTAGTAAAATTGAGATTTTTGTTTTTATACTTGCCTATTCGCTGGTTTATTTCGTCAGCAACTTAAATATCATTCTTCTTATCATTCATACTTTAATAGCAATCAGAGCAATTTATAGAATTATAATAGATCTTCACTATAATCAAAAAATTAATATCGTTCGTCTTGTACTTGCATTTTATATGATTACATCTGTTGCAAGTCTATTGATATACTTGAATGGCGATTATCAGGGATTAGTATTGTTTTACACTAATTTGGCATTTCAGTTATTGTTAGCTGTTTTCTTTTCAATATTCAGTGAGAATAATCCAAAAATGAATTACAAAGTTGTTCAATCAACCTAAAAATGATCCGGGATTTTTTCGGATTTTCTATTTCGATTACTTTACCAAAATCAAATTCGCAAAATTGCATCCTAATTTCAGATATAAAACTGTTTGAAATTGCACTTTTCACTATAAATTCGTTAGTACATGTACTAATGCTTTTCTCTTAACAACCTTTTAGAATTACATAGGTTCTTTAATAATTTTTTTAATCTGTTACTGCAGATGTGATATATAATATATGAATGCTGATGTAAGCAATTCAGAGAAACAGACAAAATTTATTGCAACTGTAGTATGAAAAAATGAACAGTAGTAATTCATTTAACATTAGGAGTGGAGTCAAAATGTTTAAAGTTGATTACAACATACAAGCAGGATTCAAGATAACTAAATGGGCAGATTTCCTTATCTCTGCAATCAGGTACGAAAATGAAGTGATCAAAAATTCCATTGCTTATTTAAAAGTACATCATGATATGGGAACAGAAATTGGTGCGGGCTACACCTGGACCAAAGAAGAAGTAATCAATGCAATGTATGATGGAAAAACTTTTTACACTATTATAAAAGAAAAAACAGGAGAGTGGAAGAAAGGGTCAATTGTTGCATTGATAACCAAAAATGGAAAATCAATCATTACTGATTCTGACTCATCTGAGCTTGACTATTTTATTAATTTGCAGGAATTATAAACTCCCACACCCTACTGGTGGAAGGGTTTGGTTTAATAATTACCCTGTACAGATATCCGGTAATTTTAGATTACCGGAAATTATTAAGATGTAGATATAAGATTACTTATATAATACATCAATCCGGTTTGTTTGGAGGCTAACAAACCGGAAATCTTTTTAACACAAAATGGTTGTATAACTTTTTAATACAGCCGAAAACTATTTTACAAATATTTAACCTAAGTAAGAGACATTATGAATATAAAAAAGAAATGTCGGTATTTATGCTCAGCTTCATTAATCATATTTATGTTTGGTTTAATTAGAGGTATTGGTGGTTTGATTGCTATGATAAATAACTCTGAAATACTGATTGATATTAATTATAGCTATATAATCCTGATTCTGCTAATTATTACTTGTATTGCCTTAAGTTCTGCTTCTGTTATTGTTGCTATTGCTTTATTCGAACAGGACAGAAACTATATTTTTTATGGAGTACTCCTTTTATTGACCTATATTATTTACTCTTTAATACAGGATTATTTTATACTTAATAAACTTATAAGCAATAGCAGTATCATAAACTTAATTGCAGCCGGAATTGCTATATCTTTGTTATTGTTAGGAAATAGACATCTTAAAAAACCGTAATTGTAGCTTAATTGTTAACTGAATTTAACTCTCCTATGATTTAAGCCGCAGAAGAACAATTACAATTACTTAACAAAATGTCGGTTGATTCTGTCAGATTATTACTTGTAATAATATTATTCAGATACTTAATACTTCAAAATCATTACACAAATATTTCTCTGCAGAAGCATTCCGTTAAAAAGCCAACTGTTGAATAAGAAAGAATAGTAAGATTTATTTCAATATGATTTTGATGATTTAATTATTCAATAGAATTTTTTGCGATAATGAACAAACCATTAATCTTCTGCTACTTTAGTATCTGGTAATTTTAGGATTTTCAACAATTCTCTTAAACAACACACTGTAAGCACCTAAAAAAGAAAAATGATTTATTATTTTACTCCAGTCTTTTATAAATAATATAATGCTCACCATAAACGATCGGTTTAGTAAACTCACCTTCTTTCAGAGCTGCTATCTGAGTTTTTATTTCATTGTTAAAGTAATTTATATTAACTCTTCCAAGCAAACCATTTCTTTCTTTTGATTGACTACAAGAACAATTAATACAGAGCCAGGCAAAATCAGCACCTGCGAGCAATGCTTTATAAACAGAATCTGCTTTATGGTAATTTTGGATTTCAATTTCTGCAAGTGAATAGAATTGAGGTTCTTCAATTACTATTCTAACCCTTCTTTTAATAGTAAGTTCAATTGCACGTCCTTCGTAGATAGCTGGAGTGTATTTCCAGTTTAATATTG